>NZ_JBFAWA010000050.1:0-95970 GCF_040680035.1 Nonomuraea sp. NPDC052116 | reverse complement strand
CCCGGGCACGAGCTGGCCGGAGTGGTCACCGCTCTCGGCTACGGCACCAGGGGCAGGTCGGTGGGACAGCGGGTGTTCGGCCTCACGGACTGGACTCGCGACGGCACCCTGGCGGAGTACGTGGCCGTCGAGGCACGCAACCTCGCACCGCTGCCCGGCGACGTCGACTTCACGGTGGGCGCGAGCCTGCCGATCTCGGGACTGACCGCGTGGCAGGGACTGTTCGAGCACGGCCGCCTCCAGGCAGGGCAGAGCGTCCTCGTGCACGGCGCGGCCGGCGCAGTCGGGTCGATGGTGACGCAACTCGCACGAGAGGCCGGCGCCTACGTCATCGGCACCGGACGCGCCGCCGACCGTCAGAAGGCGCTCGACTTCGGCGCGCAGGAGTTCGTCGACCTTGAGAACGACACGCTGGAAGACGTCGGCGAAGTCGACCTGGTTTTCGATGTCATCGGCGGCGACATCGGCAGGCGGTCCGCAGGCCTGATCCGAGCCGGAGGAACGCTGGTGTCCGTCGTCGGGCCGCCCGAGGCGCGGCCTGCCGACGGCCTGGCGATCGACTTCGTCGTCGAGTCCGATCGCGCCCAACTGAGTGAGATCGTCCAGCGGGTGCGGGACGGACGACTGCGGACGAACATCGGCAACGTCGCGACCCTCGACGATGCCGTCGCCGCCCTCAACCCGACCGAGCGACGCACGGGGAAGACGGTCATCCGCGTTCGCCCGTGAGGACTCCAGGACACGATCATCGGGCGGCAGGTCGGCGCAACCAGGCCGGCATTCCGCGGGCGGCTCGTGAAGATCAAGCTCGTCGAGAAGATGCAGCCGGCTGGTCGAGTCAGCGCGGTACGTAACGCGGCCGTTCGAAACGGTCCCGTTACGTATCGACAGGGCCTCGTGGCGCGTAAATGGACCTTCACCGACAGGCGGCGCCCGGGACGACCCTGCACCTGCCAGTCGGTCAAGGCGCTGATCGTTCGGATGGCGCGGGAGAACCCGACCTGGGGGCACCGGAGAATCCAATGCGAGTCGGCCCGCCTGGGTCACCCGCTCGCTGCCTCCACGGTGTGGGAGATCCCGCACGCCGCCGATATTGATCCCGCACCCCGCCGGGCCGGGCCGACCTGGCGGCAGTTCCTGGCCGCTCAAGCCCACGCGATCATCGCGTGCGACTTCCTGGTGGTCGAGACCATACTGCTCAGACGGCTGTATGTGCTGATCTTCATCGAGCACGGCACCCGACGCCTGCACCTGGCCGGAGTGACCCCGCACCCGACTGGAGCATGACGGTGCAGCAGGCCCGCAACCTCGCTGCGGCACACGCTCAACCAAGACGGAACGATCGATCTCCAACCGTCATCGAGAAGGCGATCGAATCCCCGCAAGCCAGGCGCTCATCCTCACCATGGCGTCGCACCCGAAACGGACACCCAGTTATGCCCGCGCAGGGATCCTGTCCTCACGCCCGCTGACCATCAACCCAAGCCTCATCCTCAAGTTGAGTGGCGCGGAACAGAGAAGTCCCAGCTGCCGATGTGCGTACTTCCCACTTACGCGGCTGCGTCTGGTCGCACATGATGGACTTGGATTCATCGATGACCAGATCTCCTGTCACGATAAGGAAGGCATCATGCCCCCTTCCATCGTCGGACACGACGGCCCCCTCACCGACCGCCACTTCCCGCTCGGTGACACGCCGACCACCTTCGGCCGCAGGCAAGACTGCAGCGTGGTGCTCTCCAGCGAACGAGCTTCGCGCCGCCACGCCGAGATACGCCACGAGGCAGGGCGTTACATCCTGCACGACCTGGGAAGCCGAAACGGGACGCTGGTCAACGGCAGGCGCGTCACCTCCCAGGTGCTCCAACCGGGCGACCTGATCACGATCGGCGACGAGCAGTTCCGCTTCCTGTCCTCCGACGACGTCGCGACGGTCTTCGGCGCATCCCCGCTGCCGCGGGCGAGCGGGCCCGCCCCATCGGTCGATCCGGGGCCGGTACTCCGGGTGACCGTCTCCGGCGGTGGGCCCGTCGGGCTGACCTTCGCGCTCCTCCTGGAGCACCTCATGGGATCACGGGTCGTCGTCACTGTTTACGACGGCCGCTGGACCCAGGACGGTGCTCAGGTCGCATGGAAGGGGCAAGATCAGGGAAATGTACGGCGCCAGCAGGTCGTCACGGTTCAGAGCCGCCAGTACCTGAACCTCCCCGACCCGGTGCAGGCTCGGCTGTTCAAGCCCGGGGCGTACTCCGAGATGTGGCCGCCCGGCCCCGACTCCATCCGAGGACAAGCCCCGCGCAACCTCCGCATCGCCTACATCGAGGACACGCTCCTGGAGATGGCCGGCGAGAAGTCCGACCGCATCCGGCTCGTCCCCACCCGCTTCGATCCCGACGAGCATGGCGACAGCGCGAAGCAGGATCATGTGCTCGCCATCTGCGAGGGTGGCCGTTCGCGCACGCGGGAGCATTTCACCGGCAAGTTCGGCACCGCCGACAGCTCGATCTACTCCCTGAACGGCAAGCACCTGCAGGATGTCGTGCTGGGCTTACGCGTCAAGTCCGACCTGCCTGACGCCATGTCGGTCCTGCTGACCGTGGCCCAGAACCGCTACCTGCTCAACGCCCTGGGCGGCGAGGGTTTCCTCAACATGCGACTCACCGACGAGGAGGCCGAGGAGGTCATCGGCATCGATCCCGTCCGTCGCGTGTTCGAGGAGTGTGTCGCCGCCAACCCGTGCATGATGGGCCGCACCGACGACGGCGACTTCCACTGCTCCACGCACGGCACCTTGTTCCTGCCCGCCCTGATCAAAGGGTCCGCCCTGTGGCGGCGGGTGCAGGAAGGGCTGGCGATGTTCGGCGTGGCCGAGTACAACCTCAGCGCCGTCACCGCCTTCCGGCTCGACATGGTGCAGCGGCCGCGCTTCACCGCGCGCCTGCACGCCCCTACGTCCGCCACTCCGGGCACCTACGGCTTCCTGCTCGGCGACGCCGCCAATGCCATCCACTTCTGGCCGGGGCGCGGGCTCAACAGCGGGCTGGCCTCGGCCATCTCTCTGGCCCGGTCGCTCAGCCAGGCCTGGCGCGGGCGGGCCTTCCGCGACGCGGACTTCATCCGCCACGAGGCAGCCATGGCGATGCTCCAGTACCGGCACAAGAGCCGTGCCTGGCAGGCGATGGTCACTACCGACGAGGATGGCGTCACCCGTGCCATCAAGGACAACATCGCCAAAGGCTGCGCCGACGCGCAGGCCGCTCCGAGTTCGGACGCGCAGGTCGCGGCGGACATCGACACGCTGATGAACCGGCTCGGTATCGTCCGGGGCCGTCTGTCTCAGCGCGTCTCCGGCCTGCCCGACGACGCCGCCCTGCGTGCCCACCTCGGCCGGCTGTCGGCTGAGACTCTGCGCATCCTGGTCATCAGCGACGCGTGGGACACAGTGGTCATGGGCGGCGAAGAGGTCGACATCGACATCTTCTACCGCGAGGAGCCCGCGTCCGCTTCGGGTGGAGAACCTGTGTGGGCTCCACGACTCGCCAGCGAGCGCGAACAGCACACCAGGCTGATCTCCAGGTCGGCAATCCGATCGCCACGGCCAACGGCACAGGCCCCCCGGTAGACATCGCCGCAGGTCAGCTCACTGCTTCTCTCTAGGGCTCCGCCTCTGTCCGGAGCTGGATAGGCTCCAAGCCATGGCCTCGATTGACGTGACCCGGTGAGCGCCACCCGTCTGCTGGTCATTGGAGCCGATGCGGCAGGGATGAGTGCGGCGCACCAGGCGATCCGGGCGGCCGGGACCAAGCTGGCCGTGACCGCGCTGGAGGCGACCGGCGATACGTCGTACTCCGCCTGTGGCATCCCCTACTGGGTCGCCGGAGACGTGTCCAGTGGCGACGCCCTGGTGGCCCGCACCGCCGAGGAGCACCGGGCAGCCGGGATCGACCTGCGGCTCGGCGCCACCGCGACCGGCATCGACCGGCAGGCCCGCACCGTCACCTACCAGGATGCCGACGGTGAGCAGGTGTTGGGCTACGACGAGCTGGTGATCGCGACCGGTGCGTCGGCCGTGGTGCCGGACTGGGCCGTCCACCCCAGCACAGGGCAACGGTATGCCGGCGTCGCGCCGGTCAAAACGCTCACCGACGGCGCTGTCTGGTTGGACCTGCTCGTGAGACCGCCCAAGGGCAGTGGCCGGGTGGTTGTCGCCGGCGGCGGCTACATCGGCGTCGAGATGGCCGAGGCCGCCAGGAGGCGTGGCTACGAGGTCACCGTGATCACCCGGACTCGGGTGATGAGTTCCTTGGACCCGGACCTGTCCGCTCGCATCGAGAAGGGGATGCACGAGGCGGGAGTCCGGGTCGTGGTCGGCTCACCCGTCGTGCGGCTGGACGTGGCGGACGGACGAGTGCGTGGCGTGTACACCGCAGAAGGCGAGCGCTATCCGGCGGACCTGGTCGTGCTGGCGCTGGGGATCACGCCGAACACCGGTTACCTTGACCTCGACAAGTTGCCGAGCGGCCCGAATGGCGGTTTGCGACCCGAGCCGGACGGGAGCCTGGCCGACGGGATCTGGGCCGCCGGTGATTGCTGCGAGACCCGGCATCGGCTCACCGGCACGTGGACCTACATGCCGCTCGGCACCCATGCCAACAAACAGGGCCGGATCGTCGGCACCAACCTCGTCACACCAGGCGCGCTGCGGTTCGGCGGCGTGCTGGGCACTGCGATCACCCGATTCGCCGAGGGCACGACCTACTTGGAGATCGCCCGCACCGGTCTGAATGAGCGTGAGGCAGCCGCCGCCGGCATCGAGGTGACGTCCCTGGTCACCGAAGGCAGCACGGCCAGCGGCTACATGAGCGAGGCCGACCCGGTCGCGGTGAAGTTGCTGGCAGCGCCGTCGGATCATCGGCTGATGGGCGCGCAGATCGTTGGCGGGCGTGGCGCGGGCAAACGTATCGACACCGTTGCCACCGCGTTGTGGCACGGCGCGACCGTTGATGACTTGGCCTGGTCTGACTTGTCCTACGCGCCGCCGTTCGCCACCGCGTGGGACATCGTACAGGTCGCGGCCCGGCGGCTGGCCGATCAGCTGTAAGCCACTGGGGTGCGGCCCGACCCGCCGAACCGAACGCACCCGCCTGAAAGCCGAACACGACCGCGCGAGACGCGTTGTCGCCGCGATCGACACCGCTGCCGGAGCACACCCGTGAGGCCTACTCCCCAGCGACGCCACCACAACGAAACCCGAATCCGGGCCGCCATGGACCGGCTCCTCCTCGGCGGCCTGCCACCCGGCGGACGATGCGACATCAAGACCCTCGCCCGTGAATCCGGCGTTGACCGCACCGCCTTCTACGGCACCCGCCCCTACACCCACCTGCGCGAAGAATTCGAAACACGGCTCGCCGTCATTCGCGAAGCCGGAGACACCCCCGACCCCCGCGACGCCGGAGTACGTCGGCTGCCAGCCCGGACTACGGGCATCGGGCCATGCAGCTGAGCCACCCACTCGACATGATGCCGCCGATCAGCCAGCCGACAGCCGGCCCTCGTTCCCGGTTATCAAATATCGGCGCAACGCCTCTCGCCCACCGGGAACGAAAGGCCATCGATCAACGGCCTCCCGCAGTTCGAGCTCTGTGAGCCAGGCATGCCAAGCGATCTCGGACGGATCCGGAACCAATGGCTCGGTGATCACTGCCTCATGCACCCCGAACCAGACAGGGCTGACCCCATCCCGGCACAGGAACTTGAACATGAAACGCACCGGGAGGTCGGCGCCCAGCTCCTCGGACAGCTCGCGGGCCGCCGCGTCCTCATACGACTCGCCCACGTCCACGGCACCGCCGACCATCACGTCATAGTGGCCGGGAAAGCGAGTGAGCTGTTCAGCTCGGCGCAGCACGAGGATCCGCCGCATCGGATCGCGACAGATCGTCGTCGCGATCCGATGCATCCATCGCCGACGCTCCGCCTCTGCCCGGTCTACGACCCCCAGCGCGCGGTCCCGTTCATCCACCCGCTCGACCAGCTCACCCACGCAGGACATGATCGCAGGCACCACCGACAATCTGCTCTACGAGCACCCAAGCCAGTGATCTGCATCACATGACCTGCTTGGAAAGGCAACACAAGCGACGACCCCCAGCGCGAACACCCCGATGGAAAGCCACCTGCTCGATCGCCACACGAACACAACCGCACACAGCGAGTGCGGGCAGAAGACACACCTTCGCCACCAACCTGCTGCGCCAGGGCATCAACATCGTGGTGGTCGCCGAGCTGTTGGGGCATGCCCGTCTGGACACCACCCGCCGGTACACCCTGCCCACCCATGGCGATCTGGAGGCCGCGGTCGCCAAGCTCCCCGCCGATCAGTAGACCGGAGCGGCAAGGTCACGTGCGGCTCCCGGCGAGCCGAGGTCGCCGATGCTCAGCCGGGCGTTCAGGTCGAGGCGTACCTCGCCGTAGGGGCGGACGTGCAGCCGGAACAGCGGGGTCAATCCGCGCCGGGCGACCGGGGTGAGCAGGCCGGACGACTTGGGATCGGCGAGGACGTCTTACAGCCCCTTCACGTCGATCACGCCGTCCGGGCCCTGCAGGATCCACTCCCCGTCCTCGCGCCACAGGCACAGGTCGGAGTCGTTTCAGTCTCGCTCCACGGGCTCGGGGACGACTGCGCTGGGACGTCCTGGACGTCCTGGGGACGTCTTGGCCGGCGTGGTCGGCGTGGTCGGCGTCCTGGCGGTCGCGGACCAAGGTCAGGCGGGCGTGGCGGCGCTGGGCGGCGCGGCGGTCACCGACCCGCAGCACGGGCGCCAGGGCCCCTCCCAGGTGACGCGGCCATCGCGGGCGGCGGCGATCAGGTCGGGCTCGACATCGGCCGGCCAGTCACGCAGGTCCGCCAGGAGGGTCAGGGCGGCCAGGCCCTCATCGCCGGGGGGGCCGGTAGCTGCCGGGGAGCGGTGCGGGCTGGTCAGCACGTGCACGTTCGGGGTCGGGGAACCCAGGAACAGCGTGCGGTCGTGGTGATCAGGCGGCCTTGCCGCGGGCGATGTAGAGGTTCATGTCGGTGAAGTCGAGGGTGATGTTGTAGGGCTTCCAGAAGCAGTGGGCGAAGTGGGCCAGCAGGTCGAACCCGAAGGGGGCGAGCGCGGCCTGTGGGTTCGTGAAGCAGTAGACGTCCTTGGCGACGGCGTCGCCGAGGCGGATCTCCTTCGGGTAACAGGGGTAGACGACGACTGGGTGATTGTGGGCGGCGGTCTCAACCGGGCGGTCGTAGTCGGTGCGGATCTGCAACAGTTTGGCCGTGTCCCCGTGCATACCCGCGACGGTCTCGCCGACTCCGCCGAAGTTCACGCCCACCACCCGTGGGCCGGAGTTGGCGATCCCGGCGATGCTGCCCAGGCTGTGCAACTGGTGCTCACGGGCCAGCCACAGCGGCAGAGGCTCGGCGCCCGCCCGTTGGGCGGCGGCGCGTGCCTTGCCGGCCGCCTCGGGGGTCGGGCGGCGCAGGATCAGCGACCTGCCCGCGTAGTCGAAGGTGGTCAGCAGGTGGTAGAACACCCACGTGCCGATCAGGCCATCGCTGTCAGTGTCGACGTCTTCGCCCGACTCCGTCTCCGACCAGCCGACAGGGATGTTGCGCAGTTCGATGTCGCCCAGCTTGAAGGAGTCCAGTATCCCGTAGTGCGCCCATACGGTGCCCTGCCCGAAATCGGTCTCCTCGCTGAAGACGGGGCTCAGCCCGGCCTCCTTGGCCACCGACCCGCGCAGGTTCAGACTCGGGGCGCCGGTGTAGGGCAGGAAGCGCCTCGCCGGTCCGCCGTTGAGCGAGGCTTCCACCAGTGGAAACGGGTCCATCTGCGTGAACTCCACCCGCGCGGTGTCGCCGTGGATCTGATACGCCTCGCCGCTGATCGCCGCGAACCACTTGGCGTAGCTGGCGCCGCCGGCCGCCTGCCAGCATGGTGCGGACAGGGCGAATTTGTCCTGCCGCATGTAGCAGTCGGCCAGGAAGTAGTTGGTGTCCTTGTCGCCGGGCGCCAGCGCGAGGGCCATCTTGAGGTACTTCTCAGCCTCGGGGAACCGGTTGGACAGCAGCCCCACATAGCCGCGCTGGCGGGCGGCCCGCAGGTTCGTGGGGTCTGTCTTCAGGATCTCCTCGTACGCGCGGCCCGCCTGCTCGAACTTGCCGGCCTTGAACAGCGCGTCCGCGTCACTGGCGTCGGCTAACGCCGTGGCGGCCTTCCCCAGCAGCGGTGCGACCGCGGCGGCACCGGCCAGCACGGCGGCGCCCCGCAGCACCGAACGCCGGTCCCATCCTCCGTCATCAGCCATGTCTGCTCCTTTTCGTGATCACCTTCGCTGTGACTTTCCGTCCCAGCGGACGGTCACAACACCTCCGGCCGGTTCGTCTCCCCCTGCCGGATGAGACGGGGCCGTACAGCGTCGTCCCGATGCGGGCGACCGGATCGCTTCGCAGCACGCTCGGCAACTCGCCCGCCGGCCGACCCCGTCCACTGTCGGCCAGCCGTGTCCCCGTCTCGTCCGCGCCGTGTCATGGTCGTGTCACGGCCGCAACCGACGGTGGCAGCCGTCGGCATACCGAGACACGCGGCAGGCAACGCGCGCACATCCGGCACCCATCGTGGTCCCGTTGACAATGAATGACCCACACCCTGCCACCCCCGGCCCCGAGTCGGAGACGTCGGGAACCGGCAGTGGGAGGAGGAACACGCCGGGCAGGGCTCCCCTTTCAGGCTCGTTGTCGACGTCGGTCACTTGGGCCAGCCTGGGAAACAGCCGGTCTTCAACCGACCGCCGCCCACGCAAGCGTGACCGCGTATGCGGACGGCCATCCAGGTCGTCCCGCATCGACCATTTGCGAGACGGTCTTTCAAGCGGCTCAGGTGCGGATCTCGGGAGCGTAGCGGTCACAGGGAGTACTCGCTCGTGTCGTGCCTTCAGGTTGTCCGACGGCGGATGACAGCGAGGCGGATCACCCACGCATCCAGCCGGGAACGTCCTGGCCGGTGATCGCGCGGTACTCGCGGGAGACCCCCGCGGAATCGCCCGCGTAGGCAAGGTACAGCTGTGCCATGATCGTGATGACGATGTCCCGGCCGTGGTCGGGCAGGTGGCGACTGGCCGGCAAGGCGTGCAGCAGGGGTGCGACCGCTTCGCGAAACCTGGCCTCCTCCACCAGCATGAGCCCGAGGACTGTCAGAGCCTGCACATACGACGGCATATGAGCAACCGAGTCGAGCTCGGCCAGCTGCGCGTACAGGACAACGGCCTCCTGCGCGAGCGGGACGGCCTCGGCGCGCCGCCCGGCCTCCGCCAGCCGAAGCGCACAGTTGCGCAGCGAGAGCGCCAGATCCTGCAGATACTCGGCCCGGTCGAGCCCCACCATCTCCCGCCACAGGGCCACCGCCTCCTCGGCGACCGGGGCCGCCTCCGCCGCCCGCCCTGCCTCTGCCAGCCGCCCGGCGTGGTTGTTCAACGCGCTCGCCAACATGGGCAGGTGAGGCGGGCGATCGAGCTCGGCCAGCTCCCGCCACGACGCGACCGCCACTTCCGAGTACGGGAGCGCCTCGGCCCGCCGCTCCTCGCCCACGAGCCGCAGCGCGTGCCTGGATGACAGGTCCGCCAGGCTCCTCAGCGTGGACACCAACTCAGGAAGGCGAACGGCCGGGTCCCGCCCGGCCAGCTCCCGCCGCAGCGAGACTGCCTCCGAGAAGAACCCGACCGCCTCCGCCTCGCGCCCAGGCGGGACGAGCTTGAGCGCGTAGTTGTGCAGCGAGGCGGCCAGCAGAGGCAAGTAGGCCCTCCGGTCGGAATCGGCCAGCTCCCGGCACACGTCGATCGTCTCCACCGAGAGCCGGATGGCCTCGTCCATCCGTCCGGCCTGTGCCAACAGCCCGATGTGGTTGTTCAGCGACACGGACAGGTCGGGCAGGTGGGCCGCCCGGTTGAGCTCGGCCAGCTCCCGGCACAGGGTGAGACTCTCCTCGGAGAGGGGAAGTGCCTCGTCCAGCCGCCCTACCTCAGCCAGCCGTCCGGCGTGCCTCTCCAGGGCGGTGGCCAGGTCGGGCAGGTAGGCGGCGGGGTTGAGTGCGGCCAGCTCCCGGCCGATGGTGACGGCCTCCTCCGAGAGCGGGACCGCTTCGGCCCGCCGCCCCATGTCCGCGAGCTGGAGGGCGTGGTTGATCAACGACGGGGGCAGGTTGGGCAGGTGGGCGGCGGGGTTGAGCGCCACCAGCCGCCGCCGCAGGAGAAGGGCCTCCTCGGAGTGCGGGAGCGCCTCGTCCAGCCGCCGCGCTTCGGCCAGCGAGGCAGCGTGGTTCGCCAGGGCGGTTGCCAGGTCCGGCAGGTGGGTGGCCGGGTCGGCGGCGGCCAGCTCACGCCGGAACGCGATGGCCTCTTCGAGCAGCGGGAGCCCTTCGTCCCGCCGGCCCAGCGACATCAGCCTCGTGGCCTGGTTGTTCAGGGAGGCGGCCAGGTTGGGCAGATGCCTGGCGCGGTCGAGCGCCGCCAGCTCGCGCATGATCTGGACGGCCTGCTCGCCCTCGGCGAGGGCGCGAGCGTGCAGCCCGGCATAGCCCAGGCGGATGGCCAGATCCTCGTGGACGCGGGCCTGCAGGGCGGGCTCCGTGGTGGCCGCCAGCCGATGCCTGGCGAGCCGGGAGGTCACGGCGGCGATGCCGATGTCCAGGTCGATGTGCCGGTGATCCGGCAGGACGGCCGCGATGCCCTCCAGGAGATAGGGATCGATCCCGTCCAGCGCGGCCAGGGCGGCCAGGGTGGCGCCCCCTGCAGGGCCAGCTCGGGGTACGCATCCAGCAGCGGGTACAGCCGGCCGCCGGCCAGATGCGGCCATCGGCGCGCGGCCTCCACCAGAGTAGCCAGCGCGTGGGGCGCCCACACACGGCCGGGGCCCTCCACCGGCTCCTCCTCCGCTGGCGCGAGCAGCCGGGCCGGTGCGCCGTCGGCCCATGGGTCGGCCGGGAACTCATGAGAATGGCCGGAGGTCATCAAGGCGACGAAGTCCTCGCCCAACCGGTCCGGGTACAAGGGCTCCAAGACCGTGTCCCCTGCCCCCGGATAGCAGACCGCGTGATCCTTGAGAAGCTGCCCGGGAGCCTCTCTGGAGTCGATCCCGGCCAGGGCCAGCGCCGCCCTCCCGTCGGCGTGGCCGAGCCGGCCGGTCAGCGTGGCGGTGTAGACGAGCTGCCCCAGCGCGTCGGGAGTCGTACGGAGCGGGTTGTCGCGAGAGGGTGCGGACATCGCCTCCCAGTGATCGCGCTCGCGGGCCAGGAGGAAGGCCGACACGGTCACGGGGTCGGCGGGCGGGGGATCACCGCGATCGTAGGCCAGCACCGCGGCCAGTGCGGCCATGTGCACGGTCAGTACCAGCCGGTAAGCCTCGTGGCGGGCCCACGCGGGTGGCGGGTCCACATTCCCGGCGTCCGGTATTCCGAGCAGCTCGGCGAACCGGTCACGCGCGGCCTCGAACAGCCCGGCGCGCGTGACGTCAGGCCCGTCCTCCAGCGGCCCCAGCTCCGTACGGCCGGGCGTCAGGTGGACGTCACGCTGGATCCGGTACGCCAGGCCCTGCCACCAGGTGCCGGACGGGCGGGCCAGGAGCAGCACGCGTACCGGCAGCCCCGTGCCGACGCGGGTGTCGGCCAGCAGCGACAGCACGTCGGCGGTGTCCCACCGCTCGGCGTAGTCCACCACCAGCAGCACCCCGGCGGCCCGCGCCAGATCGGGAACGACGAAGGGCTCGGGCGCGGAGCGGTCGCGCCGGTGATGTGCCGCCAGCACCACCCACCCGTCTTGCTGCCATGTCCGCGCCACCTCATGGGCCAGGCGCGTCTTGCCCTGGCCGCCCGCTCCGTGGATCAGCCGCACCGCGAGGCCCGGCCCGTCCCGCCAGCGCCGCAGGTCGTCCAGCAGGTCGCGGCGTCCGGTGAACGCGATCAGCCCGTTCGCCGCCTGCAGCAGGCCGCTGGGCCGCGCCCGCGCCTGCTCCGGCGGTGGGGCGGCGGCAGGGGCCGGCCAGAGCGCCAGCCGGTACGGCTCCCCGCCGTCATAAACGATCATGTCGCCGGCGGCCTGGTAGATGCGCGCGAACCCCGAGCCGGTTGCGTGCTGGTGAACCCGGCGCGCCCCTTCTGGACCGCTCATGACGGTCATCATCGGCCGTACCCGGGACCTCTGGCAATCGCTCCTCGGCGGCCGGCTCAGCGGGTTGACCACCCGTGTACATGCACAACCGGGACGGCGTGCCGTCACGGTCGTGACCCTCGCTCCCCTGACCCGGAATCCGGTCGACGTCGCCGCCGACGCCTGCAGGCGCTTCGCCGCACACCTGGACCTGCCGGCCCACCAACCCGGCGAGGCCTGCCTGGACCCGGGCGAGCGTGCACGCCTGGCCGCCGCGCCGGAGGCGGTCGAGAAGGCGACCGCCAAGGTGCGGACCAAGTCCGATGCGCCAGGTGAGCCATGAGGCGAGCGGCCCATCGGCAGCGGCGGATCCGCCCGCCAGAACGCAGGCCGGCGGATCAACGCCCTGATGACGCCTCACACATCGGCCACCTGGCCACCCAGCCCATGTCTGGCGAACGAGCGATCATCGGAAGTGGCTCACCTTCAGGCGAAGATGGCGTTCACGGCCTTGCTCACCTCCGCGAGGGGGACCTTCTCACGTTCGCGTTCGAAGGCGATCCACTCCTTGCCCTCCGCGGCGACCCCTTCCAGCACGTGCAGGGCATTGCCGAGCCCCGCCGTGCCGAGGGTCACCTGTGAGGCGCCTTGCGGATCCTTGTCCTCGTTCTCGGTGACCTCTGTGGGCGGGTCGGTCACCTTGACCTTGATCGGATCGCCGTTGGTCAGCGTCAGCTCGAAGACGTTCTCTCCGTTGTCGGTCTCGGCCACCTGGACGAAGGTGAACGCGTCGTAGCGGTAGTTGGTGCGTGCCCGGCTGCGGAAGGTGGCCTTCTGGAAGTCGAGGTGCACGGTCAACTGCCGCACACCGTCCTTGGTGAGCAGGAAGAGCAGGATCTTGTATGTCGAATAGCGCCATGGCCCGTTCTCGATGCGTGCCCTGTCGTAGAAGGGTGTGGCGGGCGCCTCGATGAAGGCGTGGGCGAGGACGTCCTGCCGCTTCAACCTGTAGAGGCTCATCGCCTGCTCCATCAGCGCCTTGCGGTCGCACTCCAGCCAGCGGGCCATCTCGAGATCGTCCGGTCTGTCGGCGAGTTTGCGTTTCCACCGGTCGAAAGCCTCCTGGCGGCCGGCCAGCAGTCCCTCCTTTTCCGCCTTGTCGGCGAAGTGGCGCCTGTACTCCGCGGCGATGCGCAGCCATAGGCGAGCCGCGGACCAGACCGAGGCCAGGGCGGCGACCGCGGCCGGCGACACGAGCAACGGCCTGACGTGCGCGCCGCTCCAGACCAGGAAGGCGCCTGCCGCGGCCGTCGCGATCGCGGCGAGCACGCACATCGCTTTCACGAGCAAGGGGACGCGCAGCTCCTTGCGGTAGTCCCACAGCTTGCCCGCCTGCCAGCGCCGCGCGACGTCGGCGACCAGGTATCTGGTGAGCCAGGCGACTCGCTTGGCGTTGACCGTGCTCTCCCGGTAGATGGTGACGACCTCGTCACGCAGGGCCCGGCGGACGCCTGCCGTCTCCGAGAGCCAACGGGCGCTGTCCGCGTCGCGCGGGGTGTACAGCGCGAAATAGTGGTTGAACTGCTGGTCGATCTTGCTCGCGAAACCGTCGCCGCGCGTGGTCGCCGGCCGGCGCAGATCCTCGCGATCCTTCGCCTGGCGGCGCTCCTTTCTGCACCGCCACTCCACGCCGCTGCGCACGCTCGCGTAGCAGCCGGCCGCGAGAGCCAGCAGGGCGGACACCGCCGCAGGCCCGTTGTGCTGCCATGCCGTGGCGCCGATGAGGCCGACTGTCGCCAGGGCCAGCGCGGTGGTCGCCGTGGCTCTGGTCCAGGTGCCGACTCCGATGAGGACAGGATCCGCCGGCCGTACCCGTGCGCCGATGGGTTCCGGCTGGAAGAACTTCCAGGCCCGGCCCAGCCGGTCCTTCGCGCAGCGGTCGCTTCGGGCCGCGTCGAAGGCGCGCGCCCAGAGGGCGTCCTCGGCGGAGCTGTCCAGGAACATCTCCATGTGCTGGAGGACGTCGTTGCGTTGCTCGTCGGTCAGCTTCTGGAGCTCCTGCTCTATGTCGGCAGCCCCGCCATTCGCAGGACGGGACGTCAGGAGGTGGTCGACCAGCTTGATCGCGTCGGCCCATTCGTCGTCGTCGTTGACGGCGCCGCGCACGCAGCGCAGCATGGCGATCTCATTCGGCGGCACCTGCTGCAGGGTGCGTCCGCTGAGCAGAGCCAGCAGCAGGTAGAAGCAGGAGTGGCCGTTGACGTAGTTGCGCAGGACCACGGCGTCGCGGATGTGCTCGCGCGCCTCCGGAGCCATCCCGGCGCGCAGGGAATTGAGCCCCGCCTCGAAGGTCTTCTCGGGCGATGGGGCGGCCGCGACCTGGTAGACGTTGACGGGTCCGTGGATGGCCTCAGCCTGGACGGCGACGTTCGCCGAGTCCTGGGCGAGGTTGGTCGGGCCGGAGGGGGAATCGTTCACAGGATGCCCCGGATGGCCGCGATGACGGCCGACACGTGCGCCGCCAGCTCCGCCACGCCCGCCAGGAGCCCGAAGAGTTTCTTGAGCGCGATCACCGCCTTGCCCCTGCCCTCCTCGGTGCTCTCGGACAGCGACTCGGCGGCGACGGCGATCTCCTGCTCCGCTGCGGTGAACGTGTCCTCGTCCACCTCCTGGGCCTTGCGCGCCCTGGCGAGCCGGTCGCGCAGCTCGGCGAGCTGGGCGGCCGGGTCGGCTGCCGGGGTCTGAGGCGGGTGACCGATGGTGACGTTCCCGTGAATGTGCCCGGCCTGGACGCCCACCCGGGCGTTGTCGCGGGCGACGTTCTTCACGCTGTCGGACATGCTGTTCGCCTCTCTCGCCTGGCTCGCCGGATGGTTCTCGTGCTCCACGGCCAGTTCCTGAGCGAGAGCCACGGCGAAGGCGGCGGCGTTGGCCGCCGCCCTCGGCTGCCAGTTCAGGCCGTCGGTCGCGGTCTTGGTGCCGTCGGCGCGGTCGCTGATGCCGCGCACCACGGCCATGGGCAGCGACCGGTTGTGATGGGCGGCCTGCGCCACGCCGGCCGACTCCATCTCGATCGCGAGCGCGTCGTGGTAGGTCTGGCGCACCCACTGGGCGTGCGCGGAGATCGCGGAGTCCTGTACGACCTCGCCGGCCGCGATCGGGCCGAAGCGCACCGCGGGCACGGTCGCGCCCGCGGGCAGGCGGCGGGTCCAGGTCTCGGTGCGGTAGAGGTGGCGGGCGATCTGGTCGGTCTCGTGGTCGATCTCCCAGACGCGCGGGCGGGCTTTGAGGCCGTCGTCCTCGCTGGTGCCACCGTGGTAGGCGTACACGTGCGTGGCCACCACCACGTCCCCCAGGCCGATGCCGGGCCACAGGGCTCCGGCGACCCCCACGAACAGCAGCGCCGACGGCGAGAACGCGGCGATCGCCCGCTCGGTGATCACCGCCGCCGGATGGTTGCCCTTGCCGACCAGGCCCAGGGCCACCCGGCGTCCGTCGCCGGAGAGGCGGCCGAGCTCGAAGCGGGTGCCGGCGGTGTGGCGGTGCACGCGCGGGTCGGTCAGGTGTTCGCGGACGGCCTGATACTCCAGATCCAGCGCGGTGAGGATCACGATCATGACCATCGACCTCCTAAGGCCGAGTCATCGGGGGATTGAGGACGTGGGCCGGACCCGCTTTGAAGAGCCGGGCGGGCCGCCCGTTCGGGGTCTTGCGCATCGGGCCGTCGGCGATGATGAAGTCGCGGGCGCCCTGGACCTTGCGGTAGAAGTTGCGGGGATCGAGGCGGACGCCCCAGACCGCCTCGTACACCTGCTGGAGCTCCGAGATGGTGAAGGTCTCGGCGCAGAACGCGGTGGCCAGGGCGGTGTGCTCCAGCTTGGTACGCGCGCGCTCGACCCCGTCGATGACGATGCGGCGATGGTCGAACGCCAGCTTCGTGTCCGGGGCCAGGGCGTCGTCCACCGGGGTCCAGGAGGCGTCGGCGGCGTCGGTGCCGGCGATGGGCTCCGGCAGGCGGGGTGCGATGGCCAGGTAGGCGACGGACACGACGCGGCCGCGTGGGTCGCGGCCCGGCTCGCCGTACACGGCCAGGGGCTCCAGGTGCACGTCGGACAGGCCCGCCTCCTCCGACAGCTCGCGCCGCGCCGCCGCCTCGATGTCCTCGTGCTCGTCGCGCAGGAAGCCGCCCGGCAGGGCGCGTGCCCCGAGGAACGGGTCGATGCCACGTTCCACGAGCAGGACGTGCAGGCGCGCGTCGCGCAGGGTCAGGATCACCAGGTCGACCGCGAGCAGGATGCGCGGCGGCTGCCATGGGTCGTCGGGCATGACCACACCATAGCTTTTTGTCAGATCGACAGGAAGTCTCTTGTTGAGTACGGGTGTGGGGCTCGAATATTCGATCCATGCGCCGGCCTACAGCCCCTGAGCAGTTGTTCAAAGCCCGCTCAAACCACAGAGCTGGGGATCCGGTGTGTTCAGCGAACCCGCAGATCGGACGCAGTGGCCGAATATTCGAGCCCCACACCACCCAGGTGCTGCGCGCGCACCGGCAGCGGCAACTCCAGGAACGCCTGGCCATGGGCGAGGCGTGGACCGACAGCGGGTTCGTCCTCACCCGGCCCGACGGCAACCGCCTGCATCCCCAGCACGTCTCCGACCAATTCCTCTGGCCGGGCCTACCTGGCCGGGCTACCACCCGTCCGGCTGCATGACCTCCGCCATGGCGCGGCCTCGCTGCTGCCGGCGGCCGGGGTGGAGATGAAGGTGGTGCAGGAAACGCTGGGACATACCTATAGCGCCTTCACCGCCGACACCTACACCTCCGTCTACCCGCAGACGGCCACGGCCACGGCCGAGAAGACCGCCGCCCTGCTCTTCGGCGAGACCGCGCCCGGGGAACTCATCTCACTGAGGTTTTCTCAGCGGAGGCTGCGTGTGAGGCCTTTGACGATGCGGGGGTGCCCAAGCAGAGAATGGCGTCGTGACTGATCTCTACGCGGTAAGGGTGCTGGCCGTCGATCCAGCGCGCCGCCGCATACAACTGCGGGTAACCGCCTTCAACCCGGACGTCTGGCACTGGCCGCTACCCGACAAGAGCTTCTTCCTCCGTGATCTGGAAGAGGATGAGACCATACTGGACCTTCTTGTTGACGAGGACGACGGGATGGATCGCGACTTCGTCGAGAGTGTGGAGCGGACTGCGACGCGCAACTACCCCTTCACGGCGGCGGCCGAAGAACGGCTGTCCGAAAGTGGCAGAGGATTTCCCTGGGAGGATGAAGGGCCGTTCAACGAGATGTCCTCTGAATCCGCCGCGGCCTTCCTCCGATGCGAGGAGACACACGTAGGGGCCGATTACGACGTGGTGGTCACCGACTCACGGCTGATCGAGCATCTGAAAGCCGGCGACTGGTGGCGCACCACCGCTTACCCCGGTGCGAACTGACGCGGCGAAGCCGACGGACAGCACAGGAGTCAGGCAGTGACGTTTTCCCAGTGATGATCATTTCCAGATCGCGTTGAGGGCGAGGGTGGGCAGACCGTCGGCCGCCGCCTTGTAGAGGGTGGGGAATGCGTGCAGGCGGGCGGCGTGCCGTTGAGGATCACGTGGGTCATGCCCTCGCCTCGGCAGCGGCCGAGAACCTCGTGCAGGTCCGGCGCCTGGCTGGCGAGGACGTCGACGCCTTCGTGGAGGTAGCGGTAGCCGGTTGCCCGGGAAACGCCGGCGTGACGGGCGAGGCAGTGCACGCGGCCGCGTTCGCGGAACCAGCGTAGGACCAGCACTGCATGGCGGTACGGGCCCAGGACGCGTGAGTTCCTCGGAGTCCCGATCCGGCGGCGATGGGCGGGCGAGGTGCTCCACGACGCGGCGTGGGACGTCGAGCGTGGCGACATAGGTGATCAACGTGGGGTCTCTGGTTTTTCGCAGTGGACCGGCACGTGCTCCAACCCCGAGCTCGTCGGCGCGATCCGGAGGCCGCCGATACCGCCCTGCTCCCGCCCGGCGCCGTGCTTGACACCGGCCGCGGCTCGAACTACACCGACGACGAGTTCAGCCGCTCCTCACCGGCTGGCAGATCCGCCGCTCCGCATTCAGAACGGTGGCTGCACCGCTTTGTCTTCGCCACTCGATCCGAGACCGAACGGCAGATCATCGGCTACATCGAACGGTTCGACAACCTGCGGCCGCCTGGGCCGTGCCCACAGCTGCCCGAATCACCTTTGCCGATCGATGCCATATCGTTAGCGGTAATGCGTACGCGCATACTTATCTCGCACGCCTTGGCACTCATGGATGGGTGAACGCGTCCGGCAATCCTCGTAGGCAGCCGTGGCCGCTACACAGACGTCGCCACTCACCGTGACCCCCCAAGCGTGCCGGCACTTTCGGTATTCGATGTTGCCCTCCATGCAGAAACTACGTGCGATGTCAGTGTCACCACGAGTGCGACAGGCCTGATAGACAGGCTCGGAATCTCCGCAGATCGCTCCGCCGCCACGATAGACGCACGCCTCGTGAACGGCGACGTTCTCGCACTGCAGCAATGTCTTCCCCGCGGACCGGCAGGTCGAGAACGTCTCCGCCACCCGCTCCGCCGCCTCGGCGCACGTGTTCGGCCAGAGTCCGACGACATCGGCGGCCACGCAGTCCGCGATGAAGGCTTCGCGCTCGTGCCGCCGAGGCTTCGCATTTGCGCATACCTCATGCTCGTCCGCAGGGGCTTCACAGGGTTTTCTGGATGACTCGCCCGGCGAGGGGGTGGCGTCCTCATTCGTGCGGCCATCGTGCTCGGAACCGGCGGAGGCGACGGTGAGGGCCTCGTTCGACTGCGCCTGCACGGCGAACAGGGCCCCCGCGGCCAGCAGGACGACCGCCGCACCGGCGCGATAGAACATCCTCATCTTGGCTCACCGTTTCGAACGCCTGGAAGGATCAAGCGGGATTGTACGTCAAGGGACCACATCTCCAAGGCGCCTCCAGGCCGATCCCGTCGTCCTCCCTCATGCACTTCTCTCTGACATTTATCCCGCGGCCGGGATACTTGGTGCGGAACTCATCCCATTTCTTGTTCATCGCGTCCACGTCCGGGCCCAGGGAGTTGAGGATATCGATCCCGTCCTTGATTGCTCCGCAAACCGTATTTGCTGCACCTTCCGCAGTTTTGGCTGCCGGTATGTGGCCCAGGAACTTCGTGAGGTTACAGATGCCCGGAGCGGTGATGTCCTTGTCCTTCTTGTAGATGTTCGACATGAACCACGCCTGCACCGGAGAATAATATGTCGTACACGTTCTGTAGGTGTGACCGCCTTTTTCTGAGCGAACGCAGTGTTTTCCGGGCGTGGAATCGCAATAGGTGGATGTGGGATGGTCGATGCACCAACGGATGGCGTCCCCCAATTTTCCACATGCAGCCATCTTGTGTTTCTTGTCCATGCAGTCCAGCTCCACCACGGCGGCGGCAAAGCAGTCACCTAGGGATCCCTTTATCTTGGTCAGGCACTGAGTTGCGTCGGCTGCTATTCCTTGGCAGTATTTCGCGCTGTTTCCGTAGCCGTGCCGTCCGCCCAGCCCTTCAGGCAGGCCGCCCTTGTAGGCGCACACCGAGTATGCCTCGCTCACGACCTTGCATTGGTCGGTGTCGCCACCATGCTCTCTGTCGCCACGACACTTCGCATACTCAATGGCCGACCCCTTGCACATCTTGGTGGCGCTCGAGTAGCGATGCAAACACTCTCGGTACTCAGGACCCGCTTCGATACAGCCCGCCCGATCGGAGTTCTTCCCCGACATACACTGCGCGTACACCTGCTTCTGACCTGTGCAGGTGCCTCCGCCACCGCCAGTGACACACGCGGAGTACACCGCTTTCTCCTCGCATGTCTTCGCCTTGGTGCCGGCGAATCGGCAATCGTTATACTTCTCGTTCGCGGACTTGCATCCCTTGTCCTTCGTCAAGCCGGCCGTGCAGTCGTTGTAGAAGGACTCGTACGGATCACACTTCTTGCCCTTGAAGCCATTGTCGACGCACGTGTCGTATTGCTTCTCGCATTTCTTCTGGTACGGCTTCTTCGCACAGGAGGCGTGGCCGTCGGGATCGACGTTCGTGAGCGGGTTGTCGTTGGCGTAGGTGTAACGGTTGAGCTGGACAGAGGGGTCGGCACTTTGAGTGAGGGTGTCTCGGCTGATGAAGCTGCCGGTGGTGGGCTGGTACCAGCGGGCGGCCATGTTGACCTTGCCGGTGCTCGGGTCGGTGTAGGCGCCCTGATAGCCGAGGGTGTGGGCTGCTCCGGTGCGGGTGACGACCTCCCCGAAGGGGTTGTAGGCGACCGAGTCGATCAGTGAGGTGCCGGTGGCGGTGAAGGCTCCGATGAGATCGCCGCGCAGATCGCAGAACGCGAGCTGCGCGCCGGCGCCGTCCGACAGGCCCAGGGTGCGGCCGAGGGCGTCCCGGCCGAACATCGCGGTCTTGACGCCGGTGGCGGTGTCGGTGACGGCGACGAGGTTGTTGGTGGTGCCGTCGTAGGTCATGCGCTGGGTCTTGCCGCTCTGGGTGCGGGTCTCGACCCGGTCGAGGGCGTCGTAGTCGTACTGCACGCCGTCGTCGTTGACGAGGCGGTCGAAGGCGTCGGACTTGATGAGGCGGACCATGCCGTTGCCTTCTTCGGCGAGGGTTCCGCGAGCGGTGTAGGTGTACGTCTTGCCGTCGCCCGCGGTCAGCCTGTCGCGTTCGTCGTAAGTGTAGGTCTTGTCGCCTGCCTTGACGCGGTTGCCCGCGGCGTCCCAGCCGTAGTCGGTCTTGGCGCCGTCGGGCGCGGTCCAGGAGATGAGCCGGTTGGCCCAGTCGTAGGTGTAGGTGTTCTTCCCGGCGCCGGCGGTTCCGGTGGTGGTCTTGGACGTCATGTTGTCGTCCAGGTCGTAGCCGTACTCGATGGACGCGATCGGCCCCGCGGCCGAGGTGGTGAGCGTGTCCTTGGCGAGCCGGTTCAGGTCGTCGTAGCCGTAGGTGCGGCGGGCACCGCCCGCGCCGTAGGCCATGCCGGTAAGGCGGTTGGCCTTGTCGTAGGTGTAGTCGATCGTGGTGCCCGAGACCGGGTCCACCGACTGGCTGAGCCGGTCGGCGTCGTCCCAGGTGAAGGTGGAGGTGCCGGTGCCGTCGGTGCGCTGCACGACGCGGTTGTCGGCGTCGTAGGCATAGACGTTGAGGTCACCGGCGACGGCGCTGCTGGACTTGAGCAGCTGGCCGCGGTCGTTGAGGGTGAAGGTCAGATCGTTGGCGGTGATCATGCGGCCGACCGAGTCGTAGCCGAACGTCTTGGCCTCGGTGTCGGCCTCGGCGCCCGTACCGGTCTGCTTGACGAGCCGGTTGAGCTCGTCGAAGGTGCGCTCGACCCGTACCCCGCCGGGAGCCAGGTTGACGGCGGGGTTGCCGGCCGCGTCGTAGGCGACGGTCCAGGTGCGGTCCTTCAGGTCGGGGTGCTGCGCGGTGGCCGGCTCGATCACGGTCTCCACCAGGCCGAGGCTGTTGTAGGTGGTGTAGGTGGAGTTGCCGCGGCCGTTGGTGGTGCGGGTCTGGGCGCCGGCGGCGTCGTAGCCGAAGGTGCTGGTGATCTGCTCGGACGCGGAGACCGGCTCGACCAGCGAGGTCATCCGGTTGGCGGCGTCGTAGGCGCGGGTGACGGTGTGCCCCTCGCCCGACGTGCTGCTGATCGGGTTGCCGGCCAGGTCGTAGCCGGCCTTCACGGTGCGCAGCACCTTCCCCGTCGCGTCCTGCTCCTGGGTCTCGGTCTTGCGACCCGCCAGGTCGTAGAGGGCCGTCGAGGTGAGCCCGAGCGCGTTGGTGGTCGTGGTGGGCCGTCCGGCCAGGTCGTAGCCGAAGGTGGTGGCGTTGCCGAGCGCGTCGGTCTGCTTGGTCAACGCACCGGTCGCGTCGTAGGCGCGGGTGGAGGCGTCGCCGGTGGGACGAGTGGTCTTCACCACCCGTCCCGCGTCGTCGTAGTCCAGCTTGGTGACGTAGACGCCCGGCGTCGGCTTGCGCTCGATGGTCGAGAGCGTGATCTGCCGCCCGAGGTCGTCGTAGGTCGCCTCGGACCGTGCTCCGGTCGGATCCACGGTCCACGACGATTCGCCGAGCAGGTCGTAACCGAACGTCCACGTCCCGGCCGCCGCTCCGCCGGTGGGCGGGTCGGTGACCTTCACCTTGCGGCCCAGCACGTCGTAGACGGCGGTGGTGACCTGGCCGCGCACGCCGGTCGCCTTGACCACCTGACCGGCCGCGTCGTATTCCGCCGTCGTGGTCGGGGTGATCGGCTGTCCGCCGGGCGGGGTGTAGACCGGGAGGGTCTGCGTGGTGACGCGCCCGGCCCGGTCGTAGACCGCCGTGGTGGTGCGGCCTTCGGGGTCGACCTGGTGCGTACGCTCGCCGAAGGTGTTGTAGCCCAGCTTGGACGTGGGCCGCTCGGTGACGGCGGCGCCGCCGTTGCGTTCCACCTGGACGGCGGGCATTTGCAGGCGCACCGGCTGCCCGGCCGTGCTGTAGGTCACGCTGGTGGTGAAGTCGGCCGGGTCGGCCCCCGCGGCGTTGCCGCGCGGGTCGGTCATCGCCGTCACCAGACCGCGGTCGTCCACGGTCAGCGTGGTGACCAGGTCTGCGCCGTCATTGTGGATGGTCTGCCGGATCGGCTGGTCGAGCACGTCGTACTCGAACTCGGAGACCTCGCTCCGGCTGGTGCCCGCGGCGGCGCGCGTCACCTTGGTCACATTGTTGTTCGCGTCGTAGGTGAAGCTGGTCTTGCGCGCCAGCGTATCCGGGTCCACCACCTGCGAGCTGATCCGCCCGGCGGCGTCGTAGGCGGCGTCGACGCGCAGCGTGCCGCCCTGCGTCGTCTGCCGGACAAGTTGCGCGGCCGCGTCGTACACCCGCGAGTCCAGCACGACGTCGCGCCCGGTGGCGGAGCCGTTCAGCTTGGCTCCCTTGGCGGTCGCCTCGAACGGCAGGTTGTCGGCGTAGTAGGTGTAGGTGGTGGTGCGGCCCATCGCGTCGGTCTTGGACGCGATGCGGCCGGCGGGGTCGTAGGCGATGGACTCCATCACCACGTCGGTGGCCGGCTGCGGGTCGAGCGGGCTGCCCGTCCATCCCTTCAGCGCCGTGGTGGCCAGCTCTCCGCGCGGCGTGTAGATGTAGGCCAGCGTGGCGCCGCGCGGGTCGGTGGACGTGGTCTTCTGTCCCTTGGCGTCGTACCCGGACCGCGTGACCGCGCCTTCGGGATCGGTCACCGTCTCCTGCCGGCCGTGGGCGTCGTAGGTGTAGGTCGTGGTCCGCGCCGCGTCCCCGCCCGTCAGGTCCGCGGTGGTTTCGGTCAGCGGCAGCCCGTCGGCGTCGTAGGTGGCCGACCACTTCAGCGTGTGGGTCTTGCCGTCGACGTCGTTCTTGATCCCGGGCCCTGCCTTGGTCAGCGGCTTGCCCATGCCGTCGTAGCTGGTCGTGGTGGTCACGCCCTCGGGGTTCGCCTTGGAGATCTCGGTGGTCGAGATCACCCTGCCGAGCGCGTCATGGGTGTACTTCTTCACCAGCCCCGACGGCAGAGTCTCAGTGACGAGGTCACCGGCGGCGTTGTAGGCGTAGGTGGTCTCGTTGCCCTTGAAGTCCTTCTCCGTCTTCATCAGGCCCGCCGGCATGGTGCCGCCGCCGGCTGCGGGTTCGGTGCCGTCGGTGTAGGTGCTGCTCGTGCTGCGACCGGTCGGGAAATCTTCCGTGGGCGGAGTGGTGGTCTTGATCTCCTCACCTAAGGCGTTGTGCGCCCAGGAGGTCATGTAGGACTCATCGGTGGGCGAGGCCGATCGGCCGTCCCGCTGGGCGATCTTCACGTCGTTGCGCGGGTCGAACGGCTTCTCGGTGTCGACGAAGTAGTTGTAGTACTCCGTCGAGCAGTTCACACCCGCCGTCCGGCAGGTCTTCCTCGACAGCAGGTTCCCCCGGCCATTGAACGCCAGCTCGACCACGTTGCCGTTCGGATCGATCACCTTGGCCGGATATCCGCCCACGTCATAGGTGTACTTCGTGGTCGCGCCGACCTGGTCGGTCACCGCCACGTCCCGGTAGCCACGCTGCGCGTCGGAGACGTAGGTGATGACTCCGTTGTCCGGATCGGTCACTGTCACGGTGGCGAAGGTGGAGATGGTGGTCTGCTTGGCGTACACCGGATCCGACAGCTTCCACGTGCCGCCGTTGGCGTCGGTGTGCGTCACCAACCGCCCGCCGTCGGGGTTGTAGGCGTTGACCGCCCACACCCGGCCCGACGGCTGGGTCACCTTGGTCAGCTGTGGCTGCGCCTTCCCGGCTGCGAAGTGCCGCTGTACCGCCGCCTGACCCATCGGCTTGCCGTAGATCGCGACCTCATCGATGTCGCCGTTGAACGGGAACAGCGCGGTGCTGGTCGTGCTGGACGGCCAGGCCGTGGAGCCGTATCCGGAGCCGATCCGGGTCTCCGCCATGTCACCGTGCTGGATCTCCCCGGCCAGCGTGCCCACCGCGGCTCCGTCCAGGTACAGCGTCTGCGTGTGCTCGGCGGGCGCCGAGCTTGAGGCGGGCTTGGTCTCCACCGACGACAGCACCGCATGGTGCCAGGTGCCGTCGTTGACGGCGCCGGTGGAGGTGATCGGCGTCTGCGCGACGGTGGAGGAGCCGGTGAAGAACTGGCCGCGCAGCTTTCCGTCGGTGCCTACGTACACCACCGGCGTGAACGCCGACGGCCCGTTGGTCCCCGAGTTCTGCATTCCGATGACCGTTCCGGACGCGGTGGTCTTGAACCACGCCTCCACGGCCAGATCGCCGCCCTGGCCGCTGATCGCGTTGCGCGGCAGTTGCACGTGGGTGGAGGTCGCCGCTCCCTTGAAGCGCATCGCGGTGTCCGGCGACCCGGCCAGCGCACCCGGCACCTGGGCGCCGAGGTCGGCCGGGGTGGTCCCGTTCAGCTTGGCCTGCTCCTCGGTGATGTTCCAGCCCGCCGCGCTCGCGACGGTGGTGCCGGTACGGGTCTCGGCCTCGTTCAGCCGGTAGTAGTACTCCGGCCCGGAATCGGTGATCAGGCTCTTGTACCGCGAGGCCGTGCCGTACTCGTACGTCGTGCAGGCCGTCGCCGAGGTCGGCGGGCACACCTTGACCAGTTGATCAGCTGTGTAGGTGTAGGTCCAGGTCAGCGGGTTGCCGTCTGCAGGGTCGGTGGACACGCTCGCCACGTGGTTCCCCGCCCAGGTGAACGTCAGCGACCTGCCACCCGTCGCGGTCACCTTGGTCAGCTTGCCGTCGGTGCCGCGGGTCAGTTCCTGCGCCCGCCCCCGATGATCGGTGATCTTGGTGAGGCTGCCGGACGTGTCGAACCAGTAGGACGTGGCCGACTTGTCCATCAACCGCCAGCCACCCGCCTGCTCGGCGGCCATCGTCGCGAACGTCCCCGACGGGGGCGCGTACATACCGTTGCCCGTCGGAGCGAACCGCAGCTGTTCCCCGCTGGGATAGGTCACCAGCAGGCTCCCGGTCGGCTCCTCCTCGATCCGCATGTCCCATCGGGTGGTCCACCCGGCACCGAAGATCCCGTCGGTGCGCGGGTCCAGGCTGTTGTAGGTGCGGCTCACCGACAAGGGCGGGCCGAGCACCGCCACCGAGGCGTCCGTCGTCGTGGGCGCGTAGTTGCCCGACATATGGTTGAACTCCCGGTCCTGCGTGCCGCCTGCCAGCAGGCCGTTGATGTTCGCCTGCTCCGGCACCAGCGTGAAGGTCCGCCACGAGGAGGTCACCGTGGTGTAGGTGGTGGCGGCCTTCGCCATCCACGAGTACGTCTCGCCCCACTTCAGCCGCTCGTCGACAACCTGCCACACACCTTCCTTGGTCCAGTCCTCGGTCTTCTCCGCCGAGTCCTTGCACCAGCGCCAGTTCGGCGCGCTGCCTGCGCAGATCTGGAACCAGTACTTGACCTCGCCCTTGTTGAAGGGTCGCGCGTTCGCCGACAGCACCGGCGTCAACGAGCCCACCTGGCTGTTGTTGGCCGGGGAGAACGACTCGAACGGCAGCGCCGCCACGTTCGCGTACACCCAGTCAGACCACGGCCCCGACACACCGGAGGTGGTGGTGGCCCGTGCCCGCCAGCGGATGTGCCAGCCGTCGGTCAGCTTGTCGGCCGGTACGGCGGTCCAGGCGTTGGTGCCGGAGGCGTACTCCTTGTCCGAGGAGCCCGACCAGATCAGGCCCGTGCCCTCGTCACCGGTGGCCGGGTCGTGCTCCACCTCGACATCGAGCTTGCTGGGCCGGTTCTCCGGATCGGTCACCTTGGCGTACATCCACGGCGTCAGCGACTCCGCGGTCCACGACGTCGTGCCGCGGATCGCCGGGTTCATCCCCAGGCCGTCGATGCTGGGCTTGCGGAGGTCCACGGTGCCGTTCTGCCAGGGGGACCATTCGCCTTCGGCGCCGGCGGTGGTGATGCCGCGTACCCGCCAGCGGACCTTCATGCCGTCCGTCAGTTGCCCGGCCGGGACCTGCACCCAGGCATTGCCGCCCGAAGCGTAGGAGGTGGTGCCCTTGCCGGACCAGATCAGGCCCGTGCCCTGGCTGGGAGCGGCCGGGTCGTGCTCGATCTCGGCGCCCAGCACCAGCTTCGATCCGCCGGCGTCGGTCACCTTCGCGTACAACCACGGTGTGGCCGAGGCGACCGTCCACGAGTCGGTGCCGCGGGTGGCGGGCACCGCGCCCAGGCCGTCACCCGCCGTTCCGCTCACCGCGACGGTGGACGCCTGCCACTCCGTCCACGGGCCCACCACCCCATCAGAGGCCGACACCCGTACGCGCCAGCGGACCAGCCAGCCGTCCTTCAGCTTGCCCGACGTCACCGTGGGTGTCTGCAACCAGCACCTACTGGTGGTGTAACAGCCGCTGGACGACAAAGAACCTGAGCCCGACCAGATCAGGCCCGTACCCTGCGTGGTGACCGACGGGTCGTGTTCGACCTGCGCCTCCAGGCGCAAGGTTCGCGAATCGGGGTCGCCGCCGTAGGCGTAGAAGGTGGGCTGCGTCGAGGTCAGCGTCCACAGCCCTGACGTCTGCTGTCCTGGGGAGGCCGTGGCCTCCGAGACCACGGGCTTGGAGGCGTCCACCCGCGTGGCCTGCCACTCCGACCACTGACTGGCCACTCCGTCGGCGGTGGAGACCCGTACGCGCCAGCGGACCTGCCAGCCGTCCTTCAGCTTGCCCGACGTCACCGTGGGTGTCTGCAACCAGCACCTACTGGTCGTGTAACAACCACTGCTCGACACCGTGCCGGTACCGGACCAGATCAAACCTGAGCCCTGGCCGGTGGCTGACGGGTTGTGCTCGATCTGGGCCTCCAGGCGCAACGGCCTGGAGTCGGGGTCGCCGCCGTACGCGTAGAAGCTCGGCTGCGTGGACGGCAACGTCCACAAGCCCGCCACCTGCTGGCCCGGAGAGGCCAGCAGGTCCGACACCACCGGCTTGGAGGTGTCCACCCGCGCGGCCTGCCACTCCGACCACTGACTGGCGACCGCGGCTGCCGTGGACACGCGCACGCGCCAGCGGACCTGCCAGCCGTCCTTCAGCTTGCCCGCCGTCACCACGGGGGTCTGCAACCAGCACTTGCTGGTCGTGTAACAACCACTGCTCGACACCGTGCCGGTACCGGACCAGATCAAACCTGAGCCCTGGCCGGCGGCTGACGGGTCGTGCTCGACCTGGGCCTCCAGACGCAGCGCGCGTGAATCGGGGTCGCCGCCGTAGGCGTAGAAGGTGGGTTGCGTGGACGGCAACGTCCACGAACCGGCCGCCTCCTGTCCCGGAGAGGCCAGCAGGTCCGACACCACCGGCTTGGAGGTGTCCACCCGCGCGGCCTGCCACTCCGACCACTGACTGGCGACCGCGGCTGCCGTGGACACGCGCACGCGCCAGCGGATCAGCCAGCCGTCCTTCAGCTTTCCCGACGCCACCGTGGGGGTCTGCAACCAGCACCTGCTGGTCGTGTAACAACCACTGCTCGACACCGTGCCGGTACCGGACCAGATCAACCCTGTGCCCTGGGTGGTGGCCGTCGGGTCGTGCTCGACCTGGGCCTCCAGGCGCAACGCCCGGGCGTCGGGGTCGCCGCCGTACGCGTAGAAGCTCGGCTGCGTGGACGGCAACGTCCACAGCCCCGCCACCTGCTGGCCCGGCGAGGCCAGCAGCTCCGACACCACCGGCTTGGACGTGTCCACCCGCGCGAACTGCCACTCCGACCACGGGCCCGACACCAGCGCGCCCGGAGCGGCGGTGGACTGCACCACCGCGCGGACCCTCCACCGGATCTGCCAGCCGTTCTGCAACCCCGTCACCGCGGGCGACTCGTGCGAGGCCGAGCACGTCTGGTTCGTGAAACAGGTGTCACCGAACGTCGTGCCCTGCCCGGTCCAGATCAGCCCCGTACCCTGGCCGGTCGCCGCCGGGTCGTGCTCGACCTCCGCCTGCAGCACACCGGGCCGCCGGTCGGCGTCGGAGATGGCGGCGGTGAAGGACGGGCTGGTGCTCGGCAGTATCCACTTGCCGGACACCAACTGGCCGACAGGCGCGGACACCGTGCTCACGGCAGGGCCGGGCGGGATCGTCTTGGAGATCGTCGTGTCCACGCGCGCCGACACCCACGCGGACCACGGCCCCGACGCCCCGGACGTGGTGGTGGCGCGGGCGCGCCAGCGGATCTGCCACCCGTCGGTCAGCTTTCCTGCCGGTACGGCCGCCCAGGCGATCGTGCCCGTCGCGTAATTCTCGTCCGAGGAGCCCGACCAGATCAGCCCGGTCCCCTGCCCGGCGGCGGCCGGGTCGTGCTCGACCTCCACGTTGAGCTTGCTGGACCGGTTGTCCGGATCGGTCACCTTCGCGAACAGCCACGGCGTCAACGTCCCCGCCGTCCACGACGCGCTGCCCGGCAGCGCCGGGTCCATGCCCAGCGACTCGACCGACGGCTTGTTGAGGTCGATGCGCGCCTGGGTCCAGTCCGACCACGGGCTGATGGCGCCGGTGGTGGTCTCGGCACGAGCCCGCCAGCGGATCCTCATCCCATCGGACAACTTCCCGCCCGGCACCTGCACCAGCGCGTTGTCACCGGAGTGGTACGGCTGAGCGCTCTTCCCCGTCCAGATCAGGCCGCTGCCTTGGCCGGTCGCGGCCGGGTCGTGCTCGATCTCCACGGCGAGCAGGGAATCCCTGGTCTCCGGGTCGGTCACCTTCGCGTAGAGCCATGGCGAGGTCGCCGCCGCCGTCCAGCTTCCGGCGTCCCAGGTCGCCGGAGTCATCGACAAGCCCGACACCGACGGTTTGCGCAGGTCGATGCTGGTGGAGGTCCAGTCGGTCCATGGGCCGAGGGCGCCGGTGGCGGTCTCACCGCGTACGCGCCAGCGGACCTTCATCCCGTCCGTCAGTTGCCCGGCCGGGACCTGCAGCCAGGCATTGCCGCCCGAAGCGTACGCGGTGGTGCCCTTGCCCTCCCAGATCAGGCCCGTACCCTGCCCGGTCGCGGTCGGGTCGTGCTCGACCTGCGCCCACAGTTTCGAAGCACGCGAATCAGGGTCGCTGACCTTGGCGTACACCCACGGCGTCACCGACGACGCCGTCCACGACGTCGCACCCTTGGTCGCCGGGGTCAAACCGGCGTCGGAGGCGGCGGGCTTCGTCACGTCGACGGTGGCGCTCTGCCAGGGTGACCATGTGCCCTCCACGCCGGCGGTGGTGACGCCGCGTACCCTCCAGCGGACCTTCATCCCGTCCGTCAGTTGCCCGGCCGGGACCTGCAGCCAGGCATTGCCGCCCGAGGCGTAGGAGGTGGTGGCCTTGCCGGACCAGATCAGTCCCGTGCCCTGCGCCGGTACGGCCGGATCGTGCTCGACCTCCGCGGCCAGCACCAGTTTCGATCCGCCGGCGTCGGTCACCTTCGCGTACAACCACGGTGTGACGGACGCCAGCGTCCACGAGTCCGTTCCACGCGTGGCGGGCACCGCACCCAGGCCGTTACCCGCCGTGCCGCTCACCGCGACCGTCGACTCCTGCCACTCCGACCACGGGCCGGCCACCCCGTCGGAGGCCGACACCCGCACCCGCCAGCGAACCAGCCAACCATCCTTCAACTTGCCCGCCGTCACCGCAGGCGTCTGCAGATAACACCTACTGGTCGTGTAACAACCACTGGACGACAACGAACCAGAACCCGACCAGATCAACCCCGTACCCTGCGCCGCGACCGACGGATCGTGCTCAACCTGCGCCTCCAGACGCAACGGCCGCGAATCCGGGTCACCGCCATAGGCGTAGAAGCTCGGCTGCGCGGACGACAACGTCCACAACCCCGCCACCTGCTGACCCGGGGAGGCCGTCATCTCCGACACCACCGGCTTGGAGGTGTCCACCCGTCCGCCCTGCCATTCCGACCACTGACTGGCCACCCCGTCGGCGGTGGACACGCGGACCCGCCAGCGAACCAGCCAACCATCCTTCAACTTGCCCGACGTCACAGCGGGAGACTGCAACCAGCATCTGCTGGTCGTGTAACAACCGCCGCTCGACACCGCGCCGGTACCGGACCAGATCAACCCCGTACCCTGCGCGGCGACCGCGGGATCGTGCTCGACCTGCGCCTCCAGGCGCAACGGCCGCGAGTCGGGGTCGCCGCCGTACGCGTAGAAGGTCGGCTGCGTGGACGGCAACGTCCACAACCCCGACACCTGCTGGGCCGGGGAGGCCTGCATCTCCGACACCACCGGTTTGGAGGCGTCCACTCGCGCGGACTGCCACTCCGACCACGGGCCCGCCTCCCCTTCAGCGGTGGACGCCCGAACCCGCCAGCGGATCAGCCAGCCGTCCTTGAGTTCGCCCGACGCCACGGTGGGGGTCTGCAACCAGCATCTGCTGGTCGTGTAACAACCGCCGCTCGACACCGCGCCGGCGGCCGCCCAGATCAGGCCCGAGCCCTGGCCCGCCGCCGACGGGTCGTGCTCGATCTCCGCCTCCAGGCGCAACCGCCGCGAATCCGGGTCGCCGCCGTACGCGTAGAAGGTCGGCTGCGTGGACGGCAACCTCCACAGTCCTGACGCCTGCTGTCCCGGGGAGGCCAGCATCTCCGACACCACCGGCTTGGAGGTGTCCACCCGTCCGGCCTGCCACTCCGACCACGGGCCGGCCACCTGGTCGCCGGTGGACACGCGCACGCGCCAGCGGACCAGCCAGCCGTCCTTCAGCTTGCCCGCCGTCACCGCGGGAGACTGCAGCCAACATCTGCTCGACGTGTAACAACCGCTGCTCGACAGCGTGCCGGTATCGGACCAGATAAGCCCGGAGCCCTGGCCGGCGGCCGACGGGTCGTGCTCGATCTGCGCCTCAAGGCGCAACTTGCGTGAATCGGGATCGCCGCCGTAGGCGTAGAAGGTCGGCTGCGTGGACGGCAACGTCCACAAGCCCGCTACCTGCTGTCCCGGGGAGGCCAGCATTTCTGACACCACCGGCTTGGAGGTGTCCACGCGCGCGTACTGCCACTCCGACCACGAGCCGGACACCAGCGCGCCTGCGGTGGCGGTGGACTGCACCACCGCGCGCACCCGCCACCGGACGTGCCAGCCGTTCTGCAACCCCGTCACCGCGGGCGACTGGTGCGAAGCCCAGCACGTCTCCCCCGTGAAACATGTTTCATCGAACGTCGTGCTCTGCCCGGACCAGATCAGACCCGTACCTTGGCCGGTCGCCGCCGGGTCGTGCTCGACCTCCGCCTCCAGCACGCCAGGCCGGCGGTCCACGTCCGAGATCGCGGCGGTGAAGGACGGGCTGGTGGTCGGCAGTATCCACTTGCCCGTCACCAACTGGCCGACAGGCGCCGACACCATGCTCACTGCGGGCCCGGGCGGGATCGTCTTGAACACCGTCGTGTCCACGCGCGCCGACACCCACTCCGACCACGGACCCGACACGCCGGACGTGGTGGTGGCTCGGGCCCGCCAGCGGATCTGCCAGCCGTCGGTCAGCTTCCCTGACGGCACGACCGCCCAGGCATTGGTGCCTGACACGTACGCCTTGTCCGAGGACCCCGACCAGATCAGCCCCACCCCCTGAGCGGGAACGGCCGGGTCGTGCTCGACCTCCACGTTGAGCTTGCTCGACCGGTTCTCCGGATCGGTCACCTTCGCGAACAGCCACGGCGTCAACGTCCCCGCCGTCCACGACGCGGAACCAGGAAGCGCGGGATCCATCCCCAGCGACTCGACCGACGGCTTGTTGAGGTCGATGCCGGCAGCGGACCAGTCGGTCCATGGGCCGAGGGTCCCGGTGGTGGTTTCACCGCGTACCCGCCAGCGGACCTTCATCCCGTCCGTCAGCTTCCCTGCCGGGACCTGCACCCACGCGTTGCCCCCCGAGGCGTACGCGGTGGTGCCCTTGCCCTCCCAGATCAGCCCCGTACCCTGCGCGGGAACGGCCGGGTCGTGCTCGACTTGTGCCCACAGTTTCGAAGCGCGCGAATCAGGGTCGCCGACCTTGGCGTACACCCACGGCGTCACCGACGACGCCGTCCACGACATCGCACCCTTGGTCGCCGGGGTCAGCCCCACATCGGACGCCGCCGGCTTCGTCACATCCACCACGGCGCTCTGCCAGGGCGACCACTCGCCCTCCACGCCCGCCGTGGTCACACCACGCACCCGCCAGCGAACCTTCATGCCGTCCGTCAGCTTCGCGGCCGGGACCTGCAACCAGGCGTTGCCGCCGGAGGCGTAGGAGGTCGTGGCCTTGCCGGACCAGATCAGGCCCGTACCCTGCGCCGGCACGGCCGGATCGTGCTCGACCTCGGCGCCCAGGACCAGCTTCGAACCACCGGCGTCGGTCACCTTCGCATACAGCCACGGTGTGGCCGAGGCCAGCGTCCACGAGTCGGTGCCGCGGGTGGCGGGCACCGCGCCCAAGCCGTTACCCGCCGTGCCGCTGACCGCGACGGTGGACTCCTGCCACTCCGACCACGGGCCGACCACCCCGTCGGAGGCGGATACTCGTACGCGCCAGCGGACCAGCCAGCCGTCCTTCAGCTTGCCCGACGTCACCGCAGGAGACTGCAGCCAACATTTGCTCGACGTGTAACAACCGCTGCTCGACAGGTCACCTGAGCCCGACCAGATCAGGCCCGTGCCCTGTGTGGTGACCGAAGGGTCGTGTTCGACCTGTGCCTCCAGGCGCAACGTCCGTGAATCGGGGTCGCCGCCGTAGGCGTAGAAGGTCGGCTGCGCGGACGACAACGTCCACAACCCCGCCACCTGCTGACCCGGGGAGGCCGTCATCTCCGACACCACCGGCTTGGAGGTGTCCACCCGTCCGCCCTGCCACTCCGACCACGGGCCGGCCACCCCGTCGGCGGTGGACACCCGCACCCGCCAGCGAACCAGCCAACCATCCTTCAACTTGCCCGCCGTCACAGCGGGAGACTGCAACCAGCATCTGCTGGTCGTGTAACAACCGCCGCTCGACACCGCGCCGGTACCGGACCAGATCAACCCCGTACCCTGCGCCGCGACCGACGGATCGTGCTCAACCTGCGCCTCCAAGCGCAACGTCCGCGAATCCGGGTCGCCGCCATAGGCGTAGAAGCTCGGCTGCGTGGACGGCAGGCTCCAGATCCCGGACGTCAACTGTCCGGGGGAGGCTATCGCCTCCGAAACCACCGGCTTGGAGGTATCCACCCGCCCGGCCTGCCACGCCGACCAGGCACTCACCACGCCGCCGGACGTGGACACCCGCACCCGCCAGCGAACCAGCCAGCCGTCCTTCAACTTGCCCGCCGTCACCGCCGGCGTCTGCAACCAGCACTTACTCGTCGTGTAACACCCGCTGGACGAAAGGTCGCCGCTAGCGGACCAGATCAGCCCCGTACCCTGGGCGGCGACCGAAGGGTCGTGCTCGACCTGTGCCTCCAGGCGCAACGGCCGCGAATCCGCGTCCCCGCCGTACGCGTAGAAGCTCGGCTGCGTGGACGGCAACGTCCACAACCCCGACACCTGCTGGGCCGGAGAGGCTGACATTTCCGACACCGCCGGAAGCGCGGCGGCCGCGACAGCCTGCGTCCGGGTTGCCTTCGCCTCGTCCTGCGCCGCGCTCCCCAAGGACACCCTGTGCATGGCTGCGCTCTCGGCGTGAACACGGGTCTGTCGTCTGTCGTTCGTCGTTGGTGCAGATGCGGCGGGATCGGAGGACGAGTCCCAGGTCAGCGGCGGCGGGCTGTTCAGCCCGTCCGTGGCCGGCTCGTCGAGCACCTCGTGCGCCTTCTCCAGCGGGAGGGAGCCCTTGGGCCGCTTCTCGCCGGCGCCCTTCGTCTTGTCCTCGGTCCTCGGCTTCGGCTGCGTGGCGGCCGGGTCGACGAGGTGCGGCAGGTTCGCCGCGGTTCCGGACTGCTGGACGGGGACCGCTCGGGCGGAGCCTGAAGCTGGGGAGCCGGGGATCGCCAGCCGGTTCGGCGCCGGGTCCACGACGACCGCCTGCGCCTGCAGCGCGAGAATCCCCGGCATGAGGATCATGGTCACGACCACGACGAGGCGGCTCAGCCACCGCGACGGTCCATTTCGTCCGATGCCGAACCGAGTCCGGCCCAACACACCCGCACCTGTCCGAGCACGCCGCATGGCCACGCCCACGCTCCCCGCAGACCAGGCGCATCCCCGTAAGCGCCGCATAAAGAACGCCACAGATATACACAGACAAGTCGAACCAGGAATAGGCCTTGACAAGGTGATCACTGTTGGTGCAGCGGGCCGGAAATAGTCCCGGCGAAGGGGATTCGGCCAGCTCATGCACAGGAGGCCCAAAACAGCTGTGTGACATAGATCACACAGGAAGTCTTGATTTCCTAAAAGGGGGTAGGCGAATTCTGTAGCGTCCCCGTCACCATGCGTCTCACATGGCCGGCACTCGCGCCTGCGCGAGGGACTCCGGGGCAGGCGACCAGGCAAGAAAGCGCGGGGCGCCATTCTGGCGGGAAGCGGCTGAGGCGTTCGCGTAGAAATCGAGGCATTCGCTCCCCGGCCTTAACGGCTGCTCGCGGCAAGCGCGGCGATCGATTTTCTCAACGGCATCAAGGATCATGCGAGCAGGTCAGAGCCGTTTCGAATTTCTATGTCGTCGCGCCTGTTTATTGCCCAGCGAGAAGAACAACACAGGCAATTAACTACTTGGGTCGACCACTACAGCTTCCGGCTCACTCTCCCACCTTCCCGTCACTCCGGCCGCGCGGGCGAGACCCGAGACAAGGGCACCTTCTCCCTCAGGATGCTCGGCTCGTACGTGGCACCGCGCGGCCACGTACTCCAACTGTGGTGCGACGACGCCCCTACTCGCACCGAGACCGTACTCAACCGACTGCACCTGGCCGGAGTAACCGCACACCCGACCGGAGCATGGACCACGCAGCAAGCCCGCAACCTGGTCATGGACCTGGGTGACCGTATCGCCGGGCTTCGATTCGTGATCCACGATCGGGACCCGCTCTTCACCTACTCCTTCCGGGAGGTCTTCACAGCCGAAGGGCTACGGATCGTCACCACCATGCCGCAGACGCCGAGGATGAACGCCATCTGCGATCGCGTCATCGGCACCCTGCGCCGCGAACTCCCGGACCGCATCCTGATCCTCAACGAACGCCACCTGGCCCGTGCGCTCCACGAATACGTGATCCCCTACAACGGGCACCGACCGCACCAGTCCCGACAACAACGTCCCCCGGAGACCTCAACGCAGCCCGCCCGCGACGTGACCGACCTCAACGACCTACGATCCATCCACCGAAAACCCGTCGTCGCAGGCACGATCAACGAATACCACCACGCCGCATAACCGCAGCTCAAGCCACGTAGCTTAATATTCGAGCGGCACACGGTCTGAAGCACCGGGACGCGAAGACCACGCGCCCAGTGCCGATCCCGCCCGAACTGGTGGCCATCCTCTGGGCGCACCTCGACACGCACGGCACAGCCAGAGACGGACGGCTCTTCCGGACCAGGACGGACGGCGTGATCTCCGGCTCGGCCTACGCCAAGATCTGGAAAGAGGCCCGAACCTACGCGCTCACCCCCGACCAGGCCGCCTCTCCCCTGGCGGGCAGGCCCTACGATCTGCGGCACGCGGCCGTCTCGCTGTGGCTGAATGCCGGGGTCCACGCACCAGAAGCGGCGGAGCGGGCCGGCCACGGACTGGACGTCATGCTCAGGGTCTACGCCAAGTGCATTGACGGGCAACGCGACGTGGCCAACCAGCGGATAGAGGGTGCGCTGGCTCTTGAATGATCGATCGCGGGATACTGGCCCGGTGGATCTCCCGGCTGAGCTCAGAGAACGTCTGACCGACCTCAGAGGTGATCTCCTTCGGGGTCGGCTCTCGGGAACCATAACGGATGCCGGATGGCCGGCCTGTGAGCTCATCGAAGCCGGTCTGGATACGCCTACGGTTTGGGAGCTTGCCGGCTACACGTTGTCCATCGGAGCCATGGAGGAAGTTGAGCCGCTGGTCCGCCAGATGCTGGCGGAGAGCGGCTTCCCGTCCATCGACCTCCAGCGCGAGCCCTGGGCGGTCGCCCAGGATGTGGCGCAGGGGATAGCGGAGGGCACGCTACCCATAGGCAAGGGTGCCGACTTCCTGATCCTTGAGCTCAGCAATGAATGGACCGCCCCTTTCATCCTGCGTATATCCCGCGACCACCGACGCACAGGGGCTCTCGGCGGCCTACGGCTGCATGTGGGGTGGGAGCCGTACCCAAGCAAAAGACCAGCTCAGGCGGTGTTAGAGCTGGTCTCGATAGCGCGCCCTGCAGGATTCGAACCTGCGATCGTCGGATTAGAAGCAAGATCTTTTAGTGTCGCGCAGTGACCTTGGATGATGGTTCGTCCCACCTCAGCGTACTTCGCGTGTCAGGCGGTGCCGGGTCCTGACGGCGTGTGACGGGGCGGACGAGCACGCACCGAGCACGCCCTAATGTGATCATTGCCGGTGGTGCCACACAAGGAAACCTGTACCCCAAACACTCCGGCACTACGTATAGATGACGGGCGCCGTGCTCGGCACGTGCTCCAACATCCGAACGGCCCAGTGCGTGCTCCATCGTGGCGCGATGGGGGGCGAAGGCGGTCTGGCAGTAGCGGACGGCCAGGCCGGCCAGGCCGGTGATGGCGCGCTGGTTGCCGCGGGCGAGGTCGTCGAGGGTGGCGGGCAGGGCTGTGTGCCGACGCAATTGGTCCACTTCGCGGCGCACTCGGGAGGGCGGGGTGTCAGCCAGCGCGTCGACGGTGGGCGGAAGCGGCGTGGATGTACCGATCTCCTACTTTTACAAGGGCACGGGCAAGCACACCTGGCGCAGGCACGTGATGCGGAAACTCAGCGACGATGCCGTGTTCAAGTTCTCCAACGAGATCAGAGTCACCTGCTGACACGGGGAGCTTTCAGCAGCCAGCCACCGCTGCCTCTGAGCCCGAGGGCGCCTGTCGTCGCAGGTGGGATAGACGAACGCGGCACCGGTCTCCGCTTCTTCCGGGGCCTGGGCCTCGTCTGCCGCCAGGCTGATGGACAGCCGGGCTGCGGCGGGGATGCGGGCGATGCGGCGTGAGGGCCGGTCGGCGTCAAGCATCCAGTGGTTCGTCCAGGACTTCGAGCCAGCCGTTGACCATCCGCACCTTCTTGCCGAGCGCCTGCGAGATGGCGGCCTGCCATCGGGGATCGTGGTCGCGATGGGTGCCGATCTCCTTGAACGGTGCTCGGCCGCGCAGGCCTGCGGGGTCGAGGTCGTCCGGGAGTCTCAACAACGACAGCTTGGTGAGTGCCGGGAGGTCGGCTATGCCGCCGAGGTCTTCCAGCGCGGGGCTGCCCCACAGGGTCAGCCGGCGCAGCGACGGGAGATCGTGGCCGGTTCCTGGCGTGCGCAGCCCGCCGCATCCGTCCAACCACAGATCGGACAGTGCGGGCAGGTCGCCAAGCCCGTCGAGGTTGTCCAGGATGTCACGGTGGCGGATGGTGAGCTCGTTCAGCGATGCCGAGCGAGGGAGTGAGGAGGCGTCGGTGACAGGTTGCCCGGAGAGGAGGAGCTTACGCAGCGCGGGCACGGCGGACAGAGGCGAGAGATCGCGCACCTCGGGGCTGTCGACGATCGAGACCCACCGGAGCGACGGCAGCTGTTCGACGCCTTCGAGCGAGGCGAGGCCGGCGCACCCGGAGATCACCAGCCCTTCCAGCCCGGTGAGGCCGGCGATCCCTCGTAGGTCGGTCAGCTTGTCGCAGCCCGTCAGGCTGAGGCGGGTGATCCCGGGAAGCGTGCCGAGGCCCCGCAGGGACGTGAGGTGAGCCAGGCGCATCCCTCGATCTTCAGGGTAGTCAGGGCCGGTTTATCGCCGAGCCCTTCGAGGTCTTCCAGACGGACGCATCGAGAGACGTTCAGTTCGGTGAGAGCGGCGAGTTCCGTTAGGTCGGCGAGATGACTGGTGCCGGTCCTGGACAGATCGAGCCTTTCGAGGCCGGTGAGAGCCTTGAGCGGGGCGAGGTCGGTGACTGTGCGGCAGCCGGCCAGGTTGAGTGTGGTCAGCTCGGTGAGGCCGGCGATCGGGGCCAGGTCGGAGATCTCAGGGCATTGGTCGAGATCGAGATGGACGAGGTCGCCGAGGGCGGCGAGCTCGTCCAGGACCGTGATGTCCTTGCGGCGCGAGATCCGCAGGCGGCGGAGCGTCGTCAGGTGGCCCACACCCTCCAAGGTGTGTTTCCTGCCGAGGTCGAGGTCGGTGCGCTGCTCGCGGGCGAAGGCCAGGCCGGCGCGACCGGCTCGATCCGGCTTCGGCCGTCCGACCTGACGCCGCGGCACCGCCCCGGAGGACCGGTCTATTTCACGATCAGCACCGACTCGGCGCGGGGAACGAGCTCGCCGATGATCGGGTGGCCCGGGATCTCTCCGGCGACGAGCAGCCCGCCCGAGGTCTGCGCATCGGCCAGCAGCAGGCGTTCGTCTTCTGGAACATCACCGAAGTCGCAGTGGGGCGCCACCCAGTCCAGGTTCCTGCGGGAGCCGCCGCTGACGTATCCGTCACGGACGGCCTCACGGGCGCCCGCGACGTACGGTATCGCGCCGCTGTCGATGACGGCGGTGACCCCGCTCGCGCGGGCGAGCTTGTACAGGTGGCCCAGCAGGCCGAAGCCGGTGACGTCGGTGGCGCAGCGCGCCCCCGACGCCACGGCCGCGCGGGCGGCGTCACGGTTGAGCGTCGTCATCACGGCGACCGCCTCGGCGAACACCTCACCGGTGGCCTTGTGCCGGGTGTTCAGCACTCCGACGCCGAGCGGCTTCGTGAGGGTGAGCGGGACACCCGGCGCGCCGGCGTCCACGCGCAGCAGGCGGTCGGGGTGGGCGCGGCCGGTGACGGCGAGACCGTACTTGGGGTGCGGGTCGTCGATGCTGTGACCTCCCGCGAGATGGCAGTCGGCGGCCTGGGTGACGGCGAAGCCGCCGCGCAGCACCTCGCGGGCCAGTTCGAGGGGCAGGACCCCGCGAGGCCAGCCGAGCAGGTTGAGCGCCATGACCGGCTCGCCGCCGACGGCGTACACGTCGGACAGCGCGTTGGTGGCGGCGATCCGGCCGAAGTCGTAAGCGTCGTCGACGACAGGAGGGAAGAAGTCGGTTGTCGCCACCATGGCGTACGCGTCACCCGGCACCTGGACCACGGCCGCGTCGTCCCCGTGGTCGATGCCCACGAGTAAGTCCCCCGCCGGGGATCCGCCGGAGCCGGTGCGGGCGAACCCTGCCACCAGCGTCTCCAGCTCGTTGGGGGGTATCTTGCAGCTACAACCACCGCCGGTGCCGTACTGCGTCAGTCTGAACTCTGTCATGAAACTATGATCACCTCTGGAGGCGTTTAGGTGCCTGGTGGCCCTCCTGGTCTTCAAAACCAGTGGCGTTGAGGATCTCAGCGCGGCGGGTTCGATTCCCGTCCGCCTCCGCTCATCGAGCAGCGGGGGAAGCCGTCAGTGGATCTACGCAGTCGCGTGCCGCGAACCGACAGCATGCTGTCCGACCCGCGGCTCGTCGCCGCCCAGGAGGCACTCGGTCGCGACCTGGTCAAGGCCGCGGTGCGGACGGCGCAGCAGCGTGTTCGCGAGAGCGTCCTCAAGCCGGACGAGGCGGTTGACGCGGTGCTGACGCTGCTGCCGGCGACGGCCAGTGGCATCGGCTCCGTCATCAACGCCACCGGCGTGATCGTGCACACCAACCTGGGCCGGGCGCCGTTGTCCCGTGCCGCGGTGGCGGCGATCGGGGCCGCCGCCGACTACGCCGACGTGGAGTTCGACCTGGCCGAGGGCGGGCGGGCGCGACGGGGCCGCACGGCGCTGGCGGCGCTGGCGGCGGCGGTCCCGGAGGCGGCGGCGGTCCATGTGGTCAACAACAACGCGGCGGCGCTCGTGCTGACCGCGACCGCCCTGGCCCAGGGCAAGGAGATCGTCATCAGCCGCGGCGAGCTGGTGGAGATCGGCGACGGCTTCCGCATCCCCGAGCTCCTCCAGTCGACCGGCGCCAGGTTACGCGAGGTCGGCGCCACCAACCGGACGTCCCTGCGGGACTATCTGGACGCCTGCGGTCCGGAGACCGGCTTCATCCTCAAGGTGCACCCGTCCAACTTCCGCATCGAGGGCTTCACCTCGGAGGTGTCCGTCGCGGAGCTGGCCACGGCAGGCCCGCCGGTGGTCGCCGACATCGGCTCGGGGCTCCTGCGAGCAGAGCCGCTGCTGCCCGGCGAGCCGGACGCCGCCGGCACCCTGCGCGCGGGAGCCGCGCTGGTCACTGCCAGCGGCGACAAGCTGCTGGGCGGCCCGCAGGCGGGTCTGCTGCTGGGCGACGCGGCACTGGTGGACCGGCTGCGCCGCCACCCCCTCGCCCGGGCGCTGCGGGTGGACAAGCTCACCCTCGCCGCGCTGGAGGCCACGCTGCGCGGCCCGCGCCCGCCGGTGCAGGTCGCGCTGCACGTACCCGCCGAAGAGCTCGCCGAGCGCGCGCGGCGGCTGGCCGCGCGCCTGGGCGACCGCGCGGAAGCGGTCGAGACCGTCGCCAGGGTCGGCGGTGGTGGCGCTCCGGGAGTGGAACTGCCCAGCGCGGGCGTCGCCGTGGACGGGAAACTCGCCGTGCGGCTGCGCACCGGCCACCCCCCTGTGGTGGGCCGGGTCACCGGCGGGCGGCTGATCCTCGACCTGCGCACGGTCGACCCCGGCCAGGACGAGATCATCGCCGCGGCCGTGGAGCGCGCGTGCATGTGATCGCCACCGCCGGCCACATCGACCATGGGAAGTCGACGCTGGTCAGGGCGCTGACAGGGATGGAGTCCGACCGCTGGGCGGAGGAACGGCGCCGCGGCATGACGATCGACCTCGGGTTCGCCTGGAGGACGCTGCCCGGGGGTGAGCGGATCGCGTTCGTCGATGTACCGGGGCATGAGCGGTTCGTCACCAACATGCTGGCCGGGGTGGGGCCGGTCCCGGCGGTGATGTTCGTCGTCGCCGCCGACGGCGGCTGGCAGGCTCAGTCCGCCGAGCACCTGGCCGCGCTCGACGCCCTGGGCGTGCGGCACGGCCTCGTCGTCGTCACCCGCTGCGACCTGGCCGACCCCACGCCCGCGGTACGGCAGGCACGGGAGCGCCTCGACGGCACCGGGCTGGCGGGGGCCGAGATCGTGACAGTGAGCGGGCTGACCGGCGAGGGCCTTCCCGAACTGGAGGGGGCCCTGGCCGAACTCGTCGCCGGGCTTCCCGGCCCGGACGTCGAGGGGGCGGTCCGGCTGTGGATCGACCGGGTGTTCACCGTCAAGGGCGCGGGGACCGTCGTCACCGGCACTCTCACTCAGGGGACTCTCCGCACCGGCGACGAACTGGAGGTCGACGGCCACCGGGTCAGAGTCCGCGGGCTGCAGACGCTCAACCAGGAGACGGACGTGGTCCACGCGACCGCGCGGGTCGCCGTGAACCTCCGCGGCGTCGACCGTGCGGACCTGTCCCGCGGCATGGCGCTGGTGACGCCTGACGCCTGGCTGCGGACTCAGGTCGCCGACGTCCGGCTGGCGCCGGACGCGGGCCGGCGCGGTGCGGCCACCCTGCATGTCGGATCGGCGGCCGTGCCCGTCCACGTCCGGGCGCTGGGGGCCGGCACGGCCCGGCTCACGTTCGACCGGGCCCTGCCGCTCAGGACGGGCGATCGCGCCTTGCTCCGCGAACCGGGACTGCGCGAGATCATCGCCGGCGTGCACGTGCTGGACGTGCGCCCGGCTCCGCTGCGGCGCCGGGGGGCCGCCGCCGCGCGGGCCGCCGAGCTCGGCGAGGCCGGCCTGCCCGACTTCGTCGCCCTGTTGCGCTGGCATGGCGTGCTGTCGGGGGCCGAGCTGGCCGCGATGGGCTGCCCGCCGATCGGCGAGCCCGTGACCGGTGACTGGTTCGCCGACCCCGAGCACTGGTCGGCCCTGCGGCGCCGCCTCGCCGACCACGTCGCGCGCCGGCCCCCGCTCGATCCGGGGATCACGCTGGAGGCCGCCGCGCAGGTGCTCGGGCTGCCGGACCGCAGGCTCGCGGAAGCGCTGGTCGCGCCGCCGCTGGCCATCCGGTCGGGCCGCGTGGTGTCGGCCGGCGGCACCTTGCCCGCGCCCGTCGTCAAGGCGGTGGCCGAAGTGACCGCCCACCTCGGCGAGCAGCCGTTCGACGCCCCGACACCCGAGCGGCTCGCCGAGCTCGGCCTCACCGGCAAGGCGCTGGCAGCGGCGATCCGCTCCGGCGCCCTGACCTCGGTCGGGAAGAACGTCGTGCTCCTGCCCGATGCGCTGGACCGGGCCGCTGACACGCTGGCGCGGCTCGCCTCGCCGTTCACCGTCAGGGACGCGCGGCTCGCCCTGGCGACCAGCCGCCGCGTCGCCCTCGCCCTCCTCGAGCACCTCGACGCGCGAGGCGTCACCCGGCGCATCAGCGACGACCTGCGGATCTTTCAGGCCCGTCACGGCTCGGCGAAGCCTCCGGCACGTACGGACGATCGCCCGCGCTGAGGGCGCCGGGAACGGGGCTTTCGGTCGGCTGTCAGACTTTTTGGACACCATATTGACAGCCATGATCAAGGCGGCTCACACTGAATTCGCGCGCCGGGCGGCGTACCCAAATTTCCGGATATCCCGTGAAATGCCCGGTGATGTTTCGTTTACGGCGGAGGCCTTATGTCAGGTGAGCAGCGACGTTTCCTGTCCAGACGAAACCTTCTCAGAACCGGCACCGTGGCGACGGTCTCCACAGTGGCCGCCGGGGCTCTGGCGAGCGAGGCGCTCGCGTCGGCCACGACGGTCGAAGAGACCGCCAGAGTGACCGAAATCGCGTCCGGCACGGTCACCGCCGTGGCCGAGCGCGACGGCCGTACCTTCAAGAGCGTCTCCTACACCGGGTTTCCCGAGGGCGTGCTGCCGCGCGTCGGGGACCTCGTCACCGTCACCGACCGGGTCTCCGAGCTGGGGCTCGTGGCCCTGCCCCTGTGCGCATGGACCACGGGTACGCCGAGCCGCGACAGCAAGGGCGTCGTGAGCCTCAACGGCGTCAAGGCCGCCCCTTCACAGCAGCTCAGCGCCGCGGGACAGAGCTCCGTCCTCGTCGCGCTCATGGGCACGACACTGCCGGACGCTCAGGTGCTCGACGTCAGATCGCCCAGCACCGACTGATGCCGGAACTTCTCTCCCTCCTGGTCCGGTTCGCCGCGGCCACTCTCCTCCTCTACGCCGGAACCCGAAAACTCGCCGAACCACGCGACTTCCGCCTTACCCTGGCCGCTCTTGCGGTTCCCGGGAAAGGTGTACTGGCGTACGCCGTGCCGTTACTGGAAATCGCGACCGCGATGATGCTGGCAGCAATGCCATGGCCCATGCTCACCGCTTTCATGGTGGGCGTTCTCGGGCTTTCCTTCGCGGGCGCGGGCGCCATCGCGCTGCTCGGCGGCAAGAACATCGGGTGCGCCTGCCTGGGCCGTTCTTCGCGGCCGCTGGGCGTCAGGCAGATCGCGTACCTGCCCCTGTGGGGCGCCCTGGCCGTGCTGGTGCTGGTGGACCAGAGCGGGCTGCGCGCCGAGCAGGGATTGTGGACTCTGGCAGCCCTGGCACTGGGCCTCGCCGTCCTGGCCGGGCTGCGAGGCTTCCCCCTCGCCCGGGAGAACCGCGTGTTCACCCGGGCTGTCGTCAACAAGGACATTTCGTGATCGCACTCACCATAGCCGTGTGCATTCTCACCATCGTCGTGTTGATCTGCGTCCTGGCGCTGGTCGACCAGTACCGCACACTCGAAGTGGTGCGCTCCGAACTGGGGCTGAACGACACCCCCGAGGCGATCGCCCTTCCCGAGGGACTGGCGACGCCGCCGTCCGCGGCCGGGCTGCCGGCCGAGTTCGACGGGCACGAGCGCCTGATCGTGCTGATCCTGTCAACGATGTGCTCCACCTGCCAGACCATCGCCAAACGGCTCCGCGGCGAGGTGCCGCACGGCGTGCGGCTCGTCATCGAAGCACGTTCGCACGAGGACGCCGAGACGTGGCTGGTCGCGGCGAGGATGCCCGCCGACCGGGTCATCGTCGACGAGGAAGCCAAGATCGCCACCGCGCTCGACATCATGGTGGCGCCCTCGGCCGTCGTGTTCCAGGACGGGAGGGCCGTGTCCGCCCAGACCATCCCGTCGTTCCGGCAACTCGAAGCGCTCCTGGCCGCGCCAGAAATCGTCACCGTCCCTGAGAGACAAGCAGGAGTGGCATGACCACCATGCAGAACGCCGAGCCGGAGACCATCCGCACGCTCAAGGACCCGCTACGCCGCGCCGGAATCTACACGGCCGCCGGCGCCATCATCGCCGGGTTGGCCACCCTCCTCCAGCCGAAGGAGGCCAAGGCCGACCCGCTCGGCTCGCCGTGCTGCGCGCTGGCGACGAGCCGGTGGTGCCCGTACCCGGTGGACCGGCCCCGCTGGTACTGCCCGTCCGGATACAACCGCACCTACTGGACCTGCAAGGACGGCAGCAACCGCACGGTGTACTGCGGCGAGTGCACCACGTCCTCCTCGTGCTGGTCCGGCTCGTACTACTGCTCCATCTGGTACTACTGACCCCGGCATGCTGACCTACTGGGTTCTCTCCCTCGCGGCTGTGGCGGGCTTCGCCCAGCTGTACAGTCCTTGAGGCCAGTCATTCATCGGAGTGATCCGCCCCTTCGTGCAAGGGGATTCTGAACTCGGCCGGCAACGAGCCCGGTCGTTCATCCTCATCCTCACCGCCGCGCATGTCTCGACCGCGACTCTGACGGTGTTCGTCCTGTCGCAGTTGGGTCAGCTGGTCTCCGGTGTGCTTTCCACCTTCGCGGTCACCGTCATCCTGGGCGTCGCGAGTGTGGCCGGGCTGGTGGTCGACATCGTCGCGGCCGCGCGGGGACGCATGTCCTTGGGCCTGCGTCGTCAGACGGCCAAGGAACTGGCGCACACGACGGACACCTGGTGGGTGACACCGTTGCTGTGGGGCGGGGACACGGGCATCATCGGTACGACCTACCGGGTCTCGTTCACGTCGTGGGTCCTGCTGCTTGCGGCCCTGACGGGAGCGGCGCCTCCATGGCTGGGCGCGGTCTACGGCCTGGCCTTCGCGATACCGCTGATCCTTTCCGTCAGCCTCGGCGACCCGACCAGCACGGGGCTCATGCGCAGTCAGCGCATGTGGACCAACGTTCGAGGTGCGCAGATGCTCGGAATCGTCGTCATGCTGGCCCTGCCCCTGTGGACGGCCTGGACATGGTGACACGAAGTTTCCGGTCGATCATCCGGGTCGCGGCATCCGTGGCCGTCGCCGTTCTGTGCGGCGGCGGGTGCGGTGCCGCGGCCCGGCCCGACGCCGAAAGAGAGGCACCGGCGGTGTGTGACGACACCATCCGCGCGGCGAAGGAGGTTCCGCGGGAGCTCCTGGACGACGGCATCGAACGGGCCGTGGGCGAATCCGATATCTGGTTCATCGCGCCGGACGACGCCACCTGGGGCGCTTCTGTGGAACCGGCCGGCAACGGGTTCTACGCCAAACGCCCGCTATGGACATCCAGCGACAAGCCGCCGTCCGTGACGGTCACGGCGGTCGGGACGAGCGCCAAGGGAGAAGCCACGCTCAGCCCCACGTCGGAAGGACTGCCGGGGCCGCTGCCGATGGGCGTCCGCTTCCCCTCACGCGGCTGCTGGAAGATCACGGCCACGTCGGAGAAGGGCCGCGCGGAGATCATCGTCAAGATCTGACATCCCTCGAGGGCTCTCGGGGAACGAGGGTGACGCCCTCGCGCCTGAGGTCCTCGCTGATGCCGTCCATCACGCGGATGGCGACCGTCTCCGCCCAGATCCCACCCCTGGAGTCTCGTGAGCATCGACACGCTACTGGCTCGGGCGCGTACCGGGCTGCGCCGCCTATCTCCTGCCGAGGCCTGCGCCGCGGCGAGCCGTGGCACAGGCCTCATCGTGGACACCCGGCCGGAATTCCAGCGCCGCAGCGGCGGCGAGGTGCCCGGCGCCATCGTGATCGAACGCAACCATCTGGAGTGGCGGCTCGATCCGCGCTGCGACGCCCGGATCCCCGAGGCCATTTCGGCGGACATCCGCTGGATCATCCTGTGCGACGAGGGATACTCCTCCAGCCTCGCCGCCTCGTCCCTCAGGCAGATCGGGCTGGCGAACGCCACCGACGTGATCGGCGGCTTCCAGGCGTGGACCGCCGCCGGGCTCCAGGTCAGCCGGCTCGCCGCCCCTGCCCGGCCGCGAGGTCCGGGCGAACCCGGCATCGACGCGAGGCTGACGTCCGCCGAGCACGCGGGTAGGTGATCGCCAACGCCCCGCACGTGGATCACGGGCGCGCCCGGGAGAGCGCGGCGAGGAAACCGCCGACGAACGCGTCGCCGAGCCCGATGGTCGTGGGCGCGGCGACGTCAAGCTCGATGCCGGGCAGGCAACGAACAACCTCGCCCATTCGGCGTTCCAGAGCTGCGGCGAACTCCACCGCCTCCGTTCGCCTCGGCCGGTTCTGCATGAGTTCGTACTGGTGGTTCATGTACTCATCGCCGTGGTAGTAGCGGGTGCTGGCGATCACGATGCCCTCGTTCAGTGGCTCCGCGTACTCACCGGCTCGCTCCCCGAATGCCGCCGACCAGTACTTGGTGTGCACCACCAGGGTCTCCACGGGAATCAGGGCCTGCAGCGATTCGAGGGCACGTGCCACCTCCGTCACGGAAAGCAGGTTGACGGCGTAGCCCAGGTGCGACTGCATCTCGTCTTCGTTCAGCCCGTAAACGTCGATGACTTCCAGAAGCGCGTCGCGGACCCGTTGGCTGAGGCCCGGCTCGTGGAAGCCGGCATCCTCGTAGTAGACGACCGCCTCGGCCGGCAGTTGCCGCATGTGGCTTCTCAGCGCGGAAAGACGCCGGTCGAGTGTTCGCCGGTCCCGTATCGCGTTGAAGCCCGAGATCAGGAAGACCCGTGCGTCGCCGAGCAACGAGCCCAGCTCATCACTCAGCAGCATGGACTCGTTGTCCGGGTCGTTGACGTAGATCAATCTGTTCGGAAACGGCGCACGGATGTGGATGTCACCTGCCCGAACCCGCATGCCCTGGTCGTACTGCACGATCAGGTGCGGATAAAGGGTGTCCTGGTACGAGTTTTACCTGGTCAGCAGATGTGGCATTGTGGCATGAGAACGGCCATCGCGTGGCGGCCTTCATGTCGTCTCAAGCGGCCTGTGCGTCTGGCAGCGCGTGCGCTTGCCGCTGCAGGCCTACAGGGAACTGACACCGGCCGGCTTGGCGCCGGCGGCGTGCACGTCGTCGGTCGGGTTCCGGAAGCGGCGGCCAAGTTGGAGACGGTGCGGCGGGTGCGTTCTTCGGCGTCGGCAATCGCTGCGAGGCGCAGGCATGCGTTGATCAAAGCCTGCCGCTCCAAGCCGCGCGGTCGTCGCCGCATCGCCTATTCAGGATGGAGCAGGTAAGAGCGCCTGCTTGCGATCGAGGACGATCTTCAACCACCTGAAGCTGAAGTGACAGTCTTGATGACTGCTCCAAGGGTCCTCTTCTTGACTAGTTCTTCCTCATGCTTGGTTCTGTTGTTGCCCCGCTCGTACGTTGCTTCTTTGGCGACGCAGGAGGCGAAACGATGGTGGAGAACGAACGCGGGAGCTGCGTGGTTTACAAGCGGTGCGGGTGTAGCGATGGGGCGAGTGGTAGGCGGCTGGGTGGTCGCTGTCGCCGGTTGGCCGACGCGGGGCATGGGAGCTGGTATTTCGCGGTCCAGGCTGTGGGGGCGTCGGGTCGGCGGGAGCGGGTTCGGCGTGGTGGGTTCGCAAGCGCGGAGGCGGCGCGGTGTGCGGGCGGTGAACTGCTGATGGCGGAGGCGGATGGGCCGCTCTCTGCTGGGTGCACGGTGGGGCAGTGGTTGCGGTACTGGTTGTCGGTGGTGGAGTCGCGGTTGCGGCCGACCACGCACCGGGCCTACCGGGATCACGTACGGCTGCATCTGGTCCCGTATCTGGGCAGAATTAGGCTGGTGGAGTTGTCGCGGCGGGACGTGACGCGGATGTTCGTGGCGCTGGGGCGGCGGCGGAATCGGTACGGCGAGCCGATCAGCGCATCGACTTTGGAGCGGATCCGGGCGACGTTGCGGGCGGCGCTGAACCACGCGGTGCGTGAGGACCTGATCGCGGGCAATCCGGCGCAGGGCGTCCGGTTGCCATCGCCGGTGCGGATGCATCCGGTGGTGTGGACGGCTCGTCGGGAGGCGGTCTGGCGGCGCGCGGGAGAGCGTCTGCCGGTGGCGGTGTGGACGGTCGAGCAGCTGGCTGCCTTCCTGCGGTTCGCGCGGGAGGACTCGTTGTTTGTGCTGTGGTGGCTGGTGGCCTTGCGTGGGCTGCGGCGCGGGGAGGTGGCCGGGTTGCGGTGGGTGGACGTCGATCTGGAGCGGCGCGAGCTCACCATCGCCCATCAGCTGGTGCACACCGACGAGGGGCTGGTCTTGTGCGAGCCGAAGAGCGCGGCCAGTCGGCGAACGTTGGCACTCGATCCGGAGAAGGTCCGGCTGCTGCGGCGGCACGAGCGTGTGCAGCGTCGGCTGCCGGGGGAGCGGTGGTCACCGATCAGCCCGATCTTCACCCTGGACAGCGGAGCGCCGGTGCAGCCGAGCTACCTCACGCACCGCTTCCACAAGCTGGTGACCGCGAGCGGGCTGCCGCCGGTACGGCTACACGACCTGCGGCACGGAGCTGCGACGTTGGCGCTGGAGTCGGGCACGGAGTTGAAGGTGGTGCAGGGCACGCTGGGGCATGCCAGCATTGTGCTGACCGTCGACACCTACGTCTCGGTGCTGCCGCAGCTGTATCACGACAGCGCCAAGGCGACCGCGCGGCTGGTGCTGAAGGCGGTGCGGGCGACCAACCGGAAGATCGGCAAGGAGCGGGCTGGGACGTGACTCACATGTGGCTCACCGTGACTCACGATCAGATGACGCGGCTACGGATCCGCGTAACGCCGCAGGTTGGTGAGTAGGGCGGGTGGGACTTGAACCCACGACCCACGGATTATGAGTCTGTGCCGACGCGTGCCGTGCTGTATCGCGTACACGCGAGCAACCACCGAGCAACCATGCGGTCTTGACCATCGGCGCTTTGTGCCATTTGTCCCCCATCTCGGCGCGGCTGTCTGGGGCCAGGCTTGCGTGGTGAGCTCGAACTTTGCGGCGGATCGAACGTGAGCGAGCAACCACCGAGCAACCATCGCCTGGTCATTTGCGTCCTCAGGCAGGATGGCTCGCGGCAAACCTCGGATGCGATGCATGGTCTGCCTGACGTGCATGGACGTGATTTTCGGCAGGTGCAGGGCCGGCGGGGCGGGCGGCGGAACGATGGCGCTCTGATGGGCGGCAAGCCCGGAGTGCCTCACGTGCTATGGGATGAGATGCTCCCTGGGTCAACGTCTCACGAGTGGCGGACTCCGCAGGCTGTCGCAACAAGGTGGGGCGGCCTGCGCGTCAGCCGCGCCGGACGCCGTGCTGGTGGGCCGTGGTTGATGTATTAGTAGCGAAGCCTCTTATCATCAGCCACACGGCGAAGACAAAGCTCTGCAGGCCCAGCGGCGCATTCATGGCCAGGTAGAGCGGCGTGACTACGTCAATTAGGCGAAGCAGCACCAAGAAGCTCGCCGATATAGCTGCTCCGATTCCCAGAAATCCCCACCCGGATAGCCATCGAGGGACAGATCTCGACCGCCATAGAATGCGGAACAACAGGAGATCTCCGAGGCTCAGCGAGATGATCAATGCGACGTGATTGACCAAGTCGCGCGCCGTCCGCAGCAGCTCGCCCAAGACCTCGAGGCTGGATGCGTCCGAAGCGCTGGCTTGGGTGAATCCATGGCCCAGTACAAGAAACAAGGGCAGGAGAATCACGCCCATGAAGTGGAACGTCGCTGCGATCAGCCTGAACCCAAGGAAACCCTGACTGAGCGCTTCGTTCTCCGCCCTCAATGTCGGATAGAGGTACAGTGCGAACCCGACATAGGCGGGGATCATGATGGACTGAGCAACTGCGCCGACGATGACCTGGCTCTCGTGTGCGGAAATGAGAGCGAGATAGCGTGGCTCCTCGAGAGCGGGAACGATGCTCAGCGCGCCGGCGATCATGCCTACGATGACCAGTGCGCCCGCAATTGCGGTTGCCCGCCTGTTTATATGCACGATGCTTGTCCTGTAATTGTCGTCGGTGGCGGAGTGTGTCGGCGCCGGATCGGCGAGCCGGTTCAGGCTCCCCGACGCGCAAGACGGGACTGCCTGGGCGGCGGCCAGGGGTCAGCCTGCGAGCAGGTCCATGCGGAGGAACTCGGTGATGCGGAGCAACTTCGGTGGGCGTGCCACCTCATTGGGGAGGGCCTGGAACGCCTCGTCCTTCCCGACAAGACGTGGGGCCGTGAGTTCTACCTCTCTCCCGTCGACCCGGAGCCGCGCACCTCTGGCCGCCAGGACGTTCTGCACCCAATCGGAGCGCGATCCATACACCAGAACGAACAGGTAGCCGCCGTCGACGGGATGCGCATCGAGCGGCGTGCGGTACGTAGTGCCAGAAATGCGACCGATGTGAATCAGCACCGGCCATCTCCCGCCGGTTATCGCGCGGGGGTTGAACACCCGCTTGTTCACGTGCCCCCACCACTTCGGCATCGGCATCGAAATCTCCCTCTCTCGCCCCGGCGGGGCGCGTCACGGTCAGGTGTTGGCTGAACCCTGGCTGACGCGAACCTGGATGGCCTTACACCAGTAAGGCTACTTACTGGTGTAAGGTTGGCTTACGCTCGTAAGGCTGTCAACCCGCCCACACCCCGGAGCCGTCGTGTCACCACCACCACAACCGCTCAGCAGAGGCCTCGTGCTGGAAGCCGCGATCCGGGTCGCGGATCGCGGCGGCGTGGAGGCGATCACGATGCGCCGGGTGGCGCAGGAACTGGGCGTGGAGGCGATGTCGCTCTACCACCACGTGCCGAACAAAGACGCGATCCTCGACGGCGTGGTCGACATGGTGTTCGCGGCGATCAAGCTACCCGGTGCCGAATGCGACGATTGGCGCGATGCGATCCGGCCGCGTGCCTTCTCCGCACGCATGGTCCTGTCGCAGCACAGCTGGGCTCTCGGCCTCATGGACTCCCGTCGCGATCCGGGACCGGCGACGCTGCGTCACCACGACGCCGTCCTGGGCGTCCTCCGGGAGGCGGGGTTCACGCTGCCGATGGCCGCGCACGCCGTCTCGCTCATCGACAGCTACGTCTCCGGGTTCGTCTTGCAGGAGGCGAACCTGCCGGTGACGACGCCGGACGATGTCGAGGAAGTGGCCGGCGGCATCCTCCGGCATCTGCCGGCGGAGGAGTTGCCGTACCTCACCGAGATGATCCGCGACCACGCCCTGCGGCCGGGCTACGACTACACCAGCGAGTTCAGCTACGGCCTGGACCTGATCTTGGATGCGCTCGAAGCTCGCCGGAGGGCCCCCCGCTCGGGTTCGTGCGCGCGGTAGGTTGTGCGACATGAGCGATCTTGCCGATCCGGCGGTCGCGGTGGAGGCCTTCGAATGTCCGACCCGCCAGGCGCCGGCGGGGAGCGCCTGCCGGACGCGAGGCGGGAAGGTCGCGCCGAAGTACCACACCCCGCGCTTCATGCTGGTGCCGCAATTGCGGGCGGAGCTGGAGGTGCGGACGCCCGTCGATCGCGGTCCCGGCCGGCCATGGGCCGCGGGCCCAGAGCGGCAGTCCGCCGATGCCGACATCGCTGCCGGGGCCAGGCCCACCCGGATCGGGTACGCTCGGTGCAGTACCGCGCAGCAGGAGCTGCAGAGCCAGTTGGACGCCCTGTGCCAGGCGGGGTGTGAGCCGATCTTCTCGGAGAAGATCAGTACGCGGGTGAAGGCGCGGCCGGAGTTCACCAAGGCGATGGACTTCGCCCGCACCATCAAGACGGCGGTTCCGCATCAGCGGGTGATCTTCACGGTGCATGAGATGAAGCGCCTGGGGCGAGGCGCGGCCGAGCTGTTGACCATCGCCGGCGGGCCGATATCCAGCTGGAGCTGCTCACCGGCCCGTTGCAGGGTGTGTACGACCCGAGCGGGCACGGGGCCGCGCTGTTCGCGTTCTTCGCCGGGATGGCCGAGTCCGAGCGGGAGTACATCCGGGAGAAGTCGCTGGAGGTGTGGGGTGCGGAAACTCAGCCGCCGAAGTTGACGCGGGGGTTCGTGGTTCGAGCATGATGAGGTCTCGGGCATCCTGCTGACGGTGTTGTGGTCTTCCCTCTACCTCTTCCTCGGGCGTGTCTTTCGGTTCCTGGTCCTGCTGGGTCGCGGTGATCGGGCCAAGGCAGCGGAGATCATGGTGCTTCGTCATCAGGTTGCCGTTTTGCGCTGCCAGGTGAACCGGCCCGATCTCCATCCGGGGGATCGGGTTGTGCTCGCGGCCTTGTCGCGGCTGCTTCCTCGCTCGTCGTGGGATGTCCTCTTCGTCACTCCCGCGATGTTGCTGCGCTGGCACCGTGCCCTGGTGGCGCGCCGGTGGACCTACCGGTCCAAGCGCCCGGGCCGTCCCTCTACCCGTGCGGACGTCCGGGAGGCGGTGTTGCGCCTGGCCCGGGAGAATCCCTCGTGGGGCTATCAGCGCATCAGCGGTGAACTGGCTGGAGCCGGCCTTCGGATACCGCCCAGCACCGTGCGCGACATCCTCAAAAGAGCCGGACTCGATTCCGCGCCACGTCGCAGCGGTCCGAGTTGGAGTCAGTTCCTCAAAGCGCAGGCCGAGGGCATCTGGGTGTGTGATTCGTTCCACGTCGACACCATCTTTCTCAAGCGGCTCTACGTTCTGTTCTTCATCGAGCACGCCACCCGCGTGGTTCACGTCGCGGGCGTCACGGCGCATCCGACCGGAACCTGGGTCGCTCAGCAGGCCCGCAACCTGGTCGTGAACCTGGGAGAGCGGGCCGAGGGGATCACATTCCTCATTCGCGACCGAGACGCGAAATTCACCGCGGTCTTTGACGAGGTATTCACCTCACTCGGCGCCCGCGTCATCATGACGCCCGTTCGTGCGCCGCGAGCCAACGCGATAGCCGAGCGTTGGGTCGGCGCCGTTCGAAGGGAATGCACGGATCGGCTGCTGATCTACGGTGAAAACCATCTCCGCCGCGTCCTGCGGACATACGAGCGGCATGACAACCGGCACCGTCCCCATCGCTCACTAGACCGTAGACCGCCTCAACCATCAGATGCCCCGGCTGCACCCAGCGATCTCGATCAGGTCCGCCTGCAACGCCGACAGGTGCTCGACGGTCTGATCAACCAGTACCGGCGGGCCGCATAGACGGGGCGGATAACCGCAGGCCAGAGGTCGCATCCTGGTTTTCGCACCCCACACGCTGCCCTGCCAGCCTGGCACTACTTGTACGGCTATCGCTTAGCGCTATTATGTAGTCCAATAGGTCAAGTCGGGCTTGTCAAGAGCTCTGCACGTCCAGGTCCGGCCAACCAGCTCCGCACCGGAGGACACATGACATCACCCCGACATCAGACCCCACGGCACACCCCCAACCCGCGCGGCCAGGGCGACCGGCTCCGCCAGGATCTGATCGAAGCCACCAACAGGCTCCTAGAGCAAGGCGCCACCCACGAAAGCCTGTCACTGCGCGCGGTCGCACGCGAGGTCGGCATCGCCGCGACTAGCGTCTATCTGCACTTCCCCGACAAGATGTCCCTCCTGCTCGCCGTCTACCAGGAACACTTCGCCGTCCTGGCCCGCCACCTGGACGACGCCGTCGCCGCACACGCCGAACCTGACCGTCAACTCCATGCCGTCGCCGACGCCTACTGCCAGTTCGCCGAAGACCACCCCGACGCCTATCAGGTGATGTTCACCGTGCCGCACGCACCCCCCGTGACCCGCCCACTGCCCGACGACGAACGCCCGGGTCTGGCGGCCATCGAGATCACACAGAACGTGTTCAAGGCGTGCGCCGACGCCGGCCTGGCCAGGACCCCCGACCCTTATCTGGCCACTCTGTGCCTATGGGGCGCCCTCCACGGCCTGCTCACTCTTCGCGCCGCCCGGCCCACCGTACCCTGGCCCCCGCTCAACACTCTCGTCGACACCCTCATGGCCACTCACCTCGACCTCCCGCAGGGACTCGACGAGCGTGGCATGTGACTCGCCGATGATGGCCCATCCGAGGATGGTGCCGATCTCGGCGAGCACGTCCACCGGCTCCGCCTCACGGGCGACCCATCGCGCAAGTTCGCGCGAGCCTTACTTGCCACACATGACTGACCGCCAAGAGTCACCCATGATAACGACCTCGCCCGCGTCCCTCCTCGACAAATACGCCGGACTCGACCTGCACCAGCTACGCCACAGCGTTGCCGCCCACTTCGGCGAAGCCGGGGTCCCCCTCCAGCTCATCATGGGCAAGACCCGCGACAAATACCCCCGCGCCGCCATGCGGTACGTCAAACCCGGTGCTGAAGTCATCGCCAAGGCCACCGGGGGGTTTAGCACCCCATCGCCGCACTTACCTACCAGCGCGTGTCCCCGCCAGTACGTAGTCACGGCCTTGCGCTAATACTCGCGGTTAAACCCCAGTGCGGCCTCCCATCTCGGCGGCCGGGTGCTGCCCAAAATGCGCCTCGACCTCCTGCTGCAGGGCGGTCACTTGCTGGTTCAGGGTGGTCAGGACGGGTGATCAAAGCTCGCACAGAGGCTGCGGTGTGGGCGGTGGTGACCACAGCGGGCTGGCCCAGTGCTCGGTGCGCGGTGCGGCCTGGATGGGCGCGGCCTTGGAGGCCGGGTCGGTCGCTTTGGCCAGCAGCTGCAGTGCCTCGGGGGCACCCAGGTCGACGAATGCGGTCAAGGCGGCGGGGAAGCACCCCACAGCGCGTGTCGCAGCCGCTGGACCTGCCCGGGCGCGTTCCCAGACCAGCGTCTTGTGCGCGCGGGTGACCCCCTGACCGCCTGAGCTGGGTCACTGTCACTGGCCACGGTGCGCGGTTGGTGAGAGTCGGTGCGCACCATGCCGGCCGGCACAGGGCGTCGCCGAACGTCGCTCCTGGCACCGGAGACCGCATGCCGTCTGCAGTATTCCGAGGCCTGCAGAGGGTTGACCGCGAACACCCGGTGCCGGGCCGCCACCAGCATTCTGTTCCATTACCAGCAGGTGGCCACCGGGGCCCCACCGCGAGCGGGGCGTGGCGAAATCTGTGGCGAAATCTCGCACCGGAAACCCTTGACAGAAGCCACCGCAACCATGACCTTATATGTAAGGCTACAGAGTAGCGAAACTTTGTAGCTGTACGCGTTAGGTCAGTGTCTGCGCGGGCGAGCTGTTCACAGAACGGCGCGGCCAACGGCCGATCACGGCGTCTCCCGCCGCATCTGCGTAACAGGTCAACTCCTCGCCCGACCAATCAGTCGAACGGAAAGGAACGAGATCATGGCAGATCACCACGTACGGGGATTAGTCCAGGCCAGCGGTGCCATCGCGACCGGCAGCGGCTTCACGGTGGAACACATCGTGGAGGGCACCTACTCCGTCACATTCAACCAGCCGTTCAGTGAGGCCCCGTCGGTGGTCACGACGCAGGTCTACCCCAACACCTCCAACTCCACAGGCGGGGACACGCGTGACAACAGCGTGGTTGTGTACATCAGCCCCCAGATGTTCCGCGTCATCACCGGCGACAGCAGCGGCAAGAAGACCGACCGATCCTTCGCCTTCATCGCCACCGGCAACTGAAGGGTCGCGCCCACCCGTACCGAGATCGAGGTTCCCGGCTTCCGCTGCCGCAATGCCTCGGATATGAGGTTCTGGGGATCGTGAGGAATCTAGGCCTAGAGACGGGAGGATCTGGGCCTAGAGGCGGGAGGATCTGGGCCTGGCCCGTCGTTCCGAAAGCCCGTAAGTCTGAAGATCCTGATGGCGTTGCTGCACATCTTGGGCTGCACGATGGAGGAGCCGATCGAGTCCATTGAGGCCGCCGGTGCGGCCAAGAAGACCCAGGCGGTCGGCGGAGACGCAGGGATCGGGGACCTTGCGGGTGCCGAATATTCATCCGTCCAGGTCGTGGGGGTGATGTGTTCTCTTGTGCTCTCGCCGCGCGCCCGCACGGCATGATGGCCGGTCGTGTTGCTGCTCTTGGCCTACCTCACGATGAGGACCGCCGTCTCGTTCCTGCGACTGCTACCCCGCACTGATCGTGACAAGGAGATCGAAATCTTGGTGTTACGGCACCAGTTGACGGTGCTCCGGCGGCAGGTGGCCAAGCCCGCGTTCACGCCGGCAGATCGGTTCCTCCTCGCTGGGCTGCTTCACCGCTTGCCGATGGACAAGCTCCGGCGCCTTGTGCTGCTGGTCCGCCCGGACACCATCCTGCGCTGGCACCGCGATCTGCTGCGGCGCCACCACGCCGCGGCCGACGCGCTTCGGAGGCGTGGACGCCCACGTACCGTCCGGACCATGCGATTGCTGGTATTGCGGCTGGCGCGGGAGAACACCTCATGGGGCTACCGGCGCATTCACGGTGAGCTGGCCGCGCTTGGGATCGAAGTCGCCGCCCCCCATCCCGTAAAGCGCGTCAGAGCCGTTTGGGGCGAGATCTGCCGCAGTGAGACCCGACTTCCACGGTAGATCGAACGCGTACGAGCAACCACCGAGCAGTCGCACTGCGCCTGCCGAATATTCCATCCGTGCAGGTCAAGCGGCATGATGATCGGCTGTGCTGCTTCGCCTGGCCTATCTCGCCGCCACGAACGCCTTCACCGCGCTGCGGTTGCTGCCCTTGGGCGATCGGGACAAGAACATCGAGATTCTCGCCCTGCGCCACCAAATCACCGTTCTTCAACGGCAACTCGGCGCCGACGCCAGGTGAGATTCGCTGCTGAGGACCGGGCCTTTCTCGCCGCGCTCCTGGTACCACTGCCTCGTGAAGTCCTGCGCCGACTGCGGCTCCTCGTCCGCCCGGATACCGTTCTGCGCTGGCATCGCGATCTGATGAAGCGGCGTCATGTCCGTACCTGTCGGCCGAACAGGCGAGGTCGCCCGCCCACGGTGTGGCCATTCGTGTCCTCATCCTGCGACTGGTTCGCGAGAATCCATCGTGGGGATATCGGCGAGTGCATGGCGAGCTCATCACGCTCGGCATAAAGGTGGCTGCGTCGACGGTCTGGGAGATCCTTAAGCAGGAAGGCCTTGATCCGGCACCCGAGAGGGCGTTGACCACGTGGGCCGACTTCCTGCGCTCGCAGGCCGACACCCTGTTGGCCTGCGATTTCATCGAGACCGTCACCCTCGATGGGCAACGTCAGTACATCCTGGCCGTCATCGAGCACGCCACCAGGCGCGTCCGCGTGCTCGGCACCACCGCTCACCCGAACGCGAGCTGGGTCATCCAGGTGATCAAGAATCTGTTGATGGATCTGGAAGATGCGGGCTGCCGGGCGCGCTACCTGATCCGAGACCGGGATGCCAAGTTCCCGGCCCTCATGGGCGAGAGCTTGTCCGAGGCCGGCATCGAGACCGTGCTCACCGGGATCCGGATGCCGCGCATGAACGCGGTCATGGAGCGGTGGGTGCAGTCGTGCCGCCGCGAGTTGCTGGACCGCTGCCTGATCTGGAACGAACGCCACCTGCGGCACGCCCTGCTCGAGTACGAACGGTTCTACAACGAGCACCGGGCCCATCAAGCTCTGGCCCAAGCTGCTCCATTACGCGCCGTCGCGGAGCCGATCACCGATCCGAAGCGAATCGACGACCTGAACATACGCCGGCGAGACCGGCTCGGCGGGGTCCTGCATGAGTACTCACATGCAGCCTGAGCTGCGTGGACGGAATTCTCGGCAGGCACAGGCAGGAAGTTCTTCCCGCTCATGAGAGCGGAGACGGGAGCGGCCTTCACCGCGCACGGCCCCTCATGCCCTCACACCGGTCTCGATCGGAGAGGCCTCGCCTCCGAACACATCCCGCCACCGCGCGCAGTGATCGAACACGACATCTGACAACGCCACGCCATGGACAATGCCGACCACCAGTCCGCCGCCTCATCCCCAGCGGATGCCGCGCCTGGCTACACCGTTCCTCAACGCCAAGACGGCTGGCCCAACTGGCTCGGCCGCCGCCCGATGCGCAGCTCCGACCGAGAGAAAATCCGTGAAGCGCTCGAGACCGGGCTACCCGACGGACCACTCACCGTTCCCGGCCCCTTTCTGCGCTACCTCACCATCGACGGCCTGGACCGCGTAGCCGACCAGCGCAAGCTCATCCGTCTCCGGGGCCGGATCCACGCCGCGGCTCGTGTCGTCGCCGAGGGATGCCACACCACCTACCACGCCACCGACTCCACCCTCACCATCGGCATACAGGCCCCCGACGCCCAAGAACGCATCAACCAGCTGCGCAACGCGCTGTCCAAACTCATCACCAAACATGGCTGGACCACCAGGGACGAGCCCCGCTGACCAGTGCCTCAAGGCTCAGCGGGAATTTCCGGCCGGATATGACCACGACCCCGATGTAGCCGGGGCCCGCAGGGTCGCGCTCCAGGGCCTCCAGGGTCCACGTCGACTCGGCGACGGCGGCCGCGAGTTAGTCCGGCGTCGCGAGCCAGTAATCGAACCACGGCGTCGTCGTCGCGCCGTCCCGTACCCGGATACGCAGCTGTCCGCGGGCCCGCCCGCGGCGGAGGTTCCAGGCCTGGAAGTCGGCATGGGCGGTGCCGCCGTCGCCGGGGTCCATGCCCGACCCGATCAGCTGTGCGCCGGGGCGGGTCACCGCGGGAAGTGCCGCCAGGACCTCGGGCGCCTGCGCCGGGCCGCCCAGCAGGGCAAGGTTGTTGCCAAAGAGGGCGATCGTGTCGAACTGTCCGAGCCCTTCGGGCAGGGACGGCACCGAGCCGATGATCGCCTCGACCCCTCGTTCACGCGAGACGCGCACCGCCTCGGGCGACGGCTCCAACCCGACAACCTCGTGGCCGAGGGCCAACCATGGGACGGCGTGCCGCCCACCGCCGCACCCCACGTCCAGGATTCGGCCTGCGGCCTGCTCCCAGCCCCAGCGCTCCAGGTCCGACCAATGCTCAGGCTCGGCGAAGTACCGCGACGCGTCGTTGGCGATGATCAGGCCGTCGTCGCGCTCGATCACCTCAACCGCAGCCGAGCAGCCCGACCTGCCCGAAGACGCCGACCTCATCCCACTGACCCGCAACGAGATCGCGCGCCTGGCCGCTATCGCCCCGCTCGCGCGGTTCTACCCGCCAGGACACCACCACCGCTGGTCGATCTGGCGACGACGCCACCAGCACCGCGCCAAACAATGCCACTACCAGCGGCGATGGGTGTCCGACAGGTCGTAGGCCCCAGAGCTATTGCTCCACCACGAACACCGGTTCGACGTTCAGCTCGCTGATCCGCCAACCGTCGGGCGTCCGGACGGCCTTGTTGCGGGCCAGCCCGTAGCGCCGGGAGGCCGGCACGAGACTGTCGGCGTGGCCGGACAGGGCGGTGATGTAGGCGCGGATCGTCGCGGTGTCGCCGTCGACCTCGATCAGCACGCTGCTGATCCGGTGGAGCAGGCGGGCGTAGTCCTTGTTGCCGGCCTCGATCTGTGCGATGAGGACGTCGCGGCCGGACCCGGTCCCGTTGCGGGTCGTGCCGGTGGCGTCCTGCGTCAGAACGGTGTTCAGGTCGTCGAAGCGGTGCTCGTCCAGGGCCCGGCCCAAATGCAGCATCAGGTCGTGCAGTTCGGCCCGGTCGGCCAGGGTCCGCAGGTCGTAGTTCATGAGGTGTCCTTTCGGGACTGGTGGATGAAAGGAACCATGCGGGGCCGCGGCGGGGGGCGCGCATCACTCCTGCCCCGTTCTTGCGCAAAGTCGCAACGGTGTCCGCCCCGCGTTGCCGCCGCTCGGTTTTCTGGGGCAGGATGCGGATTCACGGGGTGGGATGTCAGGGGGTGGCCGGCGATGTCTGAGGCGGCGTGGCTGAAGTCGCTGCGGGTCGGGCGCGGTGTGTGCCCGCTGTTCGGGGCCGATGCCGTGGTGGCCCGGTTCGCCGAGATCGTCTCCGTCGAACGCAGCGAGCGGCTGGTCATGGTTCCCGCGTCGTCCCGGCGCCCGCTGCTGGGGACGCTCCCGATGCCGCCGGATGTGCGGACGCGCTGGCTGGGGTCGGCCCCGTCGGGCCATGACGCGCGCCTGATCGCCACCGGCGCCGAACATCGGATCCTGCCGGCCCTGCCGGCCAAGATGGTCATCATCGACCGGGCGGTCGTCATGACGCCCATCGACCCGGAGGATCCGCTGAAGGGGGTCTGGCAGATCACCGCCAAGCCGCTGGTGCGCGCCCTGGTCGAGATGTACCAGCGGCTGTGGGGGCAGGCAGCCGAGCCGGTGCGGTGGCCGGCGGGGCTATCGGCCAGGGAACGCGCCGTGCTGACGCTGCTCGCCGAGGGCTGCACCGACCAGACGGCGGCCGAGCAGCTGGGCCTGAGCCGGCGCACCATCACCTACACGGTCGCGGACCTGATGGAGAAGTACGGGGCGCGCAGCCGGTTCCATCTGGCGCTGCTGCTGGCCGGTGCCGACGCCGGGGATTTGTTCGACACGACCGGTGTCCACGCTGGGGCACGCGACCACCGCAGGATCTTGAGTTGACGTCACAATCACCATGATCAGCGGTGGTTCGCTTCGTCTCTTCAGCCACACCAGTCACACCAATAACGATCTACGGCTGGAGTATTGGGGCGAGCTGGTCGCGGGCGGCCGCCGCGTCCCCCGCCTTCCCCGTCCACACGGCGAAGTTATGCCGTACGACGAGGGCCTGGGGGTTCCCGGCGCCCCGTACCCGTTTGCTCAAGGTAAGTAGCGCGGAAAGCTGGTCGCGGGTGGCGGCGATCGCTTATGGCTGCCCGGCTCGGCACCGTGCCTTACGTGCCTGACAAGATCATAGCGCTCTGACCTGCGAGAATGGACCAAGAACCCAAGATGACGATTGCGGAGCGTGTCTGGCCGTGGCCGGACACGTTTGCCTGTGGCCGAACATAGTGGCCTGTGAGTCGATGGCGGGCTTGCCTCTTCGCCTGCAGGGTGCGCACACTGAGCGGTGACCCCTTCCCGAAAAGAGACGAGATCAGCAGTGAAAGCATGGATCCTGCTCGTCGGCGGTGTGCTGTTCGCCCTGCTGGGAGCGGTGTGGACGCTGCAGGGGCTGGGCGTTCTGGGCGGCAGCGTGATGAGCGGCGTCACCGCTTGGGCGGTCATCGGCCCGGTGGTGGTCATCGTCGCCCTGGTTGTCGCCGTCATTGGGGTACGGGGCTTGGCCAAGCGGCAGCCTCGCGACTGATCAACACCACGTTAAAAGAGGCTCGTCCCCCAGCGACACCGACATGGCCGACGCTCACGGGTCATCCTTCGGTGTCGACAGCGGCTTGGCCTCGCCGGCGCGCGACGCCAATCTGGCCCACAGCCCAAGTACGACGGCTGGAAGGGGCAGCCGGTTGGCATAAGGACACTTAGTGAGCGACGCGACCTGCGGAAACGCTCGATCCAGCGTTATCGCGCCGCAGGGCGCCTTGATTTCGTCGGTGTCTAGTAGCAGCGTTTGCGGGTCAGTTTCGACAGCGCTCAGGCCCGCGCGGTCGAGAAATGTCGGTGAGAAGTAGCAGCGCTGACGTCCATGATCCGGGCGGGCTGCTCGTAGGCCACCTTCGGAGCTGAATAACAAGGCGTGATCATTCAATTACTGGTAGGCATGTTGTGTGCGGCCGGCTGCTGGAGGGGGAGCCGGTCTTGCGTGTGGGGGCATGGGCGTCTGGGCGCGAGCACGTGCAGTTCCCAGGCGTCCGTGGCCCCATAGGGGTGGTGACGCATCGACCATGCCCCCTCACGGGGCTGGGCGCAGAACACCGGTCGCTGCTGTCGAATCATCGGTGTGGATCGCGTAGTCGAGGCTGCCGACGCTGGCGCAGCCGTGTTGACGCGCGTTCAATGCGGCGTCGCGGTAGGCGGGGTGCCGTTAACGAGCGTGTCACCGGCCCCAAACGCCGATGATCAAGGGCTTGACCTTGTCCGCATTTGAGGCTGATGGGTCTCGGCCAGGGCTTCGTAGGCGGTGGAGCGGCCGATCTTCAAGGTGCGGGCGGCTTCGGTGATGCTGACGCCGTCGGCGACAAGGCGGCGCAGCGTGGCCAGCTCGGCCGGGCCGACGGCGCGGGGGCGGCCGGTCTTCTTCTTGCCTGGCAACTGCCGCCGGGCGACCCCGCCCCGGCCGACGACGTCGACCAGCAGGACGACGCGTGAACCACGACGAGAACCCCGTCGCCGCGCCCGAGAAGGGGCGCGGCGCCCGTCGCCGCCAGGCCCACTACCGGAGCCTGGCCGCCGACCAGGCCCGGACCTGGCAGGCCCGCACCGCCTGGCGCCTGACGATCGCGCCGCGCGAGGAACAGCCCGGGCGGATGCTGCCGCGCGCCGAGCGCTGCGGCATCGCCATCCTCACCGTCGACCACCGGCCGCGCGGCGACGCTTAAAGAGTCCGCAGTGTACGGCGCTGACGCCCACAACGTGATCGGTTCAGCACGGCGAGCACTTGCCTGGCGCTGACCGCGACGTCGGCGCCCGAACCCTTACCGGGTGGAGTCCTGGATGGCCTGGATCAGGGCGACGGTGGCCGGTGGGTCGGGTGGGTCGCCGTAGGTGACGGCGTAGAGGCGGCGGGTGAAGCCGGTCAGCTCGGTGGCGTGGATGTCGGGCCGGCGGTGGGCCTGGAGGGCGAGTCCCGGCAGGGTGGTGACGCCTTTGCCGGCGGCGACGAGGGCCTGGACGACGACCATGTCGTCACTGAGCGAGGCGATGCGCGGGGTGAAGCCTTCGCGGCGGCACATGTTGATCAGTTCGTTCTGGCATCGTTCACAGCCGCCGATCCAGGGGGAGCCGCGGTGGTTGGTGAGGCTGTCGCCCGGTTGGCGGCTGATGAGGTAGGTGGGGTCGTCGCCGACGTGGACCAGGCGGAAGCCCTCGTCCTCCTCCTCGACCGGGGCGTTGTCGTAGCGGAAGATCAGGGCGACGTCGATCTCGCCCTGGCGCAGCATCTGCAGGGCTTCGACGGGGTGGCGGTCGATCAGGATGAGTTCGAGTCCCGGGTACGCCTGTTCCAGGGCGACGGCCGCCTTGGGGACGATCGTGCTCAGGGGCGAGGCGTTGGCGGCCAGGCGGACGCGGCCCGATTGGAGGCTGGCCTGGGCGGCCAGTTCGTTGGCCGCGGCGTCGACGCGGCCGAGGATCTCGGCGGCGCGGCCGGCCAGCAGGCGGCCTTCCGGGGTCAGGCGGATGCCGCGGCCGACGCGCTGGATGAGCCGGACGCCGGTGGCCGCTTCCAGGCGGGCCAGGTGGTGGCTCACCGACGACTGCGAGTAGTGCAGGTGTTTCGCCGCTTCGGTCACGGACCCGAGGTGCGCCACCGCGGCCAGAACCCTGAGGTGGACCAGGTTCAGCATGTATCGAGAATATCGATGGATGTCCCGAAATATTGCCATTAGACGTCATCTGTTTGCCGCACCATGCTCGTTGGTGAACGCGGACAAGCCGACTGAGGAGACACAGATGAGCAAGCTGAGGTGTCACATCTCGATCTCGCTGGACGGGTACGTCGCCGGCCCGAACCAGAGCGTGGAGAATCCGCTCGGCGAGGGCGGCGAGCGGCTGCACGACTGGGTGGCCACGCTGGCCGCCTTCCGCCGGGCCCACGGCGAGGAGGGCGGCGAGGTGAACCCGAGCACGCCGGTGTTCGAGCAGTCGATCGAGAACATCGGCGCCGCGGTGATGGGCAGGAACATGTTCGGCCCCCATCGGTGGCGGCCCCTGGGTCGACGAGCAGTGGAAGGGCTGGTGGGGCGACAACCCGCCGTACCACTACGACGTGTTCGTCGTGACCCATCACCCGCGCGGCCCGGTGGAGATGGAGGGCGGGACCACCTACCACTTCGTCACCGACGGGATCGAGTCGGCACTCGACCAGGCGAAGAAGGCCGCCGACGGCAAGGACGTCATGGTGTGGGGCGGCGGCCAGGTCGTCCGGCAGTACCTGGCCGCGGGGCTGCTGGACGTGCTCGAACTGCACGTCGTCCCGGTGCTGCTCGGTGGTGGTTCCCGCCTCCTGGAGAATCTCGGGGACGTACGGCTTGAGCAGGTACGGGCCGTCGAGGCGCCCGGCGTCACCCACCTCAAGTACCGGAGAGTGTCATGAACCGCCTCCAGACGTTCATCGACGACGTCGCACTCGTGGTGGACAGCACCGGCGACGAGCACGAGATCACGGCGCGGGTCGGCGAGCTGATGTCGGCGCTCCTGGCCGAGGGGTACCGGCTGCCGCCGGAGCTGACGCGAGCCTCGGCCGCGCGTCACCTGACGTACCCGATGTACATCGCCCCCGACGACAGCTGGTCGATGGCGTCCGTGGTCTGGGACGTGGGCCAGCGGACCAACGTGCACTCACACGAGACGTGGGGTGTCGTCGGCATCTACGCCGGGGTCGAGCACGAGACCCGCTACCTCAAGCCGACCGAGGGAACAAGGCTCGCCATGCCCGCCACTCGGCGTCTCGGCCGGGGAGCCAGGCGGGCACCAGGCGGCCGCCGCCTTCCTCCACCTCGGCGTCAGGCTCGGGCATCCCGGCGGGATGACGGCGCATCCAGTGGCCTACGGGGTCGAGGAACCGGCGGACAGCCGTTGGCGCTGAGAAGGATCTTGATTGCAGTGAGCTGAGGCTGCTCCTGGTCGCGAAGCTTCCTTGGCTCATTGCCCGATTCCGGCGTCGGCGTGCGGCGCGGATCTCGGCGTCGGCGACCTTGTCGTCCAGCAGCGCGTACAGCTGCGTGGTTTCGGCAGAAGCGTGGCCGAGGCGGCGGCGCACGGCCTCGATCGAGACGCCGGCGTTGATGAGCTCGGTAGCGTGGGCATGCCGCAGCTGGTGGATGTCGACCTCGACCCTGGCCTGCGCGCAGTAGCTCTGCCAGCGGTGGTGGGCGGCGTCGTAGGACAGCGGACCGCCGCGGCCGTTGATGGAGGCGCGGAACAATGGCCCGGCGGTGTAACCAGCGTGGGCGAGGTAGAGCTTGAGCAGGGTGACATAGCCACGGTCGTCCAGCAGGACGGTATGTACGCTGCCGCCCTTGCCGTGGAGGCGGACGTGTTCGTCGTCCAGGCGCAGGTCGAGGTCCTCCACGTACAGGCCGCAGACCTCCGAGGCGCGGGCGCCGCACACGTAGGCGGTCTCGAACAGCACCCGATCCCGGAGCCGGTCCAGCGGCGCCTCCTTGCGTGGCCGCCGCGAGCAGATCACCGCCAGCACCTTGGCCACGTCAGCGGCCGCGGCCGGGCGCGGCAGGTTCTTGGGCACCTTGACGGTGTCGATCCGGTCCATCGGGTTGGCCTGCAGCAGGTCGTGCCGGACAGCCCACTTGGCGAACGAGGCGACGGCGGCGCGCTTGCGCTTACGACTGGCCGGCGACAGGTCGGCGACCTCGGCCAGGAACGCGCGAACCGGAGCGGCAGTCAGCTTGCAGAGTTCTTCGCCGTGGTGGGCGGCGAAGGCGATCAGGTCGCCGCGGTAGGCGCGCCGGGTGTGGGTGGAGGCGCCGGCGTTGGCCAGGTCGGTGAGGAAGTCACCGAGATGGCGGGCGAGCGGGTGGGCGCGGCCGAGCTGGGCCAGCCGTGCTGGCCCAGGCTCGAAGCTTCGCTGCGAGCGGGGACTCTGCCCAGGGGACACTGCGGGGCGGTCCCGGCCAGACCGCGCGGATGTACGAGGCAAAGGGTCGTGCCATCTCGGGCGTGTTCAGTTTGCGGCCAGTTCCTCGAGCACGGTGGGCCGGCTCGGGCTCCACCCGAACTGCTGCATGGCCCGCGTACCCTGCGCCTGCTGATCGAGCAGGAGTGCGTCGGCGAGCAGTTCGCCCAGTCGCGCGCGGGTCTCGTCGGCGGACTCCGGCGCCAGGGTGCCCTCGGGGCCGACCGCCGCCTGTGCCATCTCCCGCACAGTGGGGTTGACGCCCGAGGTCGCGATGTAGAGCTCCCCACCGGGAGCGCGTTCGAGCACGTCGACGTAGAGCTCGGCAAGGTCGTCCACGTGGACCGTGGACCAGTGCTGTTCTCCAGAGCCGATGAGCCGCAACGCTCCATCCTCGGTCCGAGGTCCGTGAGTGAACATCTCGGCCGGAATGCCCTTGCCGTGACCGTACACCACCGACGGCGAGACCACCGAGGCCTTGAGACCCGACTCGAGAACCCGGCGCTGCCGCTCAACGCGCCACGCGGTGAGAGCGATAGACCTTTGATCGGTCTCCTCCCTGATGTCTGGGTTGTCGCCCCAGGTCCAGATCCCACCGGTGTAGACGAACGGCTTGTCGGTGCCCTCGAATGCCGCCAGGACAGCGGTGATCACGGAATCGTCACCTTCGGGGCCGAGCGTGGCGAGGTGGATCACGCTGTCCACGCCGCGCACTTGCCCGGTCAGCCACGCCACATCGGCCATGTCACCGACGACCGCCTCGGCGCCGGCATCGATCGCCGTCTTCGCCGACTCGCCGCTGCGGACGACCGCACGAACCCGGTGTCCACGCGAGCGAAGGACCTGAAGGACGGAGGAACCGATATATCCGGTACCACCAGTGATCAAAACGTTCACGCTGGCTCCCTTTTCGAAGCTTCAACTGATGTACGACCGGCCCACCTGCTTGAAACCTCGCGCCAGTTGTGACCTGCGCTGTTTCGGATGGCGCTACTCGGCCGACTCAACTCAACGCTTCCAGCGGGCGCAGCAGGTCCACGTGGTGCGGGCCTGCAGCCCTCTGGTACTGGATGCGCCCGGGAGGTGCGGCAGGGGTCAGGGGATGGTGACGAGAACCATGCCGGTCGTCTTTCCCGGTCGGACCGCGTGCTCGACGGCCTGCGTGATCTCGTCGATGCCGTACTGGGCTGCCACGTCGAACGCCTCGGCCGCCCCACGGGCGATGAGCTGGGCGGCGGTGGCCATGTCGTGGGCGCGCTGCTCGGCGGGGACGATTTCCGCCCAGCGGGTGACGATCAGGCCCCGCAGCCCGAGGCTCGTGCCAAGGAGGTCTCCGGCGTGGACGGGGATGGGCTCCTTGGCCAGGACGCCGTAGATGATCACGGTGCCGCCGGGCGAGAGCAACCGCAGCAGGTCTCCGGCCAGCGCGCCGCCCACGGGGTCGACCGCGGCAGGTACAGGCCGTTCCCCGATGTGCTCGCGGATCTCTTCCTTCCACGTGGGCCGAGCGGTGGAGACCACGGGAACGGCCGGGTAACGCTCGCGCAGCGTCTGGGCGCCCGAGTCGCTGCGGACGATGTTGATGTGCTGGATCGCGTGGAACTGAGCGACGGCCGACAGCAGACGGCCGACGTTGGAGCCGGCGGCGGTCTGCAGGAAGACGCCGTTGAAGCCGACCGCGGCGTGCTTTTGGAGCTCGCGCCGCAACATGATCACGGTGATGGGATTGATCAGCATCTGAGCGGCGATGCTGTCGGGAACATCGTCACTCACCGGGACGACGAACTCCGCCGGGACGAGGACGAATTCGCTCCATGCGCCGGGGTGCGGGAAGAACGACACGCGCGCTCCGGTGGTGACCCCGGCAGCTACGGGAGTGTCGGGCCCAACCGCCTCGACGACGCCGGTGGCCTCGAGGCCAGGAGTGAGGTACTCGGTCTGCGAAAGGTAAGGGCCCTGGATCGGGAGGAGGTCGCCGATATGGATCGGGAAGGCGTGCACCCGCACCAGTACCTGGCCCGCTCCAGGCGGTCCAGGGGCGTCGACCTCCACGACGGACAGAACCTCGGCGGGGTTTCCGGACTGCCTGTAGATCACTTTACGTGCCATGCCCCGTTACTCCTCGTCCTAGCATGACGGCCGGGCCGCGACTCAGCGGCCCGATCACCGCTCCTGGCCTGGTGGGCGAGAAGCTGAATCCGACTTCTCCCGGCTTCCACCTGGACCGGATGACTGGTGCCTACCCCTCACCCGCGCCGAACACCTGTTCAAGACCGCCTCAGCCCACCATCACCCCCAAGGCTGCGGATCGACACTCCACCAACTTCCACAACGTGCAATTCGGCCTGTCGTTAAGGAAGCTGTCACCAAGTACACCCGAGCGGAGTTGACCCAGGTAGCAGGGCAATCGCGCGCCGTGAAATAGCTCTTCAGGCAGTCGTCCCAAAGGGATCAGCCGGTAACGGCCCACCTGCTGCCACTCGACCTGCGGCACAGGCCAGGCCGGGTCGGATGTGGCCGGCTGCATGACCCGCTGCCGCGTCATCGACTGGCATAGCCGAGCGCGACGGCACGGCGGCGATCTCGGTCACCGTCACCAGCTCACCCGGCTTCGCGAGCGTCGCCTATGATCATGCGGATGAGCGACATCAGCGGCCCCCCGATCGCCCGAGTGGACGTGGTGCGCGACGTTCACCACGGCATCACGCTCGACGATCCCTACCGGTGGATGGAGGCGGACGGGGAGGAGTTCCACCGCTGGCTCGACGGCCAGGCCGGCCATGCCCGCGAGCAGCTGGACGCTCTGCCCCGCCGGGAGGAGCTGCTGACCCGGATCCGCGAGCTGGGCGGCGCGCTCCCGCAGTACTCGGACTTTACGCCGGCGGGTGACAGGATCTTCTACCTGGCGCGCGAACCGGGCGCCAGCGTACTCGTGCTGATGGTGCGTGAGCCCGAGGGAGCGAGCAGGGTCCTGTTCGACCCGGACACCGTGCCCGGCGAGGCGCACCACGCCATCGCCTGGTACGTGCCCTCCCCCGACGGCCGCCACATCGCCTGCGCCGTCTTCCCGTCCGGGTCGGAGGAGAGCACGATCCAGGTCATTGACGTCGGCTCCGGTGCCATCCTGGAGACGATCCCGCCCACGACGCGCTTTGCCTTCCTGAGCTGGCTGGAGGACGGCCGGTCGTTCGTCTTCCACCGCTTTGTGGCTCCTCCGGCGGGCGCTCCGCCGGAGGAGCGCCGCCTGGACAGCCGTTCCTTCCTGCACCGGCTGGGCACCGACCCGGCGCGGGATGAGGTGGTGCTGGCGCGTGGGCTCAACCCCCACGTCGAGCTGACCCCGCAGGATCGGCCCTTCCTTGTGGTGCCGCCGCGCGGTGAGTGGATGCTGGCGATCGTCTCCCGCGGCGCACTCGGCCCCTGGACCAGCGAGCAGTTGAGCGATTGCTCGCTGTATGTGGCGCCACGAGCCGCGCTCGCCGATCCGGCCACCTGCCCGTGGCGGAAGGTAGCGGGCGTGGCGGACGGTGTGACCGCCTTCGCCACCAGCCACGACACCCTCTATCTGGTCTCCCATCGGGACGCGCCCCGCTCCCGCGTGCTGGCCGTTCCGTTTGCCGTACCGGATCTGTCTCAAGCCCGGGTGGTCGTGCCCGCGGGTGAGCGCGTGGTGGAGGCGGTGCGGGTCGTCGGCGACCGGCTGCTGGTGCGCGATCTCGACGGTGGCGTCCATCGGGTACGGCATGCGCCCCTGTCAGGCGGCGAGCCCGCCGACCTCCCGCTGCCGGTAGAGGGCGCCATCTGGGAGTTGACCACCCACCCGGAACGGCCCGAGGCCCTGCTGCTGGCGGCCGGTTGGACAGACGCGCCGCGGCTCTACCGCTACGACGGCGAAACCCTCGAGGACACCGGGCTGGCGCCCCGCTCACCGGTCGACTTCGGCGACGTGCACGCCCGCACCCTGCATGTGCCCGCGAGGGACGGAACACAGATCCCGCTCACCGTCATCCACCACAAGGACCTGGAGCTGGACGGCGACAACCCGGTCCTGCTCACCGGCTATGGCTCCCATGGCATGTCCGAGCTGCCTGAGTTCCGTCCCGAGATGCTCGCCTGGTACGAGCGCGGCGGCGTCTACGCCGTGGCGCACCTGCGCGGTGGCGGCGCCTATGGCCGGGAGTGGCACGAGGCCGGGCGTGGCCTGCGCAAGGAGGCCACCATCACGGACTTCATCGACTGCGCCGAGCACCTCATCGCCCTGGGCTACACCCGGCAGGGACGGCTGGCGGGCGAGGGCGTCAGCGCCGGCGGCATCCCCACCGGCGGCGCGCTGGTGCGCCGGCCGGAGCTGTGGGCTGCCATGGCGATGCAGGTGCCGACGGTCAACGCCACACGGACCGAGTTCAGCGAGAACGGGCCGATCAACGTGCCGGAGTTCGGCAGCGTCACCACTGAGGATGGCCTGCGCGGTCTGCTGATCGCCGATGCCTACCTGCGGGTCGAGGACAGCGTGCCGTACCCGGCGGTGCTGCTGACCACCGGACGGCGCGACGCGCGGGTGCCGCCGTGGCAGCCGGCGAAGCTGGCCGCCCGCCTGCAGGCGGCCAGCGCCTCCGGCCGGCCGGTACTGCTGCGTGTTGAGGAGCACGGCGGTCACGGCGCCGGCTCGACCCGAGAGCAGGAACATGCCCTGCTCGCTGATGTGCTGGCCTTCCTGTTGCACGCTTTCGAGGCGTCACGATGAGTACGACTGAGCAGCGGGCCCTTCGTCATGGCGCGTCGCTGTCGTCCGGCGGGCCGCTCGATCCCGGCCTGCGGGTGACGCCCCCGAAGTGACCGCATGGTGCCGCCGTGCCGCCGCTGAGTACCTCGTGCCCGCCCCCGACCCGGAGTTCATGGCCTCCGCACCTCCGCCGACAGGAAACCGTCATGCGTCACGACCGGCTGCTGTCCGCACTGGCCGCCTGGGACCTGCCTCTCGAACACGCCGAGCCGCTCCACGGCGGCTGGAACTCCATCACCTGGCTCGTCAGCTCCCGCACCGGCGACCGGTACGTCGCCAAGCTGGCCGACACCGACTCCGCCGCCGCGTACCTCAGCGGCCTGCGCGTGGCCGCCCGCGCCCAGAGCCGTGGCCTGACCAGCGGTGCCCCCGTGCCGCTGGTCGGCGGCAGGCTGGTCGCGGAGTTGGAGGAGGGGGTGCTGGCGCTGCTGGAGTACGTTCCCGGCCGCACCCCCGACACCGCTTCGCCGCAAGACCTGCGCCGGATGGGCGCCCTCCTGGCCAGGGCGCACCGCGTGCTCGGCGACGACGCCGATGACCTCGGCGAGCAGCACAGATGGCCATGGCCGTGGGTGAGGGCGTGTCTGCGGGACCTGGACATGCCCGAGCACCTGCGGCGGGCGGTGACGGAGGTGATGCAGGAGGCACGGGAGGCCGCGCCGCTGCTGCGCGCCGGCGTCGTGCACGGCGACCCCGGCCCGGACAGCTTCCGGCTGAGTGAGCACTCACCCGACCTGGACGGTCTGATCGATTGGGGTGCGGTCCTCCAGGCACCCCTCCTGTACGACCTGGCGTGCGCGGCCGTGCTGACCCGTGACACACCGCAGGCCCTGCGCCACCTCCTCGGCGGTTACCGCACCGTGGATCCGTCCATCGCCCGCGACCTGGAGCATCTGGATCTGTTCGTGCGGGTGCGGTGGATGGCCAACGCCCTCTACTTCACCGACCGCATCGCGCGCGGGGTGCTCAGGGGCTCCGGCGGACCGGCCGCCAACGAGGAAGGGCTCGCGGAGGCCTACGCGGGCATGCGTGCGTTGCCAGCCCACATACGGGTCCCACCGGAATACGGCTGAAAGGGGCCGCGTCCATCGGCAACCGCAGGTCAGACGAAGGGCCGGACGCCGAGGGTTCGGCTGTGGATGACCGTGCCCAGCGTGGGGTCGGATTGGCACCCATGGTTGCCCCACAGCGCTGCCCTGGGAGTACGCCGTTCCGGGAACGGGACAGAGTCCAAGCCGTGGCGTGGAGCTCGTGGGTGAAGTCGCGCAGCGCGGCCACGCCGTTGTAGGGGTTGCGCGTGGCGGGGCTTCCCTCACCAGGCTTGGTGGGCCTTGACCGCGTCCCCACATCGCGGCGGCGTAGGTACGCCGCCGCCTGGGACGTGGCCAGGGCGTCGTCGAGCACCGTCTCTCCTCTCTGCCTGCGCAGCCATGCGGACCGAGCCGTGATCAATCCCAGCGCCAACCGGGTCATCGCTGCTGGCCGCGGTCAAGAAGGGCCAGGAGCACGGTGACCACGCCGATGCCAGTTACCAGCGGCGTCGCGGCCTCCGGATGTTGCAGCACTATGTACGCGCTGCCCCCGCCGATCGCCAGCAGTACGATGATCTGCCATTCGCGGCTGTTCACAGCGACTCCCGAACTTCCATGGTGCTGAGCGCACGACCGCACCTTCCGAAGCGCAGCCCCATGGTGTGTGTGGTGCTCTCGACCTCCGTGAGGTCGGAGGGAGCCGCCGCCGGGTGGTTGACCTTTCAGCGCGGTGTGTCCGCCGTGATGGTTGTACAGGTGCAGCCATGGCGCAGGCGCGGCGCGGTGTTCGGCTTCGGAGGCGTAGGTGCGGGTGTAGGCCGTGGCAGTGGTCGTCTGGAGCGAATGCCCGCTCGCGACTGACTTCCGCAGCGGTTCCGTGGGCAACCACGCGCACATGACGTTCGGGTACGGCCGCCCACATCCGGCCGGCCCCGTGGCTCGCGGAGATGATCGCGCGCATCGCGATGGAGACGCCGCTCGACCGGTCGGCGGACGTCGTGCTCGCGGAGCCGCCGAGGCGCTGCAGTGGCGGTCGTCGATCCAAGACGCGCAGCCCCGATCGAGTTCGCGCCCGGCTATCCGGTCCGACGCAGACCCACGACGCGATCCCGTCCCACCGGCCCCTCTTGACCAATTCTGTTGACCGACGTATGTACATTCCTATGCACATACTTTAGTCAAGCAGGCCCCACCGCCCTCAATGAGCACATCAGCCCGCCTCTGCTCGATGAGTCGTCGGCAGGCGGTTGTGGCGATGATCAACCGGATGAACCCCAGGCGGATATCGCATTTCGCCTCGGACCATGAATAGCGCGTCATCACGTTCAGCCGTCCACTGACGCCTTCTCCGAAGAAGGGCGTCAGCTCGATGACTATCTGACCAGTGCGTAAATAGTGGAGTGAAAAGCCCCGATGTCTCACTCGCCGGTTCCCCCCAGCACCTCCACCTCCGGATCGATGTCACGCCCGTCCCGCCGGGCCGTCCTGGCGGGTGGCGGTGCCGTCCTCGCCGCCGTGCTCGCCCCGGCCCCACCGGCGAGGGCCGGCGTAGCGGGGGACGCCGGTAAGACATCCGTCGCCTCCGGCACCGACTTCGGCGTCGCGCCCTCGCCCGACGGCCGCCTGCTCGCCCTCGACCTGCTCGGGGTGCTGTGGGTCTGCTCCGCCTCCGGGGGCACCGCCCGCAGGCTCACCAGCGATCTGTACGACATCGCCCAGCCCGACTGGTCCCCGGACGGATCCACCATCGTGTTCCAGTCGTACCGCGACGGTGTCTTCAACCTGTGGACGATCCGGCCCGACGGTTCCGCGATCACGCAGTTGACCACCGGCCCGTTCGATCATCGAGAGCCCCGCTACAGCCCGGACGGGCGCACCATCGCCTACTCCTCCGATGCGGGGGGCAGCTACGGGATCCACCTGCTCGACGTCGCCACCGGGGCGAGCCGCGTCCTGACCGACGGCTCCGCCGAGGAGTACGAGCCGGCCTGGTCACCCGACGGGAGCAAGGTCGCGTTCGTCGTGGCCGACACCAGGATCGACGTCATCGAGGTCGCCACCGGCACGCGCAGCACCGCGGTCACGGTGCCCACAGGCCAGGTCATTCACCAGCCGTCCTGGCTGCCGAACGGCACCGACCTCGCCTATCACCTCTTCCACTCGGGCGCCAATGATCTGGCCGGCACCACGGGAGCCCTCGTCACCGGCGAGGAGGTGTTCCCGTTCCGTGCCCGGTTCGCCCCGGACGGACGCTATTACTACACCTCCGCGGGCGCCATCAAGGTCCGCCGCCTCAACTCCGCGTCCGTCGGCACCATCGGCTTCACCGCCGCGCTGACGACGACGACTCCGAAGTACAAGAAGAAGGTCCGCGTATTCGACGAGCCCGGGTCGTTCCCCGTCGTCGGAATCGGCAGCCCGGCCGTGTCCCCGGACGGGTCCGCCGTCGCCTTCCGAGCGCTCAACGACATCTATCTGATGCGCAACGGCGGCACGCCGGAACCGCTTTTCCGTGACCGCTGGTGGAAAGCCGACCCGGATTTCTCCCCGGACGGGCGGCAACTGGCGTTCGTCACCGACCGTACCGGCACCCTCAATATCTGGGTCCGCGACCTGAGCACCGGCGCCGACCGGCAGGTGACCCAGCTGACCGACTCCGCCGCCCTGTCGGTCCGGTGGTCACCCGACGGGAGGGAGATCGCCTACCTGGACCAGGACGGCGCCCTGTGGGTCGTGGAAGTCGCCACCGGCGACATCCAGAAGGTCTTCGACGCCACCTTCGAACCCGGCCGCCCGACCTGGTCGCCCGACGGCAGAACCCTTGCGCTGGCCGCGGTGGTGCCGTACTCACGACGCTACCGCGAGGGACTGTCCAAAATCCTGCTCGTCGACCGGGCCACGGGTGCCGGCACGTACATCGACCCCGCGCCGCACCGATCCCTGCAGACGCGTGGTGACGACGGCCCCGTCTGGTCCCCTGACGGCACCATGCTCGCCTTCGCCATGGAATCGCTCCTGTGGGTCCTGCCCGTCGACAAGACCGGACGGCCCACCGGCAGCGCCCGTCAGGTCACCCGGGAGGTCACCGACGCCCCCGTCTGGGCAGGCGACTCGGCCACCCTCCTCTACCTGAACGAGGGACGTCTCAAGAGCGTGCGCCTCGACGGCAAGCCCGCCCGGTCGATTCCGATGCGGCTGACCTGGCGCAACGACACCGGCCCCGATCAGGTCGTCATTCACGCCGGCCGCATGTGGGACGGCGTCTCCGACAGCGTCGTCCGCGACGTCGACATCATCGTACGAGGCCAGCGCATCACCGCGGTCGAGCCGCACCGAGACGGAAGGCCCGGCACCCGGATCGACGCCCGGGACAGGTTCGTCATGCCCGGCCTGATCGACATCCACCACCACCGTGAAATGCAGGGCTACGCGTACGGATCGCGGCAGGGTCCGCTGTGGCTCGCCCTGGGCGTCACCACGACGCGCTCCCCTGGCTCGCCTGCGTACCACATGGTCGAGGAGCGCGAGTCGGTGCAGTCCGGCGCCCGGCTCGCACCGCGCTACCTCGGCACCGGCGAGGCCATCGACGGGGCGCGCATCTACTACAACTTCATGCGCCCGACGTACTCCCACGACCAGCTGCGGCTCGAACTGCGGCGGGCCGCCGCCCTCGACTACGACATGATGAAGTGCTACGTACGGTTGCCGGTCGCCTGGCACAGGGAGGTCATCGACTGGGCCCACCGCCAGGGCAAGCCGGTCAGCTCGCATTACCACTATCCGGCGATCGCCATGGGCGGCGACCAGACCGAGCACGTCGGCGCCACCAACCGGTTCGGCTACTCACGCACCGTCACGAACGTCGGCTCCGCCTACTCGGACGTCATCTCCATGTTCAACGCCTCGAAGATGGCCAGAACCCCCACGCTGTTCAACTCCTCGACCCTCTACAGGGAGGACACCTCGCTGGTCACCGACGAACGAGTCCGCCGGCTCTACCCGAACTGGCGGATGGCGCAGCTCCGGGCGACGGTCACCACGGCGCAGACCGCCGACCCGGCGGCGGTCCAGGTGGTCCGGACGAACCTGGCCAACCAGGTCGCGCAGCTCACGGCGATGATCCGCGGCGGCGGCGTGGTCACCGCCGGCACCGACGCGCCGATCGATCACCTCGGGATCAGCCTGCACATGAACCTGCGCGCCATGGTCAAGTACGGCCTGACCCCCCGCGAGACGCTCACCGCCGCGACCAGCACGTCCGGGACCTACCTCGGCCTCCCGCTGGGCAGGATCGCCAAGGGCATGTACGCCGACCTGGCCATCATCGACGGCGACCCGCTGTCGCGCATCGAGGACGCCGCCAACGTCACCGCCGTCGTCGTCGGCGGGAGACACCACACCGTCGAGCAGCTCCTCGCGCCTTACCCGTCCTCCACCGCCACCGGCCAGGCGACACCCGCGGCCTCCGCGCCTGCCGGCAAGGTCAAGGACCGCGTCCCCGTCCACCAGAGCACGGCGAGCCACTGGTGGAACGACCCCGCCCAGCTCGAGGGAGCCCGAACTGCCTGCTGCCACGACCACTGAGCACGAGTTCTCGTGTGACAGCTCGACGAGGTCGACACGCGCGTGCTTCGCACCAGCGGTACCTTGTTGCGCGCGAACCTGATGGCCAATCCGATCATCCTGGGTGTCCTGCTGTACTACAGAGGGCGGCGAGCGTTGACCGCGGACAGGAGGATGAGATGATCGAGCTGGACGTCCAGGTAGGTGCGGGCCGCACGTTGCACGTCTACGACACCGCTTCGAAGGGGAGCGGGCGGCTGCCTGTTCTGTGGCATCATGGTACGCCCAACGTAGGGGCGCCTCCGGAGCCGCTCTTCGCCGCGGCCGACAGGCTGGGGTTGCGCTGGGTGTCGTTCGACCGGCCGGGCTACGGTGGCTCCAGCGTCGCACCGGGGCGCACCATCGCGTCGGTCGCCGCCGACGCGGCAACCGTCGCGGACGCGCTCGGCATCGATCGGTTCGCCGTCGCGGGGTACTCCGGCGGCGGGTCTTATGCTCTGGGATGCGCGGCGGTTCTGGGTGATCGTGTCCAGGGGGTGCTGAGTCTGGCCGGCATCGCCCCGTACGGCGCGGCCGGACTGGACTGGTTCGCCGGGATGGTCCCGTCCGGCGTGGCCGCGCTGGGGACGGCGGCGGCGGGCCGCGAGGCGAGGGCGGCGCTGCAGGCGTCGGGCTTCGCCTACGATTGCGAGTTCACCGCGGCCGATCTGGCCTTGTTCGAAGGGCCGTGGGGGTGGCTGGGAAAGGTCGGCGAACCGGCTCTCGCCGCCGGCCCGTACGGCCAGATCGACGACGACGTCTCCTACACCCTTGCCTGGGGCTGCGATCCCGGCACCATCAGCGCCCCCGTCCTGCTCCTGCACGGCACCGCGGACCGGATCATCCCCGCTACTCACGGGTCGTGGCTGGCGGCCCATTGCCCGACCGCCGAGCTGCGGCTCTGCGCGGGCGACAGCCACTTCACCATTGTCAACCACGCCGAAGTGGGCCTGGAGTGGCTTCCCCGGCAGAGCTGATATCTCGGACACGAACCGCCTCTCTCCTCGGGCGAGGGCCGAAGCACGATTGTCGCGTCCACCGTCGAGGACCGGCACCGGTGTGCCGGCCTCGACCGCGCGGAACCGGATCGTGGTCAGCGACTGAACAGCGACAGGTCTATGGAGTCGGCCAGGGCCCGGTAGCCCGCATCATTGCCGTGCAGATGGTCGCCGGCGTGGAAGTCCGCCCTGATCCGGCTGGGGCGCTCCGGGTCGTGCCAGACGGCGTCGAAGTCCAGCACAGCGTCGAAGGCTCCGCCGGTGCGGATCCATGCGTTGACCGTCTGGCGCGCGCTCTCCCCCTCCGGTGTGTAGATCTCCGCGCCCTCGTAGGGCGGGATCGTGGTGGCGTAGACCTTCACGCCGCGTTCGTGCGCCCGGGCGATCAGCTGCCGGTAGCCCGCGATGACGTCGTCCGTCGTCACCGGCGCGCCAGGGAACATCTTCAGGAAATCCGCCAGCGGACCGTCCTGCGGGGCGAAGGAGATGCCGATGTCGTTGCCGCCCACGGAGAGCACCACGTAGCCGAGACCGGGCGTCGCCAGCACGTCACGGTCGAAGCGGGCCAGGGCGGCGACGCCGATGCCGTCGTTGAGCATCCGGTTGCCGCTGATGCCCTGGTTGGAGACGTAGCCGGCGGCCATGCCCCGCTCGGCGAGACGCTCGGCCAGCAGCTCCGGCCAGCTGTGGTTGGTGTCCGGGGTCGAGCCGGCGCCGTCGGTGCGGGAGTCGCCCATCACGACGATGGCCTTGGCCGGGGCGTCGGGAAGCAGCTCGACGGCGGAGATCAGGGCCCGCACCGGCAGAACCCCGGCGTTCTCCGGCAGGGTGGGGGTGGCGACGGCGTCGCCCGGGATCGTCCAGCCGGTCTCCAGAGCGGGGTCGTGGCAGGTGCAGGTCTCCAGGCGCCCCGGCAGGTAGAGGCTGATGGACAGCTTGGCGAGGGCGGGCAGGGGCAGATCGACCGGATCGCTGAGGATCGGCGCCCCCGCCGGGACGGTGACGGCCGACGCGCCGGAGAAGGTCAGCACGCGCTCGCTGCCCGGCCGCACCCCGCCGCCGGGCGCCGCGAGGCCCACCTGTGCCGCGCCGATGGTGAAGGGCGCGGTCCCGAACTCGTTGGTGAAGCGGATGCGCACCCGGCGCCCGCCGCCGCTGATGCGCACCACCTGGCGCAGGGTCACGTCGGCGAGGGGCGGGTGGTCGTCGAGCGAGCCGAGCCCGTCGTGGGCCGCCTGGGGCGAGGCGCCCCAGCTCCGGACCCAGCTGCCGGCGTCGTTCGTCATGGTCATCTGTTGCCTCCGTTGGTCGTGATGGTGGTACGGCATGCGAAGACTGAGGCGGGTCTCTGACACGGGACAAACACGGCGCTCACACGGCTGCCCTGCTTTGGGGTCTTGCGGGGGAGCGCGGGAAGATTGGGGAATGGACGGGGTTGTACGGCTTCGCGTCACGCTGCTCGGCGCGTTTCAGGTGTCTCGCGGTGACACCGTCCTGCCCGTTCCGGGCGCGCGGTTGCAGGGCCTGCTCGTACGGCTGGCGCTCGCCGGCGGCCGCAGGGTCGAGCCGGGCGTGCTGGTCGACGCGATCTGGGCCGAGGAGCCGCCGTCCGGCCCCTCCCCCGCCCTGCAGACCCTCGTCTCCCGGCTGCGCCGCGCCCTCACCCCGGCCGACGCGGCCCGTGGCGTGGTCGTGCAGGTCGCGGGCGGCTACCGGCTGGCGGTGGACGCGGCCGACGTGGACGCGCTGCGCTTCGAACAGCTCGCCGCTGCCGGCCGGGAGAGGCTGCGGGCAGGTGACGCGGAGGCCGCGGGCGCCGCGCTCGCCGAGGCCGTGGCGTTGTGGGGCGACCATCCTGGCGCCGAACCCGCGGTCATCGCCGCGGTCGCGCCCACGGTCGCAACACGGCTGGCACATGTGTCGATCGAGGCGGTCGCCGACCTCGCCGACGCCGAGTTGTCGCTGGGGCGGGCCGAGGTGGCCGCTGCCCGGCTGACCGGGTTGCTGGCCGAGCACACGGTCCACGAGCGGGCGGCCGCGCTGCTGATGGACGCGCTCGCCGCCCAGGGACGTCAGGCCGAGGCGCTGGCCGTCTACGAACGGGTCCGCCAGACCCTGGCCGACGTCCTCGGCGCCGACCCGGGCACCGCTCTGCGGGAACGCCATCTGCGCCTGCTGCGCCCCGACCGGCCCATCCTGGCGCCAGAAGCCTCGGCTGGAGGCGCTCCGGCCAGGAGCCCCGCGGGCGCGAACGCCGAAGGCGGGAGCCCCGCAGTTGTAACCGGGCCGCAGGCGGCCGTCGAACCCGACCCGATCCGGCCGGCCAACCTGCCCGCGCCGCTGACCAGCTTCATCGGCCGCGACGACGACCTCGCCCGCATCGCCGCCCTGCTCACCACCGGACGCCTGGTCACCGTCCTCGGCCCCGGCGGCGCCGGGAAGACCCGGCTCGCGCTGGAGGCCGCCCGCCGCCACCGCCACGAATACCGCGACGGCGCCTGGCTCATCGACCTCGCGTCCGTCACCGAACCAGCGAAGATCGCCACGGCCGTGCTCGCCGGGACCGGGCTGCGCGGCGGCGCGATGCTCGACGCCCGCAAGCGAGTCGAGGGCAACGAGCTGGACGTCCTCGTCGGCGAGCTCGGCGGCCGGGAGAGCCTGCTGCTGGTCGACAACTGCGAGCACCTGATCGACGCCGTGGCTCACCTGGTCGCGGCGCTACTCCCCCGCTGCCCCGGGCTGCGCGTGCTCGCCACCAGCCGCGAACCCCTCGCGGTCGACGGCGAGGCGCTCGTGCCGCTGGCCCCGCTCGCGCTCCCCGACCCGGACGACAGCGTCGAACAGGCCCGAAGGGCGGCCTCGGTGCGCCTGTTCACCGAGCGGGCCGCCGCCGTGCGACCCGGCTTCGACATCGACGAGACCACGCTGCCCGACATCATGCGCGTGGTGCACGGCCTGGACGGCATGCCGCTGGCCCTCGAGCTGGCCGCCGCCCGGTTGCGGACGCTGTCCCTGCCCGACCTGGCCGACGGGCTCTCCGACCGGTTCCGGCTGCTCACCACCGGCAGCCGCACCGCACCGCCCCGGCATCGCACCCTGCGCGCGGTCATCGCCTGGAGCTGGGAGCTGCTCAACGAGCACGAACGCACCGTCGCGGAACGGATCTCCATCCTGGCCGGCGGCGTCACACCCGCCTCGGCCACCGCCGTCTGCGCCGGCAGCGCCGTACCCGCCGCCGAAATCCCCGAACTGCTCGCCGCCCTCGTCGACCGGTCGCTGCTGCACCTCGCGCCCGGCACCGGCCGCTACCGCATGCTCGAAACCATCCGCGAGTACGGCGCCGACCGCTTGACCGACACCGGCGATCTCGGGCCGGCCCGTGACCTGGCCGCCGCCCACTTCACCGAGCTGATGGCCCGCCACGACCCTCAGCTGCGCGGGCCCGGCCAGCTGACAGCCATGAAGGTCATCGGCGCCGAGTACGACAACACGCTCGCCGCCCTGCGTCACCTGTGCGCCACCCACGACTCCCCCGGCGCGACCGCCCTCGCCCTGACCCTGACCTGGTACTGGCAGATGTCCGGCCGCCACCTCGACGCCGCCTACTGGCTGGGCGAGGCCCTGGCGGTGCCCGGCGGCGGGCCGACGCCCGAGCGCGACTGCGCCCGAGCCGTCTACCTGCTCAACCGGGCGGACATCCTGTCGGGGATCACCGCCGGGGAAGCCGCGGACGACCGGGCGGAGATGCGCGAGCTGGCCGACCGGCTGCTCGCGCATCCGGAGCTGCCGAGCCACCACCGCGTGTTCGGCCCGATCCTGCTCTTCCTGCAGGACGAGCAGGCCGCGCTCGCGATCTTCCAGCGCCTGGCCGACGGCGACGACGTGTGGCTGTCCGGGCTGGCCCACATGTTCCAGGCCGAGATCGCCGAGAACGCGGGCGCGCTCGACCGGAAGCGTGTCCACGTGAAGGCGGCCCTGACCTGTTTCCGGCAGGCCGGCGACCGCTGGGGCCAGGCCGCCACGCTGCCGATGCGCGCCCAGCTGCGACGGTACGACGACCTCGACGGCGCGCTGGCCGACCTGCGCGAGGCCCGGACGCTGGCGGGCGAGTTCGGCTCGCTCAGCCTCGGCGACCAGCTCTACAGCGACCTGCGCTGGATCGACGTGCACCTGCGGCGCGGCGACACCGACCGGGCGATGGCGATGATCGACTCCGCCCGGGAGCGTGCGCTGCACGCGTCCTCGGCGGAGATGCTGGTCCTGGTCGACGCGCGGGAGGCCGGCTTGCGGGTGCGGCTCGGCGACCTGGACAGGGCGGGCGACCTGCTCGACGACGCCGAACGGGGTCTGCTCGGCGGCACCGCGTTCCCCGCGCACCACGCCCGGACGCTGGTCGGCACCGCACGGGCCGCGCTCTGCCTGGCGCTGGGCGACCTGCCCGGCGCGGACAAGGCGCTGCGGGAGGCGTACGCGGCCGCGCTGGCAACCCGGGAGCTGCCGATCCTGTCGCAGGTGACGGTGAACACGGCCGCGCTCGCCGGGACGCGCGGGCGGCAGCACGAGTCGGCCGTGCTGCTCGGGGTCGCCGCCCGGCTGCGGGGCGCGCACGACCACACCGATCCGCAGGTCCGCGAGCTCACCCGCCGAGGTCGGGCCGCGCTGGGCGGAGAAGAGTTCGCCGCGGCGTACGCGAAAGGCTGGGAGCTGGACGCGAAGACGGCCGTGACCGCGGCCGACCCTGACGGCGAGGCGGCGCATGGGAATCTTCGGGACCTTCCAGTATGAGCGCGCATGTCTAGCAATTTTGAACAGCCCGATTTAGCATCGGCACTACCTGAACAGACGCATCTGCCAACACACGAGAAGCAGGACCGCGCTCCGGCCACTGTGGTCGGCAAGCCGATGATTCTCCCAGCAAAGGTAGGTATGGCACAGGTCGCGGTAGTCGGTGGTGGACCGGTTGGGCTCATGCTCGCGTGCGAGGTGGTGGTGCCCGGTGAGCGCCGGTACCGCGGAGCCGGGCCGAGGTGTCGGCTCGTCGTTTCCGATCACATCGCCAGGGTGGCGTCCGGCTCGAACGGGGAAGCGCAATGAGTACATCCGAGCAGGAAATGACCGAGACGCCGACCTTCCCCATGGAGCGGACCTGCCCGTTCGCACCGCCGGACGAGTATCAGCGGATGCGTGCCACCGCGCCGGTCGTCCGCGCCGCCCTGCCCAACGGCGCACCGGTCTGGGCGGTCACCCGCCACGCCGAGGCGCGGCAGATCCTCAGTGACCCGAGGATCAGCTCGAACACCGGACGCCCTGAACGGCCTCGCGGACCCGACGACGATCGCCCCGACGACGGCTTCTTCGTCGACATGGATCCGCCGGAACACAGCCGGTTCCGGCGGTTGCTGATCTCGGAGCTCGGTGCCCGTCCGATGGACGCCATGCGGCCGGCCCTCCAGCGGATCGCCGATACGGCGATCGACGAGTTACTGGAGGCCGGGGCGCCCGCCGACCTCGTCGGTTTGTACGCGCGCCGGGTTCCGTCCCGAGCCCTCTGCGAGTTGTTCGGCGTCCCGGGCGGCGACCACGAGTTCTTCGAGTCACGGCTGCGGATGCTGTCGGTGACGAGTATGGATCCGAGTGTGGCGGCCCAGGCGTCCCGGGACGTTCGCGGCTATTTGCGAGAACTCATCCGCAGCGCAGAGCGTGAACCGCACAACGGAATGATCCGGCGGCTGGCCGCCAGACACCTGCCCACCGGTGAGCTGACCACGGACGAGCTGATCAACATCGGTTTTCTCCTGCTGCTCGCGGGTTACGACTCGCCTGCGAACACGATCTCGCTAGGCGTACTCACGCTGCTGCGGCACCCGGCGCAGCTGGCCGCCCTGCGCGACGACCCGAGCCTGCTGCCGGGTGCGATCGAGGAGCTGCTGCGCTTCCACTCGGTGCAGGACTGGGTGAGCTTCGACCGGATCGCGACCGACGACATGGATATCGGCTCAGCGCGGATCCGCGCCGGTGATCGCCTGACGGTGCTGGCCGCATCCGCCAATCGTGACGAGCGGGCGTTCGAGGACCCCGACGCGTTCGACATCCGCCGGTCCGCCCACCACCACGTTGCCTTCGGCTACGGGGTACACCAGTGCATCGGCCGCAACCTCGCCCGCGCCGAGCTGCGGATCGCCTTCGGCACGCTGCTGACCCGGATACCGGCGCTGCACCTGGCGACCGGGTTCGAGGAGTTGTCCTTCGCCGACGACGCCCCGTTCTTCGGGCTGCACGCGATGCCTGTCGCCTGGTAGTGCCGCCTATGCGCCGGCGACGTACGCGTCCTCGGCCGCATAGGGGAACCAGACGTCGGGGCCGTGGCGATCGACGAGATCAGGGAAGACGTCCTGCCAGCCTCCGCCGCCCGCCTCGGCCTCGGCCACGGCGAGGGCGGCCCATTCGATGTCCTGGCGCAGCGCGTCGTCGTAGGAGACGGCAGGGCGGTAGCCGAGCTCGGCACGGGCTCTGTCCATACTGAACACGATCGGCTCCGGCACATTCCACGGATGGAAACCCAGGCCGTCCGCACGCGACGGGCCCGCGAAGGTGACGATCTCCGCCTCGTGGCCCATGACCGCCAAGATCCTGGCGCCGATCTCGGCGACGGTCAGCGGGTCATCGGCGATGTTGAGGACCCGGGCCGCCGGGTGCTGCGCGCACAGATAGATCAGCTCGGCGGCGTTCGCGACCGCCGTGGTGGGGAAGCGGCTCCGCCCGTCCTGGGCGAGCACGACGTGCGGCCGCTTGTCCAGCGCCCGCTTGATGAACGACCAGTGATCCAGCGATTTGCCGTACGGGCCGTGCAGCACGCCTGTCCGCAGAATGCTGACCGGCAGGCCGGGCGTCGCCAGCAGGCAGCGCTCCAGCGCCGCCTTCCCCGCCGGATAGTCGTGGGTGTCGCGCTCGACCGTCGGCCACGTCTCCGGGATCGGCACCGGCAGGCCGGGAGCCTCGTAGACCGCTCCCGACGAGATGACCACCAGCGAGCCGACGCGGCCGGCCAACTGGGCGAGCTGCGCACCGTGGTATGGAGTGAACGCGACCGTGTCCAGGACCAGATCGTGGCCGTCGAGGGCTTTGAGCAGCGCCTCGGTGTCGGCCCGGTCGACCTGGACCGACACCACCCCGTCCAGCTCCGCGTCGTCCGGACGGAGTCGGCGGTGCCCAAGGGTCACCGCATACCCGGCCGCGGTGAGCCGGGCGGCCGTGGCCCGGCCGATCTGCCCCGTGCCTCCGATGATGAAGGCGCTTCGATCTTGAACCGTCACCAGCCGATATTAACCGGCCTCAAAGGAAAGCGCCCGGCTGGCGCTGACCGCCGCAACTGGACCGTCAGTCGCTCGCGAGCGCCGCGTGGACGGATGAGACCGCGCTCGCACCGTCGCCCACGGCGGTGGCCACTCGTTTCGTCGAGCCTGAGCGGAGGTCGCCGACCGCGAAGACCCGGGGTGCGCTCGTCTGGAACGGCAGGGGCGTACCGGACGATCCGGCAGGCAGCCGGCTGTCCGTGAGGATGAAGCCGTCGTCGTCCTTGGCCACGCCGGTCAGCCAGCCCGACACCGGGTCAGCGCCGATGAAGCAGAACAGCCCGCGGCAGGCCAGCCGCTCTCCGCGTCCGCCGGACCGCTCGACGACGATCGACGCGAGAGCGTCGTCGCCCGCCAGTTCGCGGACCGTGCTGCCGGCGTGGACCTTGATCCGGGAATGCGCCCGGATTCGGTCGGCCAGGTAGGACGACATCCGAGCCCCGAGTTCGGCGCCACGGATGATCAGATCCACCGTCGCGCCGCGGGCGGCAAGGGACAGGGCTGCCTGTCCGGCCGAGTTGGCGCCCCCGACGACCGTCACCGGCTGATTCTCGTACTCTCGGACGTCCAGTTCGGTCGCCGCGTACCGGATGCAGCCCGACTTCTCGAACGTCGCCCATTGCGGGATGTCGAGGCGCCGGTAGCGCGCCCCGGTGGCGGCGATCACCGCACGGCACTCGATGCGCGAGCCGTCCTCCAGCAGGACGGCCGGGCGTCGATCGTCGGAGAGATCGAGGCCCGCCACCGCACAGGGCGAGTAGATCCGCACGCCGAACTTGAGCGCCTGGACCATCGCCAGCCGGGTGAGATCCGCGCCGCCGACCCCGTGCGGGAAGCCCAGGTAGTTCTCGATCCTGGCGCTCTTGGCCGCCTGTCCGCCGAGCCCGTCGCGGTCCAGCAGTACGGTGACAAGGCCCTCGGACGCCCCGTACACGGCGGCGGCCAGCCCCGCCGGGCCGGCGCCCACCACGACGAGATCAACGGGACGTCCGTCGGCCCGGTAGGTGAGGCCGAGCACCTCCGCGAGCGTTCCCGGTGTCGCGCGTCGCAGCACCGAACCGCCGGCGATCGCCGCCGGAAGTTCGTCCTCCGCGAGCTCGGCCGAGGTCATCAGTGAGTGCCCGGAGTCCGAGGTCGCATCGAGCCAGGAATGCGGCAGGAGCAGCTGCGTCACATAGGTGCGCAGTTCGAGTGTCTCGGCGGCGTCCGGCCGGCCGACGATCTCCAGGGCATTGCCGGCCACCGAGCGGATGAACTCGCGCCGTTCCCGGAACGCCTCGAGCAACAGGTCGGCGATGTCGACCTGCTCGGCGAGGACCCGGCGCAACATCGCCGCACCGATCCGGACGAGTGTCCCGGCGGTCACCACTCGAGCGGTCAGGTAGACGTACTGGCCGGTCAGCAGGTTGAGCTCGCCGAGGTGGTCGCCGGGGCCACCGTGGTAGATCAGGCGTTCCGGCTCGATCGCCGTCGCGTTCCGGACGATGTCCACGCTCGCCGTCAGGAGCAGGAAGAAGTCGTAGGAGTCGTCGCCGGACGCGTACAGAACCTGGCCGGCCTTGACGTGCTCCACCTCGCCGTACTCGGCGAGCCGGCGGGACTGCTCCTCGTCCAGGACCGGCCCGTGCTGCGCCGCACCGTCGCTCACGTGGTTCCTCCGTGTGGTCGCGCCCTTGTGGACAGGGATCTCATTCCGGCGGCCTCCTCTCTCGGCAGGTGCGATCGCGGGTCAGCGTAGGGCCGGGCACTTCACGAGTACTGCACGACAGATCCACGAACAGTTCCGTAGTCGTCAAGTTTGCCGATCTAGCCTGGCACCGTCGTAAGGTCGGGCAGGGAAACGGGGCAGCTGGTCGGAATGAGTACGAGAAGAAGTCCACAGCAAAGGAAGCGGGGTTTGGCGGCCCACGTCATTTCCTATGTCGTGGTCAATCTGGCCCAGGTCGTGGTGTGGAGGCTCTTCACCCCGAAACACTTCTTCTGGCCGCTGTACTCGCTGGGTGTCTGGGGCATCGGACTGGCGTGGCACATCCGGGCGGTCTGCTCGCCGTCGCGCCGGATCCCGCACAGCCCGTCCCAGCGGGATTGACGCGATGTCGTTCTTCCTTGAGTTCGTACGCGATCCTCTGACGGTCGGCGCGGTCGCGCCGAGCAGCCCGGCACTGGCCAGGGTGGCCACCGCGGCCGTGCCCGGAACCGGCGCCCCGGTCGTCGTGGAGCTCGGCCCGGGTACCGGCTCGTTCACCGAGGCCATCCAGCGGCGCCTCGCCGGACGCGGCCGGCACATAGCCGTCGAGGTGAATCCACGATTCGCGCAGCAGCTGGCCTCCCTCTATCCGGCGGTCGACGTCGTGCGTGCGGACGCGACCGACCTCGTCACGGAGCTGGCGCAGCGTGGGCTGCACCAGGCCGATGTCGTGGTCAGCGGCCTTCCTTGGGCGGCATTCAGCGAGGACCATCAAGGCGACGTGTTGTCCGCGGTGGTGGAAAGCCTGTCGCCGCACGGCGCGTTCACCACGTTCGCCTACGTGCATGCGCGCTGGGCGCCACCGGCCCGGCGCCTGCTGCGCTCCATGCAGTCGCGGTTCGAGGAGGTGGTCATCAGCCGGACGGTGTGGGCCAATCTCCCGCCTGCTCTGGTCTACTACTGCCGTCGCCCTTTACGCGAGGCCGGCGGCCGAGGTTGACCTGACATCACCCCGCCGCTGAGCCCGATCAGCGGCCGGGCGTCCCTTCTGCCGGCCACGTTTCCTCCTCGCGCACCCGCGGTCCGGCCCGGCTCCACCAGCGGGCCGGCAGCCCACAGGTGATGGCTGAGGCGCTCGGCGACATGCACGTCGTCCTGGGCGGTGGGCTCCAGTGCGTCCGCGACGCGCAGATGCAGCCGAGGCGCGTGCCGCTGTGGCATGGTCCTGACGACCGACTCGCGGACCAGGTCGTGCGGGAAGCGGAACGAGAACGGGTCGCCGGGAAAGGGCTCGAGCAGGCCGAGGTCCTCCAACGGCTCGAGACGGTCGAGACAGGTCTGCACGTCAAAGCCGGCGGCGCGCGCGAGCAGAGCGAGGTCGACGTCCCGGCCGATGAGAGCGGCGATCCGCAGCACCTCTCGGGCAGCGTCGTCAAGGCCGGCCATCCGGTCTTTCACGACATCCCGCACGGTGAACGGCATTCCGGCCCGCGCCGCGGCATCCTCGGTGAGTTCACCGCTGTCGGCAAGGAACCGGGACAGCTCCCGTACGAAGAACGGATTGCCGGCGGTACGGGCGTGGATGCCGCGGGCGACCCCGGCCCCGGGCGTCCGGCCGGTCTCATGGCGGACGAGCTCCGCCACCTCGGCCGGGCCGAGTGGGCCGAGCCGGACCCGGCGATGACGAGGCAGCCGGCTCGCCGCGGCGAGCATCCGCGCCAGCTCCGACCCCGGCATCGGCGCGCGGTCGCGGAGCGCGCCGATGACCGCCGTGCCGCCTGGTAGCCGAGCCGCCAGGTGCCCGAACAGCTGCAGCGAGGCGACGTCGGCCCACTGGAGGTCATCGACGACAAGCACCACCGGCCGCAGCGCCGATACCTGGCCGACGAGGGCGATAGCCTGCTCGAACAGGCGGAACCGGGCGCCGCTGTCCGGCGGCACGCCGCCGCGCGGCTCCACGAGCCGGCCGAGCTCGCCTGACCGCCACTCCTCCCGCGCCGCGGCGGGCAGTTCCTCAAGGAGCGCGCCGACAGCCTGCACCCACAGCCACATCGACGGCGCGCCGTCTCCCTCGAGACAGCGCCCCCACACGACCAGCGCGCCGCGCCGGTCCGCCTCGGCGCTGATCTCTTCCAGCAGGCGGGTCTTGCCCACTCCCGGCTCGCCCTCGACGAGGACGAGCGCCGTGCCTCCGGCACGTGCCGATTCCACCGCCTGCCGCAGCACCGCGAGCTCCTCGACCCGGCCGACCAGACCGCCGGTGGGCGGCTCCCCGAGGGTGGAGGCCGGCCGCCGCCCGGTGTGCGTCTCCTCGGCGCGGCCGGCGAGCGTGGGCTGATCCTTCGGCGCGGTAGCCGGCAGTGTGATGCTCGCCGTCCTCGCGTGCGCGTCGTACCCACCGACCGAGGTCAGGGGCTGACGCAGTACCCGCTGGTACGCCTCCAGCAACGCCGGACCGGGACCGATGCCGAGCTCTTCGGCGAGCCGGGCGCGAACCGTCCGGAAGACCTTCAGCGCCTCCGACTGGTGACCGGCGGCGCCCAGGACGGCGACGAGCCCGGCCTGCACGGTTTCGTGCAACGGAGCCATCCCGGCGGCCAGGTACAAGGGCTGGAGCACACGCGCGGGCCGGCCCCGCGACACCGCGAGCTCGGCCGCCGCCGCACACGCGTCGAAGAACTCACCGTCCAGTGCCGCGAAGATCGACATCGCGGTCGATCCGTGGAAGAGCCCGTCACCCGCGGGGCCGTGCCAGCGCCCCAGCGCCCGTACGTAGGAGTCGAGCGCCGCATCGGGGCGCCGCTCCGCGAGGCCGGCCCTGGCCGCCTCGACGAACTCCCGGAAGGCGAGGAGATCCAGCATGCCGGCGCCGCCCGCGAACAGGTAACCGTTGGCGCGGCGCTGCAGGTACGTGCCGTTCGTGCGAGCCGGCAACGCCGGTTCGAGCAACCGCCGGAGCGAGCCCACGTACTTCTGGAGAATGTTGACCGCCGAGGCCGGGACGTCATCGCCCCAGATCAGATCGATCAACTCGCTCGTGCTGATCGGCTTGCCCGCGCGTGCGAGGAGGAGCGCGAGCAGGTAGGCCTGCTGCCGAGGCCCGGTGGCCAGCTCGACGCCGTCCCGCCACAGCCGCAACGGACCGAGAATCTGCAACCGCAGGTTTCCGCCGGAGGCGGACGACCGTCCTTCGCCACCGGCGTCAGGAGGCGACGACGTGGCCATGCCTGTTCCCGCCCCCGAACTGTCGATCAGATTGCCGACCGCGATCAACGGCCGACCTCCATCGGGTGGCGGGTCAGCCATTCCAGGGCGTAATCCGCGACCTGCCGCCACCCGCTGTCCACGACGAGCGAGTGCCCGCGCCCGGGGAACTGCTTGAGGTCGGTGATGGCGGGTGAGTCGCCATACAGCTTGTACGCTGCACGCGTGACCACGTCCGGCACCGTGTGATCCTCCTGACCGGAGATGAACAGCAGCGGCCCTCGGGCGGCGTTGCTGGTCTCGACCGCGGCCGGCGACGTGCGGGTGAAGTTCGCCAGCGCGGCCTCGAAGAGAGGGCGGCCCGGTGAAGGGATGGTCCACCTGCCGAACAGTTCGTCGGACTCGTTCCGGCTGATCGCGTTCCCGAAGCCGTAGCGGAACTGGGCCGGGGTCAGCGACACCGAGCGGCGCCGGTTGGCCGGGTTGCCGAGCACCGGGAAGGCAGAGCGTAGCTGGGCGAACGGCAGTGGCTTGACCCCCTTGACCGGCGCCGGGTCGATGGCCACGGCGGCGCGCCCGAGGCCGAGACCGAGCAGCTTCTGCGCGAACAGCCCGCCGAACGAGTGGCCGACGAGCACCGGCGCCTCCGGCAGGCCACGGATGACGGCCGCGTAGTGGCCGGTGACGTCGTCGATGCCGAGCCCGGCGACGGCGAGCGGGTCACGGCGGGCCGCCGCGACGGTGCCGGGTTCGCCGGGCCAGCCGGGCACGACCGGCGCGTAGCCGCGGGCGGCGAACCGGTCGGCCCATGGCTGCCACGAACTGGCGTGCAGCCAGAGGCCGTGGAGGAAGACGACAGGGATTGCGGTAATGGTCATCGCGGGCTCCTTCATGGGGGCGATACGGCAAATATCGCCGGACAGGCGGTGCCCGCTGATCTGTCAGATGACCTAAGTCGTGTCCATCCGCAGCGCGTCGCGCAGAGACGCGCGGGAGGTGATGCCGAGCTTCGGGAAGATCTTGTACAGGTGCGCGCCGACCGTGCGGGGAGACAGGAACAGCCGCGCCCCGATCTCCCGGTTGCTCAGCCCGGTGGCGGCCAGCTCGGCGACCTGCCGTTCGTGCGGGGTCAGCGTGGCCACCGCGTCGCGGTGGGCGCGGGTCGGTTTGCCGGCCGCGCGCAGTTCGGTGCGGGCCCGCTCGGCCCAGGTCACGGCGCCGAGCCGGTCGAACGCGCCGAGCGCCTCGGTCAGCGTCTGGCGGGCCAGGACCAGCTCGCGGGCGCGCCGCAGCCACACGCCGTACGCCAGCCGGATGCGGGCCAGCTCGAACGGGAACGCCGCGCCCGCGGGGTGTGCGACCGCGGCGGCGAACAACGCACCGGCCTCCTCCTGCGGCGCGGTGATCGCCAGCGCCCCTGCGGTGAGCAGCGCCAGGCGTGGGGAGAGTGCCGACAGGCCCGCGTCCCGGGCGGCTTCGGCGTGCGCGCGGGCGGCGGCGTGCCGGCCCGTGTGCGTGGCGGCCTCGACCAGGTCGAGCAGGGTACGGGTGGCCTGCTGCGAGTACCGGGTGAACCCGCCCGGGGCGGTGATCCCGGCAGCGTAGGCGTACGCGGTCTCGTACTCGCCCTCGCTGAGCGCGGCGGCGGCGCCGATCGCCTCCGCGTACTCGGTCAGGAACCCCACCCCGCGCGGCCGCCCCCAGGCGTCCACGGCCGCCTGCAGCTCGCGGGCCCGGGCCAGGTCGCCACGGTAGGCCGCCAGCAGCCCGAGGAATGCCCGGAACGCCTGGGTGAACAGCCCGTACCCGTGCTCGGTGGTGAGGTCCAGGCCGCGGCGGCCGGTCTGCTCGGCCTCCGCCCACGCACCGGTGGCGATCTGATCGAGCATCACCACCTGGAGCAGGGTCATCACGCTGGTGACCGCGCCGGACTCCGCCTCCCGGTCGACCATGCGCCGCAGCATCGCCCGATGATCGCCCAGCACTCCCAGGTAGAACGCGGAGACCATCAGTCGCATCGCATGCCACGGCGCGACGGCGGCCGGCCCGGCGAGCACCTCGGCGATCCGCTCCGGCACACCGTGGCCGCGGTTCACCACGTCACCCCACGTGTCCCGCACGATCGCCGTCGACGGGCTGACCCCGTCACCGAACCGGTCGAACAGCGCCTCGGTGCGCGCCCAGCGGACCGGGTCGACGGCGAACTGGCTGATCGCCAGCAGCAGGCTCAGCGCGCGTTCGGTCAGCCGGGCGTCGTCGATCCCGGATTCGAGCAGTGCCGAGATCCGCCGGTGATTCGCGGCGACATCGCCGTCGCGGTACAGCGCCACGAATCCGGCGGTGATCACCGCCGCCGGGCCGTCCACCGCGGCGTCCTCGGCGAGGCCCTGCGCCGTGTCGAGCAGGCCGGCCTGCCCGGCGACGAACGCCGCGTCGGCCAGCCGCCGGGACCGGTCGGCGGAGCGGCGGCTCAGTTCCGCGGCACGGGTCAGCCAGGTGATCGCGATCGCGGCGCCGCCGCGCCTGGTCGCCGAGACAGCCGCCACTTCGAGGGCCGCCGCGACGTCGTCGTCCGGGTCGACGGTGGCGGCGGCCAGGTGCACGGCCCGCCGTTCGGGGCTGTCGCGGTGCAGCCGGGCAAGGTCGGCGTGGGCGGCGCGGCGCTCGTTCGGCGTCGCGGCCTGGACGACGGCCGACCGCACGAGAGGATGCCGGAACACCGGCTCCCCGCCGGCCGGGTCCGGGGCCAGCAGGCCCGCCTCGACCGCCCGGCCGACGCCGCGCATCCGGTACCGGACCGCACCGACTCTGCGGGCCGATCCGGCACCCGCGCCGTCCAGCGCCGCCCGCAGCAGCTCGCCGCGTTCCTGCTTGGGCAGCTCGCGCAGCCGCCCGCCGTAGACCTGCTCCAGCCGCCGCGACAGCGTCATCGTGCCGGAGTCCAGCAACGTGGATCGGGGCAGCTCGAGCAGCGCCAGCGGATTCCCGGCCGCGGTCCGCAAGATCAGATTCCGGCGGTACGGGTCGAGCCCGGCTTGCCGCAGGTCGAGCAACTCGGCGGCGGCGTGCTCGGCCAGCGGCTCCAGGACCAGCTCCGGCAGCCCGGCCCCGTCGAACGGCGACGGCACCTCCGCGCGCACCGCGATCGCCACGCGCACCGCGGTACCCGCGAGACGCCGCGCGGTGAACGCGAGCACCTGCGCGCTCGGCGCGTCCAGCCATTGCCCGTCATCGACGACCAGCAGCAGCGGCGTGGCCGCCGACACGAGCGTGAGCAGGTCCAGTACGGCGATGCCGAGCGCCATCACCTGCGGCGCGGCACCGGTGGTGCCGGTGAAGGCCGCGTCGATCGCCGCCCGGTGCCCGGGATCCAAACCGGCCGAGTCCGGCAGCAGCGGGGAGATCAGCTGATGCAGCCCGGCATACGCCAGGTCCCGCTCCGCCTCCGCCCCGGCGCCGCGCACCACTCGGAACCCGGCGGCCGCCGCTGCCAGCCCGTCCAGCAACGCCGTCTTGCCGAGGCCGGCCTCACCCCAGAGCACCAGAACCGGGCCGGCCTCGTCGCCGAGCAGCGCCACGAGCCGCGATCGTTCCGCGTCCCGTCCGACGAGCTCACCCTGGCGCACGCACGAACCCTATCCGGACGTCGGCGACCGGGTCGTCGAGGTGCCTGTACCGTGCGCGGGGAAGGCGGTCAGCCCTTGACGGTGAGGAGCGGGCGCAGCTCGGCCACCGGGTCCGCCACGCCTCCCGCGTGCAGGCTCGACACCACGGGTCCGATGTCCTTGTACGCCCACGGAGCTTCCTGCTTGAGGTCGCGCCGCCAGGCCGCCATCACGTCCGCGCGGCGCGCCACGGTCGGATCGCGGTGGTCCAGCGGCGTGACCACGCGGAACTCCCGCAGGAACGCGTCGAGGTCATGGTCGCCGGCCCGTGCGGTGGCGCCGCGCGGGACGCGCCGTCCGGCGCCGTGGCAGGCGCTGGCCAGCGTGCGGGCGTTGCCGTGGCCCCGCAGCAGGTAACTGGACGCTCCCATGGACCCGGGCACGATCACGGGCTCGCCCCACATCGCGTACGGGCCGCCGGTCATCTGCTCGTGACCACCCGCCGGCGTCGCGCCTTTGCGGTGGATGACGCGGTCCCCCTCCTGCCAGAACAGGTTGTGCGGCGCGTCGTAGACCAGCCGCGCCGTCATCCGGCCGCATTCGGCGGCGAGCCCGGCCCGCATGGTGAGGGCGAGGAAGAACCGGTTGCCTGAGGCGAAGTTGGCGGCGTTGCCGAACGCGTCCAGGTAGCGGCGCCGGGCGGCGGCCGTGCGCTCGTTCAGCAGGAACGGCAGGATCTGGTTGCGGGGCCGCGACAACCCCGGCGGCCAGGTCTGACGCAGCCGGTCCAGCGCTGTGGCGTTGGCCTGGTGCCCCAGCGCCAGTGAGCCGCTGTGCACCATCAGCACGACCGCGCCCGCTGTCAGGCCCCACGCGTACGCGGCGGCGGGATCGTGGACTTGTGCCACGTACTGCAGTTCGGCGAAGTGGTTGCCGCCGCCGATGCTGCCGATGAGGCTGTCGTGGCTGGCGGCCTCGGTGCCGCCCGCACTGGTGATCCAGTCGGCGAACGCCTCGGCGGTGCCGGTCGGGTACGCCGGAGCGTGCATGCGGTCCAGGCAGTCCTCGGCATCGGTCGGCTGGTGGCCCTGCCAGGGGGCGTCGCCGGTGAGCAGGAGCCCAGGGAGCCCGTCGCGCAGGAGGGCCTCCCGCTGGGCGGGGGTGAGGGCGATGCGGCGGCCGCCCTCGAAGAACAGGTGCCGCAGCCGCCGTTCCAGGGCGTCCAGGCGCGGCCGTACCTGCTCCACGGTGAGTGAGGTGACCTCCAGCCGCATGCCGCAGTTGACGTCGTTGCCGACCGCCTGCGGGAGCAGCGCGCCCTCGGTCTCGATGACCGTGCCGATCGGGATGCCCGCGCCCTTGTGGAAGTCGGGGGTGAGGACGAGGCGGATCAGGCGGGGCGGCGGGCCGTCGTGGCCGCGTACGGCCTCGGCGAGGCCGGCGAGGGTGTCGGCGGTCTCCAGGACGGACAGCACTTCGTCGACGGCGGCCGGTTCGAGGGGCACGCGTTCGTCGGCGCAGATGTCGACGGGGACGTCCCAAGGGTTCGGGAGGGTGAGCCACTGCTCGTCTCGGCGCATGAGACGGCGGTCCTGACGGGTGCGCATGATGGTGAAGTCCTTCGGGCTGCTGAGAAGCGATGCAAGGGCGGGCGCGGTCGAAAGCGCGCCGGAGAGGGCGACGGACCGGGGCCGCCGCCGTGGGCCTCGTGGTTCAGCAGCCGCGAGGTGAAGGCGTGTCCGACTGTAGTACGGCACGCGCCGCCCACACCACGGATTTACGCCTCCTGTCCGCCCTCCCCTGCCTCAGCCCGATCGGATACGAGCAGCGCGTTTCGCCCGCCCACCAGGGAGACAGTGATGGCCAATGTCACGGCGGTGGGGCGTGCCGCCTGTCGGCGGCACGCCCCGCGCGCGATCCGGATCACCGGCTACCCGTTAGCGGACGATGCCCTGGGAGTCGATGTGGTTGCCGTCCCAGTCGCCGATGATGGGCAGGTCGGAGACGTCGCCGTAGCCGATGGAGCTGGTGGTCTCGGTGCCGCTGGTGACAGGGCTGGTACGCATGTAGAAGGTGCCGTTCATGCGGACCCCGACGTTGTCCTTACCGTCACCGTCCCA
>NZ_JBFAWA010000049.1:0-96415 GCF_040680035.1 Nonomuraea sp. NPDC052116 | reverse complement strand
CCCACCGATCTCCAACTCGATCTCCTGGACCTCCTCGACATCGATCCACGAGACCTCCGCTGAAGATCACTCACATGCGGAAAACGGGGCTAGCCGCCGTTCTTGTGGTCGGTCATGACCTCGTCGATGACCCGCCGCTGGACGGCGGCCTGCTCCTCGTCGGTGCCGAGCTTCTCGGCCAGCACGATCAGCGCCTTCCACAGTGCCCAGCCCCGGGCCCGCGCCCACATGGCGCGATCCTGGCCTGCGGCCCTGCGGAAGGCCTCCCGGCTGTCGCCCGAGAACATCGTCCAGGCGATCACCAGATCGCAGGCGGGATCGCCGACACCCGAGGTTCCGAAGTCGATGACGGCGGCCAGCTTTCCGTCCCTGACCAGCAGGTTGCCGCCCGCGACGTCGCCGTGGAACCACACCGGCGGCCCGGACCAGGTCGCCTCCAGCGCGGCGTCCCAGACGGCCGAGGCCAGGCCGGTGTCGAGCTGACCGTCCAGCGCTGCGAGGGCGCGACGGGTGTCCTCGTCGTAGTGCGCCGGCGGCGCACCCCGGTAGAAGCTGTGCGCACCGGCCGCAGGCCCGCCCGCGGCGTCGACGCGCCGCAGCGCGAGGAGGAATCCGGCCACCGACTCCGCGAACGCGCACGGGTCGTCGACGCGGTCGAGGGTGGCCGTCCGCCCCTCCAGCCACCTGCGGATCGACCAGCCGAACGGGTATCCCGCGCCCGGCACGCCCTTGGCCAGCGGCACGGGGACCGCGACCGGCAACGACGGCGCGAGGACCGGCAGCCATCGATGTTCCTTGTCGACCGCCGGCGCGTAGCCTGCGGCGGTGGGAAGGCGCACCGTCATCTCCTCGCCGAGGCGATAGGTGCGGTTGTCCCAGCCATCGACCTCGACCGGCGTCACGGGCAGATCGCCCCATTGCGGGAACTGGTCCTCGATCAGCCGCTTGACCAGCGTGGCATCGATCCCGGCACGTCCGTCGGGGGGCACACTGTCGATCACCCCGAGAGTGTGGCCGCCGCGACCGCCGCCGTGCAAAGGGTTTTCAGGCCGGGCTCTCGTCCTCCTCGAAGCGGAGCGCCCCGCCGATCTGGGCGCCCAGCTCCAGCTGGTCGTAGTAGATGCGGTGGCTGACGATGAGATCGTCCTCCACGGTCGAGACGCTGCACGCGCGCACGAGGATGGGGCGGCCGGTCGCCGCGGCCACGCCCCCTCCGGGCGTCAGGTAGGCGCCCTTGTGCGTGCCGCTCAGGGTGTACTCCGCCACCAGGGTGTCGCCCAGGATCGTGAGCGACTGAACGGTGCACCTCGAGTCCGGGAACGCCTCGATGAACGCGCCGTAGTAGGAGGCGATCTCGTCCCTGTCCTGGCCCACGCCGTCCGGCGCGACGAGGACCGCACCGCGGCTGAAGGTGTCCGCGAGGCCATTCAGGTCATGGCGGTTGAAGGCCCTGCGCAGCCGGTCCAGCGGGCGTCGGGGATCAGACATCGACTCATTTTAATAGTCGAATGGGCAATTATTGGGCCAACCCTCAGTACATAAGCCATGCCAGGTTGGTTATCCGAAATATCGGGCATAGGTCGTTTTCTAGAGACGCCTGTCACAGGTTGCCGAGCTGTCCTGTCAGAGGGTGTGACCACCCTGGTGCCGGCATCGCGCCGGCAGCTACCATCTCGGCCAGTTCGGAAAAACGAGGAGCGCCTGCCCGGTGAAAGTCGAGACCGCCTGATGCAGGCCTTCCTCCACGCGGTGGGGATATCGGCCGGGTGCGCCCTGGCCCTCGCCCCGGCCCTGCTGCCCTCCGCGCGTCCCACCAGGAGGTGGCCGCACGTCGTCATGGCGCTCGGCATGGCGGCCGGGCATCTGGGCGGCTGGTTCCTGGCCGCGGCGGTGCTCGCGCTGCTGACCGCCGGCTGGCTCTGCGGCTCCCCCTCCCGCCGCGCCGAGACCGGCCATCACATCCAGGATTTCGTGGTCATGTCCATCCTCTTGGTGCTGCCGGCGTTCGGCTCGCCCCCTCTCGCCGGCGCCACGGCCGGGCACCCGCACGGAGGCGGTTCGCCGGCCGTGCTGGCCCTGGCCATCGGGCTGGCCTGGACCTGCGCCCGGCTCCTCCGCGTCCTGCCCGAGCGGAACGCGGACCGAAGGATGTTCGGCCAGGACGTGTGCTCGGCCGGAATGGCGGCCAGCATGGCCTTCATGGCCGCGCTGGCCCTCTGACGGGTCAGAGCGTTGTCACACATCGGGACGCTGTCTTGTCTGAGCTGGTGCACGGCCGGACCGAGCCGGCCGACGTCCCGTGAAAGGAAGCCTGATGAGCATCGACCAAGCTCACGCCCACCAGCTCGAGAACCCCGACCAGAGCGGGCCGCCGCCGAAGATCGAGATCGTCGCCACCGTGCCGGGGGCGCCGCGCGCGCCGGAGGGCTCCGAGGCGATGACGATCCTGGTCACGTTGCCGCCGAGCAGCCCGGGCGCGCCGCCGCACCGGCACTCCGGCCCCGCGTACGGGTACGTGATCAAGGGCGCCATCAACTTCGAGCTCGAAGGCGAACCCGTACGGGTCGTCCGGGCCGGTGAGGCGTTCTGGGAGCCCGGTGGGGACGTGATCCACTACCAGGACGGCAACCACCTGGCCGACGAGGAGTCGGCGTTCGTGGTGACGATGTTCTGCGCGCCCGGCCAGCCGATGCTGGTCCCGGTCAGCCCGCAGGAGCTGGAGGCCCGGCAGGACCGTCGCGCGCCGCGGTCATGACCATGGAGGCCGTGCGGAACGGCGCGTTCCTGTTCACCACCGCGCGCTGAAGACGAAGAAGGCGGGAACCGGGCCCGGTTCCCGCCTCTTCGAACAAAGACGTGCGCTTGGGCCGATTTTCACCGTTTATATAGCTGTGATTGTCACTGTTTATATAGATTTGCGACCGCAAAGCAACGGGGGAAATCATGGAGAAAACGCTTGACCAGGATCGGGTGAAGGAATTCCTGGAACGCGTGACGATCGACAGCGGTGCCGCGCTCGCGGGCCTCTGCACGTCGATCGGCACCCGGCTCGGGCTCTACGAGGCGATGGCCGGGGCCGGGCCGCTGACCTCCGGGGAGCTCGCCGCCCGTGCCGGCCTCGACGAGCGGTACGTACGGGAGTGGCTGGCCTCCCAGGTGGCCGGCCAGTACGTGCGCTACGAGCCCGGCACGGACACCTACGTGTTCCCCGACGAACACGCCGCCGTGCTCGCGGACCCGGCCTCTCCCGCGTACTCGGCCGGGGCGTTCGCCATGCTCCAGCCGCTCTACGCCACCGAGGACGCGCTGGTGGACGCCTACCGGACCGGCGGCGGCGTGGGCTGGGAGGAGCACGGGTCCGCCCTGTACGAGGGGGTGGCCAGGTTCTTCCTCCCCGGCTACGCGGCGTCCCTGGTGCAGGAGTGGTTGCCGGCCATGGACGGCGTCGTGGAAGGGCTGGAGCGGGGCATGTCCGTCGCCGACGTCGGCTGCGGCTTCGGCCACAGCACGCTGCTCATGGCGCACGCGTACCCTGCCTCCCGCTTCCACGGCTTCGACTTCCACGGCCCGTCCGTCGAGAGCGCGCGGCGGGCGGCGGCGGAGCAGGGGCTGTCCGATCGGGTGACCTTCGAGGTCGCGGGCGCGGGCGACTTCCCCGGCGGCGACTACGGCCTGATCACCTTCTTCGACTGCCTGCACGACCTCGGTGACCCCGGCGCCGCGTTCCGGCGGGCCGCAGCGACGCTGGCCGCCGACGGCGCCTGCCTGGTCGTCGAGCCGAACGCCGCCGCGGCGCCCCAGGACAACATCAACCCGCTCGGGCGGGCGTTCACCGCGACGTCCGCGACGTTGTGCCTGCCCGGGGCGCTGGCCCAGAAGGGGCCGTACGCGCTGGGGAACCACGCCGGCGAGGACGCCCTGCGGCGCATCGCGCACGAGGCCGGCCTGCGTACCTGGAAGCTGGCCGCGGAGGGCCCCGCCAACCGCGTCTACGACGCCCGCCGCTGATTCCCGGGCCGCGTCAGTCGTCCTCGTCGTCCCAGTCGTCCTCCTCGTCGTCCCACAGGTCGCTGGGCGGCAGCGGGTGCTCGTCGTCGACGAGCGAGTCGTCCACGTAGCGCCGCCAGGCGCGGCTCTCGTCCGGGTCGGCCCAATCCTCGTCGGTGATCCTCGGGATGGGGATGGTGGCCCGCTGGTGGTCGACCATCCACGAGTTGCGGAAGAAGTCGAACGTGAGGTGGTAGCAACCGTCGGACTCGGTGAAGATGATGGGCGGGACGAGGAACTGCGCCACGCCGACCTTGGCCGCGACGACCACGTAGTCCTCGGGGATGGATTCGTCGTTCCAGCAGGCGGCGAAGTTCACCGGCTGGAGGGCGCCCTTGCCGAGCACGTGGATGAGGTCGCCCTGGATGACGAACCGGTCCGGGTCGAGGGCCACGTCCTCGCCGAGCATGAGGATCGGCGCGGGCAGGATGTGCGCCTTGGCGAAGGACTGCGCGTCGGTGTAGAGATCGATGATCTCGTCGTGGCGCGTGGGGTCGTAGCGTCCGGAGGAGTGGAACGGGCAGCAGATCTGGACGTTGGGATCCTCCGGCTCGGGGAAGAACGCGGACTTGTCCACCCGCGTCATGACGGACCCGCCACGCCTGGCACTCAGGAACTCCGGGATCCAGGCGGCGTCGTCGGACTCGATCACCTCCGTCTCGCACAGCGCCCGGAACGCGGTGTCGCCGAGCTTGCAGTTGAAGTAGTCGAGCAGGGTGATCGCGGCGCACTCCGCCAGCGACAGCTCCTCGCTCTTGGCGAACCAGAAGTCGTAGCCGTTGGCCACGAAGTGCATCCCGCGGAACTCCTTGTGCACGAAGGTCTCGCGGGTCGGGCCCTCCCCCAGGCCGTTCCAGTGGGCGGCCGCCACCTGGTTGTAGTACGCGTCGGCGTGCCGGGCCAGCTCCGGCGCGAACACGCTCTCACCGGTGAGGTAGCACGCCTTGCTGAACAGCTCGCCGATCTCCGGCGCCTCGGTGACCTCGTCGGCGGTGAAGATGAGCTCGGTACGCAGGAACACCTTGCGGCCGTCGCGGTAGGGGGCGCCCTCGTGCTCGTACCGCTGATCGAAGATCACACACGTGAAGTCGCCGAGCTCGCTCAGCGCGGCGCCGCCGACCAGGTCCAGCGCCGGCGACCCCGTACCGCCGGTCAGGTACAGCAGCACCGTGTACCGGGAGATGTGCCGCCGCGCCGCGTCGAAGTACGGCGTGTCCCGGTGCCGGTGGAAGTTCGCGTCGCCGGGCTCGAACCGGTTGCACCTGAACACCGGGTTCACGTGCGAGAACCCCTCCGCCGTCGCCGGCGGCAACGCGTCGGCCACCGCCGCGCCCAACGCCTCGGCCAGCAGCGCCGAGTGGAAGATGAACCGTTCACCGCCCCGGGACCCGGCGTTCAGCGGCGGCACGTACAGCTTCAGCTCGTCCAGCCGCTCCAGGCGGGCCCGGGCCTCGGCCGGCAGCCGCAGCGAGAACGAGAACACCCCGTCCGCGTGCTCCGCCCGCTCTGCCAGCTCCGCCTCCAGCGGCACGTCCTCGAACAGGCGGTCCAGCGGGACGATGTTCTCGAAGGTGCGGAACGACAACTCGTGCGGGTCCACGAACACCGCCGCCAGGTACGGCGCGTCCGCGCTCGGCCGGGCGAACAGCTCCCGCACCCGCTCGTCGATCCGCTCGGCGTCGATGAACCGCACCGCCTTGAACCGCGCCGACGGATGCCAGGAAATGTCCAGCCCGTCCACCGTCGCGGCCGGCTCGGCGTCGGTCGCGTCCACCTCCGCCCGGTACCGGGCGGCCTCCTCGGCGGGCGCGTCCCCGGCCGACAGGACGAAGAAGCGATCCCGAAGTTCGATGCTCACATGGACCTCCACATGGTGCGCAGCCCGGACGGAAGGTTCGCGGCGTGCGCCAGTCTGCGCACGCCGTCCTTGCCCACATCGGAGCCGTACAGCCACAGCCGCGCGAGGGATCCGGCGAACGGGGCCGCGATCAGGGCCCCCGCGCCCGCCTCGCCGATGTGGTTGTACCGCAGGTCGAGCTCGGTCAGCTCCGTGAACCGATGCAGGGAGCGCACGCCCGCGGCGCTCACCCTGTTGCGCTGCAGGTGCAGGCGGCGCAGTCCGCCGAGGTACGGGGACGCCGCGAGGGCCGCGAGACCGGCGTCGCCGATCCGGCAGTACCGCAGCTCCAGCGCCCGCAACCGGTCCGTGCGGAGCAAGGTGGTGAGGAGCTCGGCGCCGTTGGGACCGAGGTCCAGGTAGGAGAGGTCGAGCCCGGTGAGCCGGCCGAGATCCAGCCCGTCGAGTGCCTCCATGTCCAGGCGCCCGGAGCGAACCCCGCCTCCCGGGCCGTCGTCGTCCTCGTCCTCGTCGTCCTCGTCGTCATCCCAGTCGTCGTCCTCGTCGTCCCACTCCTCGTCCTCGTCGGACGCCTCGTGGGACGTGATCCTCAGCGTGGTGACGAACCGGCCGCGCAGCACCTGCTCCACGACCTCGCGGACGTCGTCCGACCACGGGACGGCGACCTCCGTGGCGAAGCCGTACCGGCGGGCCAGCACGTGCGCCGTCGCCGGCAACCCGTCGTCCCATCCGCCCTCGTGCTCCGCGACGAGGCCGGCGATCTCCCGCTCCATGGCCGGGCGGTCGGCGGGACGGGTGCGTGCCAGGCGCTGTTCGAGGCGGATCAGCGTGCCTCTGGCGTCGCCCTGCTCCAGCAGCCAGTCACTGTAGGCACCCCACGAGGCGAGGTCGTCGGGATGAGCCCGCAACGCGTCTTCGACGGCGGTCACTTGCATTCGTACGAATGTACGGAGATCGACAGATGTGTCAAGGCGCCGCACATCATCTGTAAACGGACCCCGAGTGACCGCGCGGGCAGGTATCGTGCTGCGCCGAGTACATGATCGCCGACGTGTCCCAGGCGGCACGGTGTCGTTGCGGCGCTCTCGGGCGGAGCCAGGGGGCCCGCCTCAGTTGGAGGTCTCCACCGTGAATTCACCGGGTCCCGAGCCGGGCGACGACGGCGCCATCGAGCGGCGGGCGTGGGAGTCCGCCGCCCGTGCCTGCTACCGGGAGATCGGGGTCCCGTTCCCGGAACGGGTCGTGTGGGTGTCCTCGCCGCTCGTCGGCGCGTTCGCCGCACCGATCGCGGCCTGCCTGAGCACCGGCCACCGCAACAACCGCGTCCTGGAGTCCGTCTACCGGGCGGTGGACGACACCGCCGGTGAGAGCGTCGGCCATGCCGTACGCGCCGCGGTCCGGGTCGCGGCCGACGGGGCGGCGAGCGATCCGGTGCACGGCGCGGCGGCCACCGCCCTGCACGCCGAGATCTCCGCGAGGATGGACGCCGCGCTGGCCTCGGCCGTTCGGGACGTGCCCGCCCGCGAGGAGAGCCGGAATGTGCCCGCCGGTGTGCTGAACCTGGTCGCCGACGCGTCGAACGCGGCCGTGCGGGCGGCGGTGGACGCGGCGGTGGGCGGCGCGCGGCAGGACACGATCCGCGGCGAGGTACGGCGGCTGTGGCGGGCCCACCTGGCGTTCCAGCGTTCCGGCAGCTGGCTCCCCCTGGTCGACCGCTTCAGACAGGACGTGATCCCAGGGCACGACTCCGGCCAGGACACGATCCCACCGCACGACCTCGGACAGGACACGGTCGCGCCGCCGGACGAGGACCGACCGTGGGAGGGTGCCGCGGAGCAGGACCCGGCGGGATCCGCGCCCGCCGGCTGGTGGTGGTGGCCCTTCCTCGACTTCGTCATGCTCTGCCCGCGCCCGGCCGAGCTGCACCTCGAGCAGGTAGGCGAGGGCGCCAGGGCCGTGCACCGGCCGCACCGCGCCGACGGCCCCACCGCCGGCTGGTCCGACGGGTTCGGGGTCTACTTCTGGCACGGCATCCACGTCCCCCGGGCCGTCGTCGACGACACCCTCACCACCGACGAGATCCTCCGCGAGACCAACGCCGAGATCCGCCGCTGCGCCATCGAACGCCGCGGCTGGGACCGTTTCATCATCGAGGCCGGCCTGGAGCAGATCGGGCCCGCCGTACCCGACCCCGGCAATCCCGGCCAGACCCTCACCCTGCACGACGTCCCCGAGGACATCTACACCACGCACGTGCGGGTCCTGCTGTGCACCAACGGCACCGTCGAACGGGACGGCACCCGCCGCCGCTTCGGCCTCACCGTCCCCGCCGACTGCGGCGACCCCATCCAGGCCGCCGCCTGGACCTACGGCCTCACCCCGGCACAGTACGCCGGCGCGCAACGACGATCCTGACCCCGCCCACCGGCAAAGGAGCCCGAGAGAAGATGCTTACCATCGAGCAGGCCATGGCCACCTTCGGCGTCACCGTCGACGAGCACCTCGACCGGCAGGCCGAGATCCCCATCCTGTCCGGCCTGCAGTTCCAGGGCGATGTCGCCGTCGTACCGGCCAAGCGGGACCCGGCCCGCACCCCCGTCCCCGAGGCCGGCGTCCCGATCGTCCGCGGCCAGGGCGGGGCCAACACCCACCTCCTGCTCGCCACCGGCAAGGCGTTCTTCACGCCGGAGCGCTTCGGCGGCGGAATGGTGCTCGGGGTCCTGACCGTGGCCGACGATGCGACCGCCTACCTCGCGCACCCCGAGCACGCCTTCACCGGCATCGCGCCGGGCACCTACGAGCTGCGCCGCCAGCGCGAGCAGGCCGATCAGACCCGCCTCGTCGCCGACTGAAGGCCGTCCGCCGTCGGGCCGGGAAGGGCGGATGCCGGACATCCGCCCTTCTGTCTTCTCTCAGGGCACCAGAGCGGGCATCAGCCCGTACTCGATGGCCGTCGCGGCGTTGGCGGGCCCGGCGACGGTGCCGGCGAGCAGCGCCAGCGCCGAGACGGCCAGGACGAGCAGGAGGGAGATTCGTCGAGCCATGAGCGACCTCCAGTCAGGTTTCTGCCGCGCATTCGAGAACGCGACCTGCGCAGATCACCGCGAGCGGCACCTGTGACGATGACGTTACCTCGCGAACCCCGACATACGGCGCGTCAGGAGCCGGCTGAGGCCGTCTACCGGATCTCGTAGATGGCCGTGGTCCCGCTCACCTCGTTGCCCACGATCAGCAGCGGCCGGCGGGTCGGGCTGTCCGCGGCGGACACGAAGAAGACACCCTCCGGGCCGACGTCGCCGGCGGTCCCGTCCTCGACGGATCCGGCGAAGTCGCGCGTGTTGAGATAGTCGACGAGGGCCGGGCGCCGGGGGTCGGTCACGTCGTAGGCGACCACGCCGCTGACCCGCTCAAGCCCGACGAACGCGTACGTCCTCCCCCGCACCTGACCCACCGCGACGCCCTCGGGCTCCGGGCCCTTGTTGTCGCTGCGGCTGTCGAAGGAGCCGTTCTCCTCGTTGTCGGCGTTGAACTCCTTGGGCAGCTCCCGGGCGATCAGCTGCTCGAGCTCGTCCCCCGAGTCCCAGACCAGCGCGCCCGTGGCGGAGCGTACGGAGATCGAGCGGGCGCCGAAGGCGTTCAGCTGCCGATAGGCGCCCGAGGCGTCCTTCGGCGAGTCCGCGGCCACGGTCAGGCGGCCGAGCTCCGCGTCCTTCTTCAGCGCGGCGGCGTTCGGGAACGCCTCTGCCGACAGCGTCAGGTCCTTCACGCGCACCTCGTCCGTGTGGCAGTCCCAGTCACGGCCGTCTCCCTCGTTGGCGGTGACGAGGTACGTCTCCCCCTTCGAGCGGAAGTGCGCGACCGAGTCGGGCATGTACATCCCCTTGACGCCGGCCCGGGGACGGATGTCGATCTTCCCGTCCTTGTCGGAGGCGTCCAGGCCCACCGTGCCGAAGTCCTTCAGGCCGAGTGGCACGATCCGCTGAACCTTGGCGCGGCCGAGATCGACGATCGCCACCGCGTTGTTCTCCTGCAACGTCACCCACGCCGTGTCACCGGCCACGGTGATGTACTCCGGCTCCAGGTCCTGGGCCACCGTCGCGCCCGGACCGGAGATGCGCACGCCCGCGGCCCGGAGCGCGTCGGCCCGGTCGTTGAAGGCCCGGAAGTCCGCGGTGCGTACGGTGCCGCGCCTCACGTCGATGACGCTCACCGACCCCTCGGGGTCGTCGACGGCGCCCGCGCAGTACGACTCCGGCTCGCCCTCGTTGGCGACGACCAGCCGGCGGCCGTCCTCGCTGAAGGTCACCATGTCGGGAAGCGCCCCCACGGGGAACTCCTTGAGCTTCTTGCCGGAACCGGCCTGGAAGAGCGTCACCTTCCCCTGGCCGGTCTTCTTCGCCGCCTGCTGCGCGACGGCCACCAGGCCCCTGCTCACCGCGACGCTGTTCGCTCCGGGAGCGGCCAGGGAGGTGACCCGCTTCGGGTTGCGCGGGTCGCGGATGTCCAGGACGTCCACCGTTCCCGCCTGAGCGTTCACCACGAAGGCGCGCTTGGTGGCGGGGTCGTAGGAGGTGATCTCCGAGGCCCCGGTGCCGACCGACCCGGTCGAGAACCGGCCGAGGAAGGCCAGGCTGACGCCCTTGGTCCCGTTGTCCTGCGAAATCGTCGCCTGGGCGGGAACGGCGAGCAAGGCGAGTGAGAGAGCGGCGCCGGCGGCGGCCGCGGTCATCCGGAAGGCATGTGAGCGGTGCATTCGCCGATCGTGACGACAGCCGATGACCAGTTGAGCGCCAGAGGATGTCTTTGCGGTGAATTGCACCTGGGAAGAGCCTCATCCACGCAGCTCAGGCCCCATGGGTCGGCGCATCACGATGCGCTCCCGGCGCCGACGTCGGTGTCCCGCCGCAGCGGCTTTCAGGCGCCGCCGAGCGTGCCGGCGAAGCGATCCACCTGGGTCACGTCCGAGGCCCAGCAGTAGAACATGACCTCGTCGGCGCCGATGTCCGCCATCCGGATCGCCGTGTCGCGGATCTGGCCGGACGTGGTGAGCATGCTCGCCACCGCGCCCTCCGCGAAGCCCGCCGGCAGGTTCATGTAGTGGGGGCCGCCGTAATAGTCGTGCAGCCGGTCACGCGCTTCCTTGATCAGATGATCGGGCCCCAGCGCGGCGTTGAACTGGGCGACCAACCGGGGACGGCCCGAGCGTCCCTGAGCCTGCCACTCCGTCTCAATGGACCGGAACAGAGTCTCGGCGTCGGCGAGGTGCGCCGCGCACAGGAAACCGTCGCCCAGGCGGGCGGCCCGACGGATCCCGGCGGGACTGAAAGCACCGAACAGCACTTCCGGGCCGCCCCGGCGGGCGGGCCCAGGCCCGATCGGGCCGATCCCCTCGCCGTACGGCTCGCCCGACCAGACGCGGCGCATCAGCCCCAGGATCTCCTCCAGCCGCGCCCCGCGCCGGTGCACATCCGCGCCCACGGCCTCATAGTCGTCCCTGCGTGCCCCCAAGCCGATGCCGAGCGTGAAGCGCCCTCCTGACATGCGGTCCAGGGTCGCGCACTGCTTGGCCAGCAGCGCCGGCTCGCGGATCGGGGCGAGCAGCACCTCGGTCTGCAGGCGGATTCTGGTGGTCGCCCCCGCGAGCACGGCCAGGGCCACCAGCGGCTCGGGATTGTCGTAGACGAGACGGTCCAGCAAGCCGAGCGTGCTGAACGGGCCCTGGTCCGCGAGCCGGGCCCACTCCAGCAGGGCCGCGGGCTCGCCGACGGGCAGGCCGAGACCGACTTTCATGCGTCCCCCGAGGTCCGGCGGCAGGTTGCGTACCCCGAAGCACCGTGCCCGCCGCGCCCCCGCTGATGCCGGCGTGCCGCATCTCTGGACACAACCTTTCCGCCCCTTGGGACGGCGGTCACCGACGCGCGAAAACATCCCCGCGACGAGGGATTTCCTTGACCAGGCCAGGCCGGTCCGATCCGGGTGGCCCGCGCGGCGCGGTGGCCAGGCCGCCGGCAGCGAACGCGGCGCGGCAGCCTGGCGGGACAGGGATCATCCGGTCCGTAGCCGCGACCGGGTGCCGGCGGCGGCGGGCTCAGGCGGCGGCTTGGCGGATGAGGTCGGCGACGGTGGCGGGCTGCGAGACGTACACGGCGTGGCTGCCGATGGCCTCCACGACGGACGATCCGGCGCGCTCGGCCATGGCCCGCTGGGCGGGAGGCGGGATCATGCGGTCCTCGGTGGCCACCAGGTACCAGCTCGGCTTGTGCCGCCAGGCCGGTTCGGTGACCGCCCCGCCGAGGGCGTCCACACCCCAGGGGACCTGCGCGTCGGCCATGAACGCGGCCAGCCGCGCGGGCAGGTCGGCGGCGAACGCGCCGTGGAACTTGTCGCGGTCGAGGGAGAGGAAGCCGTCGCGCGGGGGCAGGATGGGCGGCACCGGCGCCCCGGGCGGCGGGTCGGCGATGAGCGTGTTGACCGATTCGCCCTTGTCGGGGGCGAATGCGGCGATGTACGCCAGTGCCGCGACGTTGGGGTGCGTACCGGCCTCGCTGATGACGGCCCCGCCGTAGGAGTGACCGACGAGGACGGCCGGGCCGTCCAGACTGTCCAGGACCTGGCGGGTCGCGGCGACGTCGCCTTCCAGCGAGATCGTCGGGTTCTGCACGATCCGGATGCGGAAACCCTCCCTGGAGAGCTCGTCGTAGACGCCCTGCCAGCCGGATCCGTCCACGAAACCACCGTGCACGAGCACGATGTTCCTGATGGTCGTCATGGTCACTCCTGACCTGGATGGACAGGCCCGACGCCTGTCCTGCGCGCTCCATTCAAGTCGCGGGCGACGGGCAGGACCATGCAGAACAGCATGCAGAATCTCAGCGGCTCAGGTCACGGCAGCGGCCGGCCGCCTCGGGGTCACCGATCGCCTCGAACACCTCGGCCGCGCGCGCGTAGGCCCGGCGGCTCTCCTCGGTCCGGCCCTCGTCGGCCAGGACGGCGGCCAGCGTCTCCAGGGCTCGGGCGTGCGGGTTGTTGGAGAACTGGAGCTGCTCCATGAGAGCGATCGCCTCGGTGAGTACGGCGATCGCCTCGCCCCGGCGGCCGAGCAGTCCCAGGCAGTGGCCGATCCGGGCCAGCGTGTGCGGCCGGGTGAAGGCCGCGATGCCCGGTGTCATCCCCGATCGGTCGTCGTCCAGCAGGTCGCGCATCTTCCGGTACTGCTCCAGCGCCTCCTGGTGACGCCCGCCGTCACGAAGGCAGTCGCCCAAGGTGCTGAGGCTCTGACAGTACGCGTCGGTGTCGTCGCCGGCCTTGAACATCTCCGCCGCCTGGGCCGCCGCCGCGGCGGCTTCGTCGAGCCGTCCGAGCAGGCGGAGCGCGACCGAGGCGTACTGGCGGGCCCAGGCGATCTGTGCCGTGGTGCCGCTCCGGGTGGCCAGATCCAGCGCCTGCGCCGCGTACCGCAGCGTGGTCTCCGGGTCGGCGGGCGGCACCAGATGCACCCACGCCAGGTAGTTGAGCTGAGTGGCGTGCTGCGCCGGATCACCGAGGGCGGCGGCGGCCTCGGCGCCCAGCGTGAACACCTCCTGCCAATGCGGCGCGTGGATCCACCGGTCGGAGAACCAGTGCATCGACTCGGCGCAGTCGAGAACGAGGGAGTGCCGGCCGCCACTCGCCGCCTGCCGCAACGCGCTAAGCCAGTTGTCCGCGTTCACCCGCAGCCAGTTCTCGGCCTCCTCCGGCGACGACAGGGCGGCGAGGTCGGGGTCGGGCCGCTCGGGACGGCCGTAGGCGGGCTCGAACCATCGCCCGGCGGTGGTGGCCATCCGCAGCAGCCACGACGTCGTCGTCATGTTGATCGCGTCACGGTCGGCCGCGGCGTCCTCCGCGTGCAGCCGCTCGCGGGCGAACAGCCGGACCAGGTCGTGGAAGCGGTACCGTCCCGACGTGCCGTCCTGCAGCAGGCCGAGGTCGACCAGCTCGTCGAGGGCATCCCAGGCGTCCTCGATCGAGGTCCCGCCGGCGACCGCGGCCAGGGCCGCGTCGAAGTCCCGGCCGGGCACCAGGGCGAGCCGGCGGAAGACCCGCCGGGTGGGTGCGGCGAGCTGCTCGTACGACATCCCGAACGCATTGGCGATCTTGAGGTCGCCGGCCCTGAGCTGGTCGAGGCGGCGCTCCTCGTCCCTCAGCCGGGCGGCCAGCTCGGCGGCGCTCCATCCCGGCCGGCTGACCAGCCGGTTGCCGATGATCCGCAGCGCGAGGGGCAGGCCACCGCACAGCTGCGCGAGCTGGGTGAGCGCCGGTTCCCCGTCCGAAACGGAGCGTTCGCCCACGATCCCGGTCAGCAGTTCGGTGGCTTCCAGCAGCGGCAAGGGTCCCATGCTCAGTCTGCGTACGCCCTCCAGACCGGCCAGCAGCCGCCGGCTGGTCACCAGCGCCCTGCCCGCGCCACCGCCCGGCAGCAGCGGTCGGACCTGCTCCTCCGACGCGGCGTTGTCCAGCACGACCAGGACGCGCCTGTCCCGCAGCAGCGATCGGTACAAGGAGGCACGCCCGGGGAGGTCCTGAGGCAGCTGCTGCTCCGCGACACCGAGCGCGCGAAGCAGCAGCCCCAGGGCCTCCTCGACGGCGAGGGGCTGCTGGGACATGCCGAACAGATCGAGGAAGAACGCCCCGTCGGGAAAGTCCGGCCGCAGGGCGTGGGCGGCGCGGACGGCGAACGTGGTCTTCCCCAGACCGGCGGGGCCGGTGATGAGTCCGACCCCGGCGGCGCCCGGCGCGTCGCCGGCGTGGACCAGCTCGTCCGTCCAGACCAGCTCCGCGGCCCGGCCGGTGAAGTCGTCGACGGATCGGGGCAGCTCGCACAGCCCGGTCGGGCGCGTCCAGTGATCTCGCAGGCGGCCGTCCCGCGCCAGGTCGATGAGCTGTTTGCGGGCGGCCTCGTCCAGAGCGAGCGCGTCCGCGAGGGCGGTGATGGTGCGGTGCCGAGGCCCCCTGCTGCGTCCCCGCTCCATGTCCGACAGCGTCCGGACGCTGACCCCCGACGCGTCGGCGAGCTGCTCCAGAGTCAGTCGTGCCGCATGCCGATGACGGCGCAGCAGCTCGGCTAAGTTCGACGGCTCGGCGATGGGGGCACTCCTTCTCCGCGGCGGGAAACGCGTGCAAGCCTACTCGGGCGGCCGTGGAGCCCTCGATGAGTCACGCGAAGGCTTGATTGCTTGCGGAGGTTTGGCCGGTACCTGAGGCAAGGCACAGCGTGGGGCGGGAAGGTTCCGGTGCGGCGGGCGGCGCACCGGGCAGCCACAGCGACCTTGCCCGCCCGGAGTTCATGAAAGGCATCGTCATGGCACAGGCCAGCCTCTACCAGCAGATCCTCGACCCCGCCAACCGGGCGAACCCGTACCCGCTGTACGCCGAGCTGCGCAAGACCCCGGTGACGCGGGAGGCCGACGGCACGTACGTGGTCAGCACGTACGAGGAGATCGTCGCGTTGCTGCACGATCCGCGGGTCAGCTCCGACCCCCGCAGCCGCCCCGGCGTGGCCGAGGACAGCCTGCTCCTGCCCTTCATCAACCGCGACCCGCCCGAGCACGACCGGCTGCGGGAACTGGCGATGCGCCCGTTCGGGCCGCCTCAGTCGCCCGGGCGCGTCGACGCCCTCCGCCCCTGGCTCGCCGGGGTCACCGACGGCCTGATCGACGGCTTCGCCGGCAAAACCCGCATCGACGCCGTCGCGGAGTTCGCCTACCCGCTGCCCGTGGCCGCGATCTGCCACCTGCTCGGGGTGCCGCGCGAGGACGAGCCGCGCTTCCACCACTGGGCCGACGCCACCGTGGAGGCCTTCGACCCGACCACCGGAACGTTCGAGGAGCGCCAGCGCAGGAGAAGCGAGGTCACCCGCGAACTGGGCGAATACCTCAACACGCTCGCCGAGGCCCGCGTCCGCCAACCGGGCGACGACCTGATCTCCGGCCTGCTCACCGACACCGGACCGCACGGGCCGATGGCCCGTACCGACCTGCTCAACACCGGCGCGCTGCTGCTGGTCGCCGGCCACGAGACCACCGTCAACCTCATCGCCAACGGCCTGCTCACCCTGCTGCGCCACCCCGACGTGCTCGAACGGCTGCGCCACGAACCCGACCTGAGCATCCCGCTGGTCGAGGAGCTTCTGCGCTACGAACCACCGGTGCACATGCTGACCGGCCGCAGCACCCTGGCCGACATCGACCTCGCCGGCACCGCCATCCCGCGAGGCTCACCCCTCGCACTCGTCCTCGCCGCCGGCAGCCGCGACCCCCACCGCTTCCCCGACCCGGACCGCTTCGACCCCGGCCGCGCCGACAATGCGCATCTCGGCTTCGGCAACGGCATCCACTACTGCTTCGGCGCGCCGCTGGCCCGGAGCGAGACGCAGGTGGCGCTCTCCGCGCTGGCCCGCCGGCTGGTCAATCCCCGGCTGGTCGCGGACCCGCCGCCGTACCGGCCCAACCCGGCGCTGCGCGGCCCCCGCCGGCTCATGATCGAGTTCGACGCCGTCGCACCTTGAGGGGCCGGTCCGCGCGCATCCTGGGAGAGGAGACCTACCTCGCGTCCTCCAGCAGCAGCGCGAGCTTCTTCTCGCAGGGTGCGTGTCCGATCTGCCGGCAGAGCCGCAAGGCCTCGCCGGCCCGGTGCTCCGCCGCCTCGCGGTCGCCTCGTCGCCGTTCCAGCTTGGCCAGCTCCGTCAGCGCGGCCAGCTCCGGCAGCCGGTATGTGCTCTCGGCCGCCACGGCGTGTCCCCGCAGCGCGTGGCGGACGGCGCCCTCCTGGTCGCCCACGGCTTCGAGCAGCCGGGCACGGGCGAGCAGCGCGTAGGCCAGATGCCAGTTCAGGCCGCCCGCGCCGATGAGGTCGTCGGCCAGGTCCAGGCTGTCCGCGGCCTCTGTCGTCAGGCCGAGGCGGACCCCGGCGTCGGCCAGCGCGACCAGCGCCGCCGCCTCCACCAGCCGGTCGCCCTGGCCGCGGCACACGTCGAGCGCCGCCAGCGCCTCGTCCCGCGACTGCGCCCACCGGCCGTTCTCCCAGTGCAGCCGGCTGATCCAGATCTGCGTCGTGGCCGCGCCGTGGCCGCCTATCGAGGTGATCAGGGCGACCGACTGCCGCAGGCAGGTCTCCGCCTCGCCGTAGCGGCCCTGGTCGAGGAGCACGGCGCCCAGCTGCCGCAGATCGGCCCCCTCGGCGTAGGGCAGATCGTGGCGCCGGCTCAGCGCGAGTGCCTGCCTGCAGTAGTCCTCGGCCAGGTACAACCGGCCCAGGTGGTGGTACTGGTAGCCGAGCGCCTGGAGTGCCCGGACATGGCCGGGCACCGAGCCGAGCTCGCCGAAGAGCTGCGCGGCCCGTACGTTGTCGGCCATCGCCTCGACGAGGTCGCCCGTCCACGCCCGCGCGAAGCTCAGCCCCATCCTGGCCGCCGCCTCTCCCTCCCGATCGCCGCTCTCGCCGGCGATGCGGACGGCCTGCTCCAGATGGCCGACGGCCTCCTCACGGCGGCCGACGCGGAAGAGGCCGTCGCCCATGCCGGTGTGCAGCATGGCGGTCACGGCCGGCACGTCGTGCGCGGAGGCGGCCTCCAGCAGGGTCGGCGCGATCTCCATCCACTCACCGATGCGTCCGGTACGGGCGCAGATGGCGCGGACCATGTCGGCCAGGCGCCAGACGGCCGGGCCGGGATCTTGCTCGATCGCGCGCCTCAGCGCGGCCAGCAGATTGATGACGTCGGCCGCCTCGGGGGACGGCAGCTCACGGGCGTCCGGGCCCGGCTGCGGGCCGGAGAGCAGGGACTCGCCGGGCGCGCACCGGGCGGCGATGGCCGCGCCCAGTTCCAGGTGGTGCTCGAACAGGCGCTGCCAGGCCGGCTCGCGCTCGGGGTCGCGCCCGGCCTCCGCCACCGCGTACAGGCGGACCAGGTCGTGGAAGCGGTAGCGGTCGGTGATGTGGTGTTCGAGCAGGTGGGCCGCGGCCAGGGCCTTGAGCGAGGCGCGGGCCGCGTCCCGCGGGAGGCCGGTGACCGCCGCCGCGGCCGCCACGGTGACATCGGGGCCGGGCACGAGCCCGAGGAGGCGGAAGACCCGCTGCTCGGCGGGGGCGAGCACGCGGTAGGAGGCGGAGAAGGCGACGGTGACGGCGCTGTCCTTGGCGCCGTCCACGGTGAGCCCCGCCAGCGGGTTGCCGGCGGCCAGCTCCGCCGCGACCGCCGCGGTGCCGTCCTCGGGCCGGGCGGCGGCGTTCGCGGCGGCGATGCGCAGCGCGAGCGGCAGCCCGCCGCACGCGCGCACCAGCTCGCCGCGCGCGTCCGACTCGGCCGGGCCGCCCGCCGGCCCGAGCACGCCGTCCAGCAGCGCCCGGCCGTCCGCCTCGGACAACGGGCCGAGCGAGTGCTGCCTGGCACCCGCGAACGCCACCAGCTCGCCCAGGCGATGCCTGCTGGTCACGAGCGCCACGCCGTTCGGGGGCAGGAGCTGCTCGATCTGGGCCGCCGCGCGGGCGTTGTCCAGGAGCAGCAGGAACGAGTGCCCCGACAGCAGCGAGCGATAGAGGCCGAGCTGGGTCTCGAACCCGCCCCGCACCCGTTCGGGATCGACGCCGAGCGAGACCAGCAGCCGGGTCAGCGCCGCCGTCGTGGTCAGCGGCTCGTGGTCCGGGTCGTAGCCGCGCAGGTCGATGTAGAGCTGCCCGTCGGGGAAGCGGTCCTTGGCCTGGTGCGCCCAGCGCAACGCGAGGGCCGTCTTGCCCATGCCGGCCGTGCCGCTCAGCACGCACACGCCGTCGCCGCCGGCCAGGCATTCGTTCAGCCACGCCAGCTCCGCGTCGCGGGCGGCGAACTCGGGCACGTCCCTGGGCAACTCGGCCGGTCGCGCGACGAGGGATTCTCGTCGCGGCGGAGGAGGCGCCGGGTGCATACCCTCCCCCGGCGAGTCCGGTTCGTCGTCCCGCAGAAGCCGCTGGTGCAGCTCGCGCAGGGGGCGGCCGGGCTCGATGCCGAGTTCGTCGACCAGCCGCCGTCTCGCCTCCCGGTACACGGCCAGTGCCTCGCCGCGGCGCTCGCACCGGTGCAGGGCCAGCATGAGCTGTCCCGTCAGCCGCTCGCGCAGCGGGTGCTCGGCCACCGTGGTGTGCAGCTCGCCGACGATCTCGGCGTGCCGCCCGGCCGCCAGCTCGGAGTCGTACAGCTCCTCCAGGGCGCAGATCCGCCTGTCCTCGAGGCCCGGACGTTCCTGGTGGATCAGCTGGGCGCCGGCCCCTGCCAGCGCGGGCCCGCGCCACAGCCCCGCCGCGGCGCGCAACCGGGCCGCGGCGTCGGTGTGGCGCCCCTTCTCCGCGTCGGCGCGCGCGGCGGCCCTGTACTGCTCGAACAGCTGCAGGTCGAGCTCGTCCGCGCCGGCGTGGATCCGGTAGCCGGCGCCGACGCGGCCGATGCGCTCCTTGCCGACCAGCGCTCGCAGCTCGTGGACGTAGACCTGCAGGCGCGAGACCGCCGTACGCGGCGACCGCTCGCCCCAGATCAGGTCGACGAGCCGGTCGTCCGACACCGTGCGGTTCGCATGGAGCAGCAGGGCGGCCAGCACGGTCCGCTGTTTCGGTGAGCCCAGCGCGATCGGCCCGTCAGGCCCGTCGACCGACACCGGCCCGAGCAGCGCGAAGCGCACCTCCGATTCCATGTGCCCCCTTCACGTCCCGATTCCCCCGCTGTGATGCTGGCGAGTGATGATCGTACGACGGGGGGTACGGGAGTGATGGCAAGATCCCGCCCAATCACCAAGATCAGGCGGGATCCCGTCGGCCGGGGGCTACTTCAGGACCCAGAGCGCCCAGAACGGGCTGTCCCAGTCGCAGTCCCAGTATTCGTGGTCCCCGGAGTACTTCCAGCCCGCCGCCTCACACTGCGCCAGGGTCCGGTGGACGCTCTTGATGTAACCGACCTGGACCTCCGCGTTCGCGGGCACGCCGACGCCGGCTGTCGCGGCCATCGCCAGGGCGGCCGCCGGGACCAGCGCTCTCATGATCTTGTTTCGCATGGAGAACCTGCCTTCGCTCGATGACGCGAAGAGCGTCGCAGCCAAGGCTTCCGTAACGCTTCCTTTTCACTCCCGGATCCAGACGGTCATGTCGGAGAGGCCGCGGTTGGCCCAGGAGAAGTACGGCACGGCGGTCAGCGTGACGTCGCGCCGGGCGGGAGGACGGTCGCCGTACAGCGAGCCGTCGGTCTCGGCGTCGGCGGTGGCGTCGGCGTTCAGGGTGACGACGCCGGTCCGCTCGTCCGGGACCGCGTGGACGGGGGTGTCGCGGGCGAGGGTGAGGCTGTGCACGGCGCAGTCGTGGTCGACGCCCTCCAGGCAGAACACGATCGGACCGCGCTCGAGTGCGACCTTGCCGGCGGTGGCGGCGACGGCGGGATCCGCCCAGGTCCGGCGGACCTCCATGCCGAGATCGATCTCGACCACGTCGCCGGCCCGCCAGCGGCGGGAGAGGACGCAGTAGCCGTCGCGGAGGACAGGCTGGTCAACGGGCTCGCCGTTGACGGTGAGGGCCGGCTGCCGGCTCCAGCCGGGGATGCGGACGGCCAGCGCGAATTCCGCCCCGTCGTCGGCGTGGGTGACGGTGACGGCCAGGCGGCCGTCCCGGGGGTAGGCGGTGTCCTGGCGGAGGGTGACCTCGCCGCCGGCGAAGGTGAAGCGGGCGGTGCCGGCCACGTACAGGTTGACGACGGCCTCGCCGGGTCCCTGGGCGTAGACGTAGCGGCCGAGCTCGCTGAGCAGCCGGGCGAGGTTGGGCGGGCAGCAGGCGCAGTCGAACCATTCCTGCCGGGTGACGGTGCCGTGGCTGGCGAGGGGGTTGCCGTAGAAGTAGCGGGTGCCGTCGGCGGAGGCGCCGCTGAGGACGCCGTTGTACAGGGCGCGTTCGAGGGCGTCGACGTAGTGGCCGTGGCCGGTGAGGTTGCTCATCCGCCGGGCCCACTGGACGAGGCCGATCGCGGCGCAGGTCTCGGCGTAGCCGTGGGCGTCGGGCAGGTCGTACGCGGGTCCGAAGCCTTCGATGCCGGGATCGGAGCCGAGCCCGCCGGTGATGTACAGCTTCTTGTCCATGACGTTGGCCCACAGCCGGCGCACGGCTTGGAGCAGCCGGTCGTCGTCGTACTCGCCGGCCAGGTCGGTCATCGCGCTGTACATGTACATGGCGCGGACCGAGTGACCGACGGCCTCGGCCTGGTCGGCCGCGGGCAGGTGGCTCTGGTTGTACTCGCGGAAGCGCCGCAGGTCCCTGGGCTTCCGGGGGAGCCTGGTGCCGAAGTAGCCGGGGGTGCCGCGCCGCCGCAGCTCGGCCTCGAAGTAGTAGGGCTGCTCCCCGCGCCAGTCGATGAACCGCCGGCCGAGGTCGAGGTAGCGGCGCTCGCCGGTCGCGCGGTAGAGCTTGACCAGCGCGAGCTCGATCTCCTGGTGCCCGCAGTAGCCGCCGGCGCGGGGGCCGTCGGGGCTGAAGACGGTGTCGATCAGGTCGGCGTAGCGGCGCACGATGTCGAGCAGCCGGGTCTTGCCGGTCGCCTCGAAGTGGGCGACCCCGGCCTCGATGAGGTGACCGGCGCAGTACAGCTCGTGGGCGTCGCGGAGGTCGGTGAACCGCTCCCCCGGCTTGACGACGGTGAAGTACACGTTGAGGTAGCCGTCGTCCTGCTGCGCGCCGGCCAGCAGCTCGATCGCCTCGTCGACGGCCCGGTCGAGCTCGGGGTCGTCGGTGGTGGCCAGGCAGTGGCTGGCGGCCTCGATCCACTTGGCGACGTCGCTCTCCCAGAAGATGTGCGGCTCGTCCGGGTCCCCCGGCCGCCAGGACAGGCTCAGGGCGTCGAACTGCTGTCCGGGCCGGCGCAGCTGGCCCTCCTGGTGCCGCAGTGTACGGGTACGGATCAGCTCGCGGCGCGGCGCCCAGAACTCGTCGTCGATGGTGACCGCGGTCAGCGGCAGCGGCTCGCGACGCAAGGCGGCGGCAGAGGTCATGGTCATGGTGTTCCCAACGAGGTGTCGTGAGATGAGCCCGGGGCCCTGGGAAGGACCGCGGTGCCCCAGACGTAGGCGAAGGAGGCGAAGGCCGGTACGGCGACGCCGAAGACCGGGACCAGCCCCGGGACGACGTAGTACGCGCAGAGGATCACGCCGACCACGAGCAGCGTGACGAGCGCCTGGACCGGACGGGCGAGGACGAGGATCGCGCTCCGGCGGACGAGCGCCCCCGGCCCCTCGGCGAAGTGGGCGGCGAGGATCCAGATGTTCGCGCTCATGCACGACACGAACAGCGTGACCAGCCAGAGCAGCGCGCCGAGCAGCGGCTCGACGACGCCGAGGTCGGCGCTCTCCAGCAGCCGCCGGTCCACCAGGAGCACCGCCCAGGCCGCCGCGAAGACGTAGCCCACCACGTTGGCGGTGCGGAACTCCTGCCGCCAGAGCCGTCGGAACTCGCGAGGCGCTCCCGAAGGCAGGAGCTCGCCGCGGATGACGCCGTACACCGCGGCGGTCGCGGGGAAGACGCCGAGCACGATGCCGCCGGCCAGGGTCCACACGATCCACAGCAGGTGCAGCTTGAGCAGCAGCAGGCCCATCTCGCCCGCCCTCGTGTGCCAGGTGAGGACGCGTCTCATCAGCCCTTCACCGACCCGATGAGGACGCCCTTCTCGAAGTAGCGCTGCAGGAACGGGTAGAGCACCAGGACCGGGAGGCTGGAGACGACGATCACGCCGTACTTGATCTGGTCGGCGTACTGCTGGTCGTAGGAGGTGCCGCTGCCGCCGGAGGCCCCGACGCCACCGGCGAACGCCTGGTTGGACAGGAGGATGTCACGCAGCACGATCTGCAGCGGTTGCAGCGCGTTGTCCCGGACGAACACCATGCCGGTGAAGAAGTCGTTCCAGTGCTGGACCAGGTAGTACAGGCCGATGACCGAGACGATCGCCTTGGACAGCGGCAGCGCGACCCTGGCGAAATACTGCAGGTAGGACACGCCGTCGATCATCGCCGCCTCGAACAGCTCCTTCGGCAGCGAGTGCTCGAAGAACGCGCGGGCGATGATGAGGTTGTAGACGTTCACCGCCGACGGCAGGACGAACACGAGCCAGTTGTCCAGCAGGCCGAGGTCGCGATAGAGCAGGTACGTCGGGATCAGCCCGCCGTTGAAGAACATCGTGAACACGAAGAACAGCATGAGGATCCGCCGCGGGCGGAACTCCGGCCGCGACAGCGCGTACGCCGCGGGGATGGTCACGACGAGGTTCAGCGCGGTCCCGACGACGCTGTAGAGCAGCGTGTTGCGGTAGCCCGTCCAGATCCGCTCGTCGTTGAAGATCTCCCGGTACCCGAAGAGGTTCACGCCCTTCGGCCACAGCCACACCTCGCCGGTGGAGATCAGCGACGGGTTGCTCACGGACGCGATCACCACGAAGTAGACCGGATAGACCACCGCGAACAGGACCGCCACGCAGATCGCGCCGAGCGCCAGCGTGAAGACGACGTCGCCCGGTGTCTTCTTGCGGAAGAATGTCACCACAGGCTCCAGTTCGACACGCGGCGGGCGATCGCGTTGGCGGCGATCAGGAACGCGAAGTTGATGACCGTGTTGAACAGGCCGATCGCGGTGGCGTAGCTGAACTGCGTGCTGAAGATGCCGATCTTGTAGACGTACGTCGCGATGACCTCGGACACGGGGAGGTTCAGGTTGTTCTGCATCAACCAGACCTTCTCGAAGCCGGTGTTCAGCACACCGCCCATGGTGAGGATGAGCAGGATCACCATGGTCGGCACGATGCTCGGGACGTCGACGTGCCGGATGAGCTGCAGCCGGTTCGCGCCGTCCACCTTGGCCGCCTCGTACAGCTGCGGGTCGACCCGCGAGAGCGCGGCGAGGTAGATGATGCTGTTCCACCCGCAGTGCTGCCACACGTCGGAGATCACGTACACCGGCACGAAGGCCGCCGTGTCGCCGAGGAAGTTCACCCCGTCGAGGCCGAACAGGGCGGAGACCCGGGTGAGCAGCCCGGTGGACGAGTTGAGGAACGCCTGCAGCATGCCGACGATGACCACGATCGAGATGAAGTGCGGCAGGTACGTCGCCGTCTGCATGACCCTTTTGCGCCGGCCGCCGGCGATCTGGTTGATCATCAGCGCCAGTAGGATCGGCGCGACGAACCCCACCACAAGGGTGGTGAAGGCGATGACGAACGTGTTCTTCAGCAGCGGCCAGAACAGCGGGCTGTCGAAGAACTGCCGGAAGTACTTCAGGCCGACCCAGTCCCCGCCGGTGAGCCCGGCGGTGAAGTCGAACTCCCGGAAGGCCAGCTGGATCCCGTACATCGGGACGTACAGGAACACGGCGACGAACCCGACGGCCGGCAGGACCATGAGCCACAGTTGCCAGTACCGCCTGACGTGCCGGCCGGCACCCGGCTTTCGGGCGCCGGCCGGCTTGCGAGCCGCGACGAGAGACTCCGCCATCAGCGCGTCTTCACGTACTCGTCGTAGTAGCGCTGGTAGATGTCGATGCTCTTCTGCAGGCCGGCGTTCTGGACCTGCTGGACGTACTGGCCCCACTGATCCTCGACGCCGCCCTTGGTGATCCACTCGGCGAACTTCGTCATCGCGGTGTTGAGCATCGTGGTGTTGTTCAGCCCGAGCTGGTTGGTGTCGTCGGGCTTCATCTGGATGAACTGGAACGGGTAGACGTCCTTGTCCACGTCCATGTTCGCCAGCGCCTTCTGCAGCGGCTCGGTCTGCTCGACGGCCTCGTCCAGGTCGGCGGGCAGCTTCACCTCCATGTCGTCCCGGATCCAGACCGGGCCGGCGTCGGCGATGGTGACGGTCCACTTCCAGGTCGACGGGTCGACCTTGGGGTCGGCCGGGGGGAGCACCTCGTACTCCTTGTCGCTGATCTTCTTGACGTACTTGCCGAGGTCGCCCCACAGCACCTGCAGCGACATCTCCTTGTCGTAGAGGGCGTTGACGACCTTGAGCGCCGCCTGCTTGTTGCTCGTCTTGGCGGACATGAGGATCTGGTTCGACGGGAAGTTCTCGCCGTTGGAGTCGTAGGTCCAGGTCACCGGGGTGGTCTGGCCGGCCTTGGCCAGCAGCGGCGCCATCGCGACGTACTGATCGGCCAGCTCGGCGCCGAACCGGTCGCTGGCCGTCCAGCCCCAGCTGAAGCCGACCTTGGCCACCTTGCCGGAGCCGCGGCCGACCGCCTGGTAGGCCGAGTAGTCCTGCGTCATGACGTTCTTGCTGACCAGGCCGGCGGCGTAGCAGCGATGGAGGAACTCGATCACCTGCTTGTAGCGCTCGTCGACGAGGAAGTTGCCGACCTTGCCGTCCTCCAGGAAGTAGCCCTGGCCGCCGCCGCCCGCGATCGGCAGGCCGACGCTGCCGAGCAGCACGCTGGGCTGGAAGTAGCCGAAGCCGCCCGTGCCGACCGGTGACCAGTCCATCGGGATCTCGTCGTTCTTGTCACCGTTGCCGTTGGCGTCCTCCTCCTTGAACGCGACGAGCACGGTGTAGAGCTCGTCCCAGGTGGTCGGAACCTTCAGGCCGAGCCGGTCGAGCCACTGCTTGTTGATGTACTGGTGGGTCACGGTCGTCGGCCAGAACCGCTTGTAGCCCGGGACCGCGTAGACCTCGCCGCCGGTCAGCGTGGCCATCGACTTCAGCTGCGGCTTCGCCGCGAACAACGCCTTGACGTTCGGGAGCGCGTCCAGGTCGTCGGCCAGGTTCTCGAAGAGCGTCCGGTACGTGCCCAGGTCGGCGTTCGTGATCGCGTTCGTGCCGATGATCAGGTCCGGCACGTCGCCGGCCGCCAGCATGGTGGACTTCTTCTGGTCCCAGTCGGCGGAGATCTCCTGCCACTGGATCTTCACGCCCGCGATCTTCTCCAGCTGTTTGGGCCACTCCATCGTGCTCATCGGCTTGGTCAGCGGATGCTTGCTGACCGAGATCCGCAACGTGTTCGGATCGCCGGAGTTCTTGCCGGAGCAACCCGCGAGTGCGGTGAGGCCGGCCGCGACGACGAAGGCCCGGCGGGACAGAGCCGGTGAGGTGGCCATGCGGTCCTCCTGAGGGGGGACGGAGGGGTGTGACCGAGATCTCGGTGAATGTTTCAGCGATGTTAGGGGCCGTCATTCAGCGTTGTCAATGACAAGACAATCAGGGGAAGAAGTGACCGCGTCGAGGGGTGCGGAGTGGGTCAGGCCGGTCCGGACGAGTCGCGAACCAGCAGGTGCACACCGGTGTGGACCTGCCGGGCCGCGCCGTCGTACCCGTCGAGGCGCTCGATGAGCAGGTGGACGGCGGCGGCCACCATCTCACCCTGGTCGGGGCTCACCGACGACAACGACGGGATGGTGAACTCCCCCTCGTCCGTGTCGTCGAAGCCGGTGACCGCGACGTCCTCGGGGATGCGGATGGCGTGCGCGCGCAGGGCTTTCAGCACGCCCACGGCGATCGTGTCGTTGACGCAGACCGCGGCGTCGAACCTGGGGCCGGAGCGCCGCAGCAGCCCCACCATCGCCTCGTAGCCCGAGGCCCTGCGGTCCCAGTCGGAGCTGTAGGCTACGAGCGAAGGATCATGCTCGATGCCGTGTTCCTCCAGAGCGGCGACGAACCCGGAGTAGCGGTCCCCGGTCGGGACTGCGCCCGCCGGACCGTTCCACACGAACGCGAGCCGCCGTCGGCCGGTGGCCAGCAGGTGCCGGGTGATCGCCAGGAAGCCCGCGTGCTCCCCCATCAGCACGCCGTCGAGCGTCTTGATCGGCGCGCCGCCGAGGGCCACCGCCGGGCGCCGCGGCGCCGCGCCGGCGAGCAGCTCGTCCGACAGGTGGTGCGGGCAGATGATGACGCCGTCGACGTCGGCGGTCGTCACGCCGAGCACCGCGTCACGCTCGCGCTCCCCGCCGTTGGCGATCCGCAGCGTGCTGGTGAACCCGCACTCGGCCAGGGCGAGGATGAGCCGCTCGGCGTTCTCCGCGAAGTACGGCTGGTAGAGGTTCGGCACGACGACGGCGATCCGGCCGGTCCGGCCGGAGGCGAGCCCGCGCCCGGCCTGGCTCGTGGCGTGTCCCGCCTCGTAGCCGACCTCCTCGACCGCGGCCTGGACCTTGGCCCGGGTGGCGGCCGAGACATGCGGGCGGCCGAGCAGGACGTTGGACACGGTCTTCGCCGAGACCCCGGCCCGCACGGCGACATCCGCCAGCGTCGGGCGCTTCACCGCGGGTCCCGGCCGAGCGTGGACTCACGCCGGATCAGCTCGACCGGCGAGACGAGCGCGCGCGGCTGTCGCGGCGCCGTGCCGGCGAGGCGCTCGGCGAGCAGCTCCAGCGCGCTGCGCGCCAGCCGGGCCGGTCCCGGGTCGATCGTGGTGAGCGACGGCGTCGAGAACCGCCCGTCCTCCAGGTTGCCGTAGCCGGCGACCGCCACCCGTCCCGGGACGTCCACCCCGTGCTTGACGAGCGCCGCGAGGGCCCCGAGCGCCACCTCGTCGTTGACGCACAGCAGCACGTCGACGTCCGGGTGCCGCTCCAGCACCTGTACGGCGGCCCGCGCGCCCGCGCGCCGGTCGGCCACCTCGCCGAGATCCGCGCACGGCACGGGCACCGGGCCGGATCGGTCGAGACAGGCGCGCAGCTCATCCTGATGCGCGCCGAGCAGCGCCGGGCGGGACCGGCCCATGACGGCGAGGTGGCGGGCCATCAGGGCCGCCGCCTCCGCGACGTCCTCCTGAACGCGATCCACCTCGACCCGATCCACCTCGGCCGCGCCGCCCTGCACGACCACCACCGGGCGGTCGTCCAGCCCGTCGCCGACCGGCCCGACCGGCCCGATCAGCACCACGCCGTCGAACGTCTTCCCCCGGCCGGCGAGCACCGCCGCCACCCGGGCCGGATCGCCGTGCGTCGGCTCGACCGCCGCGAGCATCCCCCACCGATCGGCCTCGGTGACCAGGGCTTCGACGAGACCCGCGAGATACGGGCGGCGCAGCTCGGTGACGGCGATGCCGACCACCCCGACCTGCCCGGTCCTGAGCGTCCTGGCGGCCCGGTTGGGGACCCAGCCGAGCTCGTCGATCGCCGCATGCACCCGGCTCACCTTCTCCGGACGGATGTGCGGCTCGCCGTTCACCACACGTGACACGGTCTTGATCGAGACGCCCGCCCGATCGGCCACCTCCCGCATCGTCACGCGCATGCGAACAGCGTAGGTCACGGTAGGACTTCTCAGCATTCGGTTTGTGATCAGCAGGCCAGGGGTGCCGAGCCGAGGGCCACGTCGTCGTACCAGAGGGTGTCCTGGTCGCTGCCGTAGCTCTCCCAGCCCAGCCGCAGCGTGGCCGGGCGCGGCGCGGTGGCGCGGCGCAGCCACTGGGAGTCGATGTCCTGCGTCGGGGTGCCGTCCACGCGCAGGCCGGCGACCTCCTGGTTGTCCAGGTACGTACGCATCGACTGCTTGGTGGTGTCGATCTCGTAGCGCAGGCAGACCCAGCGGTTGACGGGAAGCGCGGTGCTGAGCGCGACGCCCGCCGGGCTCTGCTCGGGCAGGGTGGCGTCGTCGGACTCGCGGTTCCACTGCAGGGCGCCGTTCTGGCCGCCGATGCGCAGGTCGCGGTTGCCGTCATTGGCGTCGGCCATGGTGATCATGCTGACGTGCGTCGCGGGCAGGGCGGTCGTGTGCCGGACCCACATCCTGGCGTAGACCACCGGGCCGACGCGGGAGACGTCGCGGGTGGTGCCGACGAAGAGGTGGTTGCAGTAGCCGCCGCCCCCGTTGACCCGCACGGACTTGCCGCCGCTGTGCGTGATCGCGGTGTCGATCACGGCCGTGCCGGTGCCGGCGCAGTTGGGGGTGACGACCTGCCAGTCGCCGGACGGGCTGCCCGCCTGGTCCTCGAACCCGGAGCAGACTGTCGCCCCCGAGCAGCCGGGCGGCACCGTGGGGGTGACCGTCGGGGTGACCGTGGGCGTGACGGTGGGGGTCTGGCTCGGGGTCGTGGTGCCGTTGCAGGCCACGTCGTTGAGCGTGAAGTCGGTGGGCACGGGGTTGGCCGACGACCAGGTGGCCTGCAGGCCGAACTCGGCGCTGCCGCCCGTGGCCAGCGCGCCGTTCCACGCCACGTTGACCGCCGTCACGACCCGGCCGTTCTGCTCGACCTGCGCGTTCCACGCGCTCGTCACCCGCTGGTCCCCGGCGTACGTCCACCGCAGCCGCCACCCGCTGAGCGCCGTCCCCAGGTTCGTCACCTTCACCTGCGCGGTGAAGCCGCCCTGCCAGGAGTTCACGGAGTAGTCCACTTTGCACCCGGTGTCCGCGGAAGCGGGGGCGGTCACGGCGGCGATGCCGCCGATCGCCACGGCGACGCAGGCGACGACTGCCCAGAGCCGGGCAGACAGCGTGTGGGGACCGGACATGACATCGCTCGCCTTCGGGGTCCGTATGGGAGCGCTCCCAAACCGTCTCTTGACGACGATGGTTCGCGGGATCCCGCCGAAGTGTCAACCCCGCGCCTGCTCCCTACGCACCTGACCAGGGAGCTCACCGCTGAACCTTTCATCCCGGCCGCACGGGATCAGCCCGCGGCGAGGGCGGACAGGATGGAGTCGGCGATGACCCGATGGCCGGCGGCGTTGGGGTGGTCGCCGTCGGCGGCCAGCAGCGGGGTGTCGTCCCGGGAGCCGTCCCCCTTGAACGGTCCGTAGACGTCGACGTAACGCGCGCCCTTCGCCGCGGCCGCACCGGCGAGGGTCCGGTTCACCATGCGCGTGAGGGCGTCGCTGTTCGACACGTACGCCGTCCCCTTGGCCCGGGCACTGTCGCCGTCCAGGAACACGTTCCAGTAGCCGGTCACGACGATCCGGCTGCGCGGGCGGGTCTGCAGCGCGCGAACCTTGCCGAGGATGCCATCCACGTTGGCGCGCAGCCGCGCGAGGTCGTTCTGGTAGCAGGCCAGGCCCGCGCGGGCAGCGCAGTCGTCGTCCTCGAGCGCGTCGCTGTCGAAATCGTTGGCGCCGATGGTGATGATCACCAGGTCGGCTTTCACGATGGCGTCCGTCGCCGACCCGTCGTCCATCTGGTCGAGCAACCCCTGCGAGGTGAGCCCCCCGGTGGCCAGGTTGTCGACGGCGACGCCGGTGCCCTGCCTGGTCGCCAGGGTCTTCCTGATCAGCGAGACGAAGGTGTCGCAGTCGCACGCTGAGCCCGCCGGCACCGAATCGCCCAGCCCCACGATGGAGGTCACCGCCGCCGGTCCGGAGTGCGGGGTGGTGACCGTCTCACCGGCTCGCGCGTCCCTCGCCACCCTCGCGACCGGGACGGTCTCAAGCGCGACGCTCCAGGCCACGGCGAGGACCGCGATCACCGCGACCCCTCTGAACCGCCGGGTCATGCCGGTGTCGCGGCGGCCCGCTCCGTGACGCCCGCGCATGACGCTCACCCACCGCACGCGATCGCCCCCTGCCTTACCGCCTCAGCCCCGCGTCACCGTACCGGCCGCCTGCGGCAGCGTGAGCGAGATGCATCAGCTTACGCTGGACACTCCACGCAAATCCCCCACTTCGCCCCCGCAAGGTGACCGGCATCGAGCCCGGGTCGACCCTCGGCGTACGGATGCTCAGCACGGCGGTGGAGTTCCGCTTGAAAACCTTCGCCGCCTGCGCCTGGGCGGTGCCCGTGGTGGCGATGCGGCATGCCCGCGATCATGGTTGCTCGGCGAGTGCGGCGTCGGGCAGCGGGCGGTGGCGGAGGAGTGTCTCCACGGCGACGAGCGAGCACGGCGCGGTCAGTGGGTGTCTGGTCTGGGGATATGGACGCCGGCGGCGCGGAGCTTGGTCTCGACGAGCGAGACCCCCCGGGCCGCGGCCGATCCCTGCTCTTCGCCGTGGAGGGCGATCAGCTTGTACCGGGTCGCGGCCTCGGTGCGGGCTTGCAGACCGGTCACGATCTTCAGATGTGCGGGGTTGGCGAGGAAGTGGTCGGCCATGGCGGTGGCGAGCTCGGCGAGGCGCGGGTCGTCCGGTTCCCAGGCCGCGGCTTCGGCGCCGCGCTTGATCAAGGCGACGAACCGGGTGTCGTCGAGGGCGTGCTCCACATGCGTGAGGTAGTCGTCGAAGCCCTCGGGGACCAGGGCCCTGGCCAGCACCCAGCCCTCCCTGGTGGCCGCCACCTCGTCCGCGGGGAAGCCGAGGCCGGACAGTCGCTCCAGTAGCACCACGGCACGGTCGGGCAGCAGAGCCCGGTCCCCGTCGGCGAGCCGGCGCAGCGTGTCACGCCGTGCGATCAGCTCCTCGATCCGTTCGTCAAGCTGCCGCTCGACGTCGGCGAGCGCGGCGGTGAACAGCGCGGGGTCGGCGTCGAGCATCGGCCCGATCTCGGCCAGTGGCACCCCGGCGCCGGCCAGCGTCCGGACCTGCACCAGTCGCAACAGGTCGGCCGATCCGTACCGCCGGTAGCCGGAGCTGTCGCGTTCCGGCTCCTTCACCAGGCCAAGCTTGTGGTAGTGCCGCACCGTCTTCACCGTGATGCCGACGAAAGCCGCCGCCTGCCCGATCGTGACTCCGTTCATCTGCGCAATCCTGCCTTGTGCTCGAGCTCGGCGACCGGGCAGACCACAGCCGAGCATGGGGACGGGCCACGCCGAGCTCGGCGTGGCCCCTTGAGGCGTATGGGTCACAGGTGCTCAGCCCCGTCGGCCGAACACCTCGTTGAGGAGCCTCTGCTGGGCCTTCTGGAACGCTGCTGCGATGGACAAGTCGGCGTCGTCCACGCAGTTCAGCGCGGCGGTCAGGGTCTTGCTGCCGTCGGGGGTGCTGTACATCAGCGCCGCGTGGCCCACGGCGGCGCCGTTGTGGGAGATGAGCGTGCCGCCGCCGTCCGTGGTCACCACGAACACTCCCAGGCCGCAGTCCATGTTCGGGATGCCCGTCGGGTGCGGGGTGCACATCTCGGCCAGCAGCGGGGCGGGCAGGAGCTTGCCGCCCAGCAGCGCGGAGATGAACGTGTGCAGGTCCTGGGTGGTCGAGATCATGTCGCCGCCGGTGGAGATCCAGGAGGGGTTCTGGCGGGTGATGTCGATCGTCTGCTGCTCGCCGGCATCCTCGTACCGGTAATAGGCGTGCGCGTGGGGCGCGGGGATCTCCGGCGAGGCGTCCGGCACCACGGTGTCCGACAGCCCGAGCGGCCCCAGGATCAGCCGCCGCATCTCCTCGGCCAGCGAGCGGCCGGTGACCTTCTCGACCAGCAGCCTGGCCAGCACGTAGTTGGTGTTGGAATAGCTCCAGCCCGTGCCCGGCTCGAACCGCGCCGGCTTGGACAACGCCAGCCGTACCAGTTCCTCCGGCCGGTAGGTCTTGAGCCGGTTGTCCACCCACTCCTTGCCCGTGGCGCCGTAGGGGATGGGGATCCCCGGCACGACCGTCCCGTCCTCGTAGACCTCGCCGCTGAAGTTGAACACCCCGCTGGTGTGCTGCAACAGCATCCGCACCGTGATCCGCTCGTCCAGCCCGAACCCGGGCAGATAGTTCGCCACCGGGAGGTCCAGCCCGACCTTGCCCTCGGCCACCAGTTGCAGCACCAGGGTGGCGGTGAAGGTCTTGGTGTTGCTGCCGATCCGGACGTGTCCGTTGATCGGTGGCTTGGCGGTCCCGCCCAGTTCGGCCGCCCCTGCGCTGCCGGCCCATTCACCCCGCTCATCGTGCACGCGCAGCGACACCCCGACGAAACCGGCATCGACGATCTCCTCGATCGCCTTCCGCAGCTCCGGGCGATCCTGCCCGCCCGCAGCTTCCGATACGGCGCCGCTGTCCGCGGTGGCCGCCCTGGCGGCGTCGAGGGCTTCGGTGATCTTGCGGGCCATCTCGGCCGTGGCAGGGCTCGGCCGGCCCTGGTGCGTCTGTGCGGTTTCGACCGCGATGAGAACGGCGCTGCGGAAGTTGCCGGCCTCGGCCGGATCCTGCGTCTTCAGCAGGTTCATGGCCGCGGTCAGGGCCGGCAGCACGCGGTCGGCTATCTCGGCCACGGACTTGCCCACCAGGTCCTTGCCCCTGGGATACTCGGCGAGCACGTGCCCGACCAGGCCGGTGGCCGAACCCAGCGCGATGCTGCCGTTGGCGGCGATCTTGTGGGGCTTGCCGGCGGCACCGGCGGCGGCCATCAACGACACGGCGCCGTACGCGGCAATCCGCAGGGTGCTCTTGTCCTGGTCGGAAAGGATGATCGTCATGGTGGTTCGTCCTTTGAATCTGTTATGTCCATGTCGGCGTCGTGCCGCTGCGCCGAGCTTCCACCCTGACCCAAGGTCAACCTCAACCGTGATCCAGCTCACAACTACTTTGGGGCGTTGAGACAGCTGCGGGAGCAGGACGCCGTCCCCGTCGGGTGCCAGTCGCATCTCGCACGGTCCGGCAGCCTTCCGTAAGGCGATCCCCCACCGGAACACCGGGCAGCTCCTGGCTCTCGGCGTCCCCGAGGATCGGAGCAGTATCGACCGCGGCCTCTTCGCCGCAACAGCGCCGGCCTCGACCAAGCCCTCGCCGCCGGGTGGGACGGCAGCGTCTTCGCCGTGACCAAGTTCGACCGGTTCGCCCGCGACCTGGCTGAGGCCAACGAGATCCTCACCGCCCTGCCCGGCCCGGGCGCCAAGGTCCACGACTGGAACGACCCGTTCGGGCGGCTGTTCCTGCAGACCCTCGCCATGGTCGCCGAGTTCGAGGCCAACCCCGGGCACACGCGCACCCGCGAGAGCATGGCCCTGGCCGACCCGGCCACCGAGTACCAGCGTCGGACGCCCCTCCGTCCACGGGCCCCTCCAGGTAGAACCTGGATCAAGCCCAGGTGCGTACCAGGTCGGGGCGCAGGGACTCGACCCGGGCGGTGAGGATGCAGCCCCAGCCGTGGCCGACCAGGTCGACCGGCTCGCCGTTCACCCCATCGCCCTCAGAACGTCACGCACCCGGCGCAGGTCCCGCATGCGAGCCTCGTACGTCGCCCCGACGACCACGAGCAGCACCCCGCCGACGGCGATCGGCACCCAGCGCGGCACCGCGAGGAACATCTCCGACACGTACGGGGCCAGCTCCCGCACCACGACCCCGGCGAGCACGACGCCTCCGACCACCGTGGGCGCCTGCAGCCGGAACCGGGCTCCGGCGAACAGCACCGCCAGCGCCAGCACGCCGAGCGCCAGCGACCGCCGCCATTCCGTATCCGAATAGACGACCACCAGGCTGGGCAGCATCGTGAAGGAGAGGCCCGTGCCGTAGGCCGCCCAGGACGAGACCGGCGCGCCGCGCCGCCGCAACCAGCCGGATACCAGCAGCACCAGCGAGCACGGCACGGTGTACGCCTCGACGACGGTCACCTCGTCCGCCCCCAGCCGCAGCCACGAAGCCAGCAGGAGCAGGATGGTGCCGGCGTACCTGAGGCCGCTCGCACCGCCTGCCCACAGCGACATGAGCAGCACCAGCACTCCGGCCACGGCGAATCCCACGCTCGCCGCGACCAGGACGCGCAGGCCCAGCGAGAACCCCACCGCCACCGCCTCCAGTCCGAGGAACAGCGCGGCGAAACCCAGCCCCCAGACCCTCAGCTCCTTCACCCTGGCCACCAGCGCCAGCGCGGCGGCCGCCAGCGCCAGGATCGGCAGCACGATCAGCGTCGCCGGCTCGCTGCCGAACGCGTACGCCGCCGCCCGTACCGAGGCCGGACCGGCGACGAGCGCGCAGGCCACCGCCCACCAGGGCGCCCGGCCGAGTGTGGCGGCCACCGCCGGCGCGACGGCCAGCACCGCCAGCACCGCCGCCGCGGCCGGGTAGGGCATCGCGAACGCTTGAGGTGCGACCGCGACCATGAGCACCCCGGCCACCAGCGCCCCGACCGCCAGCCCCCGAAACACCAGCGCGCGGGACACCACTGCCTCGGACGCCGGCGCCTGGGACACCGCTGCCTCGGACGCCGCTGCCTCGGACGCCGCCCCCTTCATCGGCATCGGCCACCCGTCGGTGCCGCGCACGGCCACCGCCAGGAGGCCGGCCGCCAACGTGCCCAGCACCGCCACATCCGCCGGGGTCGCCATCTCGAACGGCGGCCACTGCCGTCCGTCCCATGTGCCCGTCCAGAGCACGTCCAGCCAGGCGAGCGGCGCCACCAGCGTGGCCACGAGCCGAGGCAGCACCACCAGCGTGGTCAGCAGCGCCACCAGCCCACCGGTGGCCATGCCCGCCAGCCGTACCCGCCGCCAGGGCAGCCAGGCGGCGGCGAGCACCACCACGAGTGCGGGAACGAGGTACGCCAGAGGACGCCAGTTCGTCCCCGGCCCGACCAGCACCGGCTGCGCCAGCGCCGCCGGGACAACGATCAGCGTGAGCGCGGTCCCGACAGTGACCACGGCCGCCCAGGTCTCCCCCAGAGCCTTGCCCGGCCTGGCCAGCAGCCACGTCACGAACCCCCCGAGCAGAGCCAGCGCGACCAGCGGCGCCGACCCGACCAGCGCCTGACCGACGGAAGGGGACCCGAGCGCGTCCGCCGCACCCACCAGCAGCGCGAGCGTCGCGACCCCGCTGCCTGCCACGGCGGCCGTCACCCACACCGCTCCCCGGCCATAGCGAACCAGGGGGACGTCCAAGGCCGCCGTGGCCACCAGCATGGCCACCAGCCAGGTCTCCGGCAGGTCACCCGTCAGCAGCGGCAGGACCGGCTGCGCCAGCACCACGGCGACCGGAGCGGGCCCGCGCAGCCGGGTGACCCGGGCATAAGCCACCAGAATGAGCGCGGTGAGCCCGAACATCCCCGCCGTGTAGTGCAGCGCGTCGAGTGCGTCCACCCCGAGGAAGCCCACCCGCCTGGCCGCGTACCCGTCGAGCAGCAGCAGCACGACCGCGAGCCCGGCCAGGGTCTCGGCCGTCGCGGTGAGCCGGCGTCGGATCAGCACGACCGGCGCCAGCATGACCAGCGCGGTGAACGCGGCCAGCACGGCCGCCCGCCCGACCATGCTCATCTGCCCCCAGCTCACCACGGTGAACACCACCGCCGCCACCGTCAGCAGCAGCCCACCGAGGATGAGCAGGACATTCTTCGCGGCACCCGGAGACACCTCCCGCCCCGGAACACCGGGCCCCGCACCTCCAGGCCCGGCCGCCACCCCCGGATACGGCGGCAACACACCCGCATGGGAAGGCGCCGCTCCCGCGGCCCCCTGACTCGCCGCCCCCACGCCCGTCCCTGCTCCTGCTCCTGCCGCACTCTGACCCGCCGCGCCGGCGCGCAGGATGCCGAGCAGTTCCGCACGGCGAGCCTGCAGCCTGGCCTGCTGAACCCTCAGCCCGGCGAGAGCCTGATCCACCAGCCAGAGCTCGTGCGCCGCGGGCGCCTCCAGAGGCAGCGCACACCTCGGGCATCTGGACACCGGCCCCTGGGACCCGGTCCCGGACAACACCGCACCGCAGTCCGGACATTTCATACTTCCACGCACCGCTACTCCGTTTGAGCCTGTCGAGATGACCCATATTTCACCCCGACGCCCTTGCGAACCACTGTCACCGGAAACCACGACGAGCAACCTCCGGAACAAGGGCGTGTTCCGGGACGCTCAGCAGGCGGTCAGACCGGCCCCGGTCCCTGGCCACCGCTGCCGCGCAGGATGTCGGCGGTCATCTTGATCGACGCCTTGGTCTGCAAGAACGCGAGCACCACGACGACCGCCTGCCCACAGAGCATCTGCGCCTGCCGCCACGACAGACCGTTACGCACGCCACCGGACTACGAGCATCCGGATTTGTATGATCAACTCGGCGCCTGATCCTTACCTGATCGCCTGGATGATCCGGAGGATGTCATGACCGATGGCACGTCGGCGAGGCTGGGATCTGTCCGGACGCTGCGCCCCGAGTTGGTCGGGCGGACCGGCGAGCTGGCCAGGATCCAGGAGGCCGTCGTCGACGGATGCGGGCTGGTCCTCATCGACGGCGAGCCGGGGGTGGGCAAGACCCGTCTGCTGGAGCACCTGGCCGAGCGGGCGCACGAGGCCGGGCGGACCGTGCTCGCCGGCAGCGCCACCGAGTTCGAGCGGCTGGTCCCGTTCGGCGTGTACGTGGACGCCTTCACCCGGCTGGCGGACGAACAGGGCGGGCACGTCGACGGCGGCCGGCCCGGTGACCTCGCGGAGTCCGCGCTGCACACGTTGCTGTCGGTGGGCGAGACAAGCGACACCATACGGGGCAGGCTGGATCGCTTCCATGCCTATCGAGGCATTCGTGCGCTCCTGACCCACCTGGCGACCGGCCGCGGCGCCGTGCTGGCGCTCGACGACCTGCACTGGGCGGACGCCCCGTCGCTCGAACTGACCGAGTTCCTGCTTCGCCACCCGCCCGCCACCGGATTCCTGCTGGCCATCGCCTGCCGCTCCTCGATGATCCCGCCGGCGGTGGCCGACGCCGTCGCCCGCCAGGACGCGTACGTTACCCGGCTGAGCCTGTCCCCGCTGGACGAGGAGACGGCGGCGGCGCTCATGCCGTCCGACGCCGGCCCCCGGCGCCGGCGGTTGATGTATCGGATCAGCGGCGGCAACCCGCTGTTCCTGCGGGCCCTGCACGACGCCGACGACAGCGCCCTGGCGAAGCTGGCCGACGGCGGCCCGGGGGCGGCGCTCGCCCTGGAGGAGACGCTGCTGACGATGCTGCGCACGGAGCTCGACCGGCTCACCCCGGCGGGGCGGCTGGCGGCGTACGCGGCGGCGGTCGCCGGCGAGCTGGCCTCGCCCGTCGTCATCGCCCAGGTCGCCGAGCTCGACGCCGCCACCGCGGCGGTCGCCGTCGACGAGCTCTGCCGGCAGGGGCTCGGAACGCTGGCGGGCCCGCGGTTCGCCTTCCGCCACCCCCTCGTACGCGCCGCCGCGTACGACACGTGCGGCCCCAGCTGGCGCATCGCGGCCCACGCCCGGGTCGCCGGGTACGTGCGCCGCAGCGGCGGACCCCTCGCGCTGCTCGCCCACCACACCGAACGGTACGCCGAGCAAGGTGACGAGGAGGCGGCCAGGACGTTGGGCGAGGCGGGCTACGCCTACATCGACTCGGCGCCCGCGACCGCGGTGCGGCTGCTCCGCGACGCCCTGCGGGTGCTGCCGGAACGCGACGACCTCGTGCCGTACCGCGGCCACCTGCTCACCGGGCTGGCGAAGGCCACCGGAGTGATGGGCTCGCTGACCGAGAGCCGGCGCATCCTGCACGAGGTCATCCGCCTCCCGAACGAGGTGGCCACGAGAGCGGTGGCCTTCTCCTCGATGATCTCGCGGTTGTTGGGCCGGCTGGACGAGGCGCGGGCCCTGCTGAGCGCGCAGTTCCCGGCGGCCGGGCAGGATCCGCGGGTGCTGACGCCGTTCCTGGTGGAGCTGGCCGCGGTGGCGATGCTGCGCGCGGACGCCGAGGGCGGGCGCAGACACGCGCTCGAAGCCATCGGGCACATCTCGCGGACGAACGATCCCGCGCTCGGCGCCGCCGCGTACGCGCTGCTGGCCCTGGCCTGCCTGCAGGACGGCGACGTCGCCGCCGCGCGGTCGCACAGCGGGCGGGCCGGATGGCTGATGGACAGCGCGCCGGACACCGCCCTGCTGCGCCACGTGGAACTCGTCGCCCCGCTCTCCTGGGGCGAGACGTGTCTCGGGCGTCCGGGGGACGCCGCGCGCCACCTGAGCCGGGGCATCGAACTGGCGACGATGTCCGGCAGCAGCTACGCGATGCCGTACCTGCTGATCAGCCAGGCCCACCACAGGGCCAGGACCGGACGCCTGGCGGAGGCCATCGACATCGCCGAGCACGCCGCCGCGGCCTCCGAGTACATCCGCAGCGGCGAGACCCTGGCGATGGCCCGGAGCGTCATGTTGCTGCCGGTGTTGTGGCGGCACGGCGTACGTCCCGCCATGACGCTCGCCGGGCAGGTCGCGGAGGCCGGTCCGGGTTCGCCGTGGTGGGGGGCGATGGCGCACGTGTCCGTGGCCAGGGTCCGCCTCGCCGCCGGCCGCGCCGAGGCAGGTCACGCTCCGCCGCTCCCCTCTGTCCTCTCCCGCGACACCGAGGTGGAACGGCTGGCGGCGCAGTCGATCCGCGCGGCGGCCGACGGCGACGTCGGCACCGCGCTCGCCCGATCGGCGGCGGCGGTCGCCGCCGCCGACGGTCTCGCCTACCAGCTCGGTACGGCCTACGACGCCCGCGCCCGCGCGTTGTACGTCCACGACGACCTGGCCGGGGCCGTGGCGGCCGCCCGGGTCGCCGCCGAGCGGTTCGGCGAGAGCGGCGCCGTCGTCGAACGGGGGCTGGCGCATCAACTGCTCGCCACCGTCCTCGGGCGCATGGGTGAGGTGGCGCCGTGCCGCGCCGAGATCGGCCTGGCCAAGGCTGCCTACAAGGAGTCGGGAGCCGACTGGCTCGCCGGTCAGCTCGCCCGGGTGGAGCGGCAGCTCGCGGCCCAGGGCCCCCGGCGCGCGGGGTGGAGGATCGGCGGACCGCCGGAGCTGACCGAGCGGGAGCGTCAGGTGGCCGAGCTCGTCGGCCAAGGGCTGACCAACCGGGAGGTGGCCGAGCGCCTGCAGGTCAGCCAGAAGACGGTGGAGACGCATGTCGCGCGCATCTTCAGCAAGTTCGGCGTACGTTCGCGGGTGGCGCTGGCCAGACGGCTGACCGGTCCGGGCGACAACCCGGGGGCAGGGTGAGCCCGGCCTGGCTGCCGGGCGGTGCGAGCCCGCCCGGCAGCCCCTGATCCTTACGCCCACTCCTCGTCGGTTATGTCGGTGATGTCGTCGTTGTCATCGATGCTGGGGTCATTGCAGGGGTTGGCCGGTTGGGACGGCACGGAGAACTGCACCCAGACGAGGTTGACGGGCAGTTGCAGGCCGCCGCCGCGCATGACGGAGGTCTGGACCTGCATGGCCCAGCCGCCCGAGATGCCCGGGTCCACGGCGGTGGGCTGGCAGGGATCGCCGGTGGGGGTGTTCGTCACTCCGCCACCACCACCGGTGCCACCGGTTCCGCCTGTGCCACCAGTACCGCCGGTCCCGCCTGAGCCGCCGTCGCCTGAGCCGCCGCCATCACCGGAGCCGCCGGAGCCACCCGAGCCACCGGTCCCGCCGGAGCCACCACTGCCGCCCGTACCGCCGCTGCCGCCCGTACCGCCGCTGCCGCCCGTACCGCCGCCGACGCCGCCGCCCGACGGGTAGGAGGCGGGAATCCAGGTCCCCGGTGACGGAGGACTGCCGTTGACGCCGCCGCCGCCGACCACCACGGCCTCATCGATCGGTGGCAGCGGGAGCGGATCCGTCACCACGTCGACCGGGAACTTGATCGTGCCGTCCGGCCCGATGAAGTGGCAGATGCTGTCGATGTGGGTGCCTTCGCACAATTGCCCAGGATTCGCCTTCACCCATTCCTCTAGCGCCTGGTCGGCGTCCGGGTCCGCGGCGGAGGCCTGCGCGTCGATCGTGACCTCGGAGGAGTTGGGCCCGTTCGGGAACCACTCGGGGAACTGACCGGCCATGAAGGTCGCCAGCGCCCTGCCGATGGCCACGGAGCCCGGCTCGTTCGGGTGGAAACTCTCCTGGAGCGCCTTGAACGCCCCGTTCGCCGCCGCGTACCCCTTCCCCCGGAACTTCGCCTCGTTGAAGTACGGTTCCGCCGTGCCGAGCTCGTGACCGGCCACCACGCTGGTGCCGTTCGGCCCGGCCGTATTCGGGTCGAACACGGCGACCTTGACGCCGGGGAACCTGGCGCGGAAGCGTGCGACCGCGTCCTTGATCGACTGGTTCACGCGGACGGCGAACGGATACATCCTGTCCATGGTCTTGCCGGCGATGTGGGCCGAGTCGGTGTTGCCTGACGGCTTGACGCCCAGCGGGTAGAGCGCCACGACGATCGCCGCTTTGCTCGCCCCCGCGTGCGTGTTCACCAGGGCCTGTTCGACGTTCGCCGAGACCTGTCCCAGCCGATGCTCCAACCGCTTCAGCTCAAGCTTGACGGCCCACTCCTGCGACTCCTTCCACTCAAAAGGAAAGATGTTCCGCCCGCGGACGAACATCTCCAGCGCGGTGGCCACCAGCGGGCCGAAGCCGGCGTCGTTGCCGCCGAAGCCGAAGTAGACGATGTCGGCGTCCGAGATTCCGTCCAGCTGGCGCGGGTTCCTGATCGGGCTGTTGGGGTCGTCGTCGTCTTCCCGCTGCGGGTTCTTGAGGTGCTTGGTCTCGGCTCCCGAGGAGGCGTTGAAGACGAACTTGTCCTGGGCCCAGGTGGAACGGATCTCCCACGGCAGGAGCTTGTACGGGCTGCCCGGATGGCGGCCCGCCTCCAGGAGGCTCCACGCCACATGGATCGGCGCGAGCCCGGACTGATGCCGGTAGTCCTCGGTGCCGTCGGACTTCCCCTTGTAGACGCTGGTCTTGCTCGCGCCTTCACCACTCGAGTAGCTGTCGCCGAGCCCCGCCATGACGAGCGTCGTGGGCGTCGTCGGCGGGGTGGGGGCGATGGTGATGGGAGGGAGCGTCGGGACGGGTTTGATCGTCGGCTTGGTCGGGGGCGTGGTCACCGTCGGCATCCCGGCGTTCGCCGGGGTGCTGGTGAACACGCCCGCGGCGAGCGCGGTGACGAGCGCGATCAGGCTCAGCAAGTAAGGCGTGAGCCATCGCCGTAACCGGCGCGGAGGTCGCATGGACATGCCTTCCTGTTTCGTGCGATCGAAAAGGGACGGGCATTGCTCCACGCATCATCCGCCGTCGCGCGAGCGCTAACATCGGGTGATGTACGCGCGACCACCCCGACATCTCGCGCCCGCCCCCGCCAAGGCGACAACCTCCTGAGAAGCGTCGGCACCAGGGTGGGCTCACCCTCGAGTGCCGGCACCTGACCGCCCCAGGGATCGCACGGAGATCCTCAGGCGGGAAGGTCTTGAGCCGCCACCCGAGCGGACGTCCACCACATGCTCCGGCTCCCTACGGCCGCCGCTCCACGGACGTCCGCGTCGGGCGGCGCGCCGCTGCCCTCCAGGCGGGTGGTGATGGCGATCCGGTTGTGCGCGTTGATCACTGTCGCGGCCCAGATCAGCGCCGCGAGCTGGGTCTCCTCGAACTGCCTCGCCGCCTCGGCGTACACCTCGTTCGGGACCTGCCCCGCGAAGACGAGGGTGATCGCCTCGGTCAGCGACAGCGCGGCGCGCTCCCTGCCGTTGAAGAGCTTGCTGTTCCGCCAGGCCCGCAACTCGCGGATGCGCTGCTCCCCTTCCCCCATGGCCCGCGCGTCCTGGGTGTGCCGGTCGAGCGAGAGGGAACAGCCGTTGATCTGGGACGCGCGAATCTTGATCAGCTGGAGCAGTCCCGGCGCGATGTCCGCCGCCTGCGCCGCGGCCAGAGCGGCCTCGTGCAGGGCGCTCATCGCGCTGGAGACTTCGGGGGTCACGTTCTTGATCGCAATCCGCGGGGCAATCGTGGCTACAGACATGTCGTGACTCTCATCTCGCTCGTTGAAGCTCTTTCAAGCAAGGACGGGCGCAGCGACGATGTGGCGATATGTCCCCCTCTCCGTCCCGCTCGAGAGCGCGCCCCCGGCACCGGGCCCTGCGCGCGCCCTCCGTACTGCATGGGATACGCGACATCGGCCGCCCCGGTTCGCACCACGGATCTCACCGAGGGCGCGCTCGATCGGGCGCACAGGTCAGAGGTCCGTCCCGGCCGGCCGGGACCGTGAACGATTCCCCGGAGTGCCGCTCAGCCGCACGCCTTCGCGGTGCCGCCGGAGCCGGTCTGGACGCTGCGGCGGCCGGCGTTCCACTCCACCTCGACCCTGCCCCAGGCGCAGGTTCTGGGGGCTCGGAGCATGTTGCCCCAGTGACGGCCGTTGTTGCCCGGCTTGAAGTCGTACGCGTCCCTCCTGTTGTCCACCGTGTGCACGTAGATGGTGCCGCTCACCTTGGAGTCGGTCCTGATCTCGACCCAGTTGGTCTTGCACCGGGGGGACCACCAGAGGTGGATCCGCCCGGCGGCCCTGCGGGGCTGATGTCTGACGAGCGTGCCGGTCCGCACCACCTGGGCGGAGTTCCAGCAGCCCGTCTCGGCCGGGTCCTGGTGGTCATATGCATTGGCCTGCGCGTACGCGGGAGCCTGCGCCGGCAGGACCGCCGTCATGGCGGCCACGGCGATGGCCGCAACTCGAAGCTGCACGAGGAGTCGACTCCTTACCTCGAGCGACAAATGAAGAACGCCGAGGTTCAGAATAACAGAGCGCATGCTCCAAAATTGCGGACCGTGACTACCGCGGCACGAGGTCGCGGACGCCCGCGCGCATGCCGAGACAGGCGAGCACGCCGAGACCCGCGCACATCACCCAGACCGCGCCACCGACGTACTCGAACAGCGCCGTGCCGACGCTGGGGCCGACGGCCCAGCCCGCTGTCTGGCAGGTGGACAGCGCGCCGATGTAGCGGCTCCGCAAGGCGGGCGTCGGGGCGGCGAGGGCCGGATACGCGCCGATGGAGGGAGCGCTGATGATCTCTCCCAGCGTCCAGACGACGGCTCCGAGGATGAAGACCCACGGGCCGAAGGGCAGGCCGAACAGGCCCAGGCCGATACCGAGGAGGAGGCAGCCGGCGGCGACGGTGGCCCGCATGGAGAAGCGCTGGATGAGGGTGGTCAGCGGCAGTTCGACGAGAATCACGAGCACGCCGTTGAGCGCGACGACCGCGCCGTAGAGCGCGGTCGGGTAGCCGCGTTGCTGCACCTCGAGCGGCAGCGTCGACTGGTACTGGACCTCGGCGACCGCCGTGATGAACATCCCGGCGAGGAACAGCAGGAACCGCCGGTCCCGCAGCAGGTCACGGTAACGGGCGGTGTCCTCGGGTGCGGCGGTGTCCTCGCTCGCGCGGTGCCCGGCCCCGGCCGGCATGACGAGCAGGACGACGACGGCGAAGAGCAGGTCGACGACGGCGTTGACGACGAAGACCACCTGGTACGAATACGCGGCGGCCAGCCACACGCCGAGCAGCGGCCCGATGGCGGCGCCGAGGTTGAGCCCGAACCGGCCGGCGGCCGACGTCATCACGAGCCGCTGCGGCGGCGTCAGCTCGGCGAGCATCGTCGCCGCGGCAGGGCGGTACATCTGCCCGAACGCGCCGGCCGCGAAGCTGACGATCAGCAGCGGGACGATCGCCGTCACGGCGGCGAGCCCCGCGGTGGAGAAGCCGCACAGCAGCATCGACCACACGATCACCGCCCGCGCGCCGAACCTCCCTGTCATGCTGCCGCCGACGAACGTCCCCACGATCGACCCCGCCCCGAACCCGGTGAGGACGAACCCCGCCTGCGCGGGGCTGTAGCCGATGCCGGTCAGGTACAGGACCAGGAAGAGCGCGACGAAGCTGCCCATCCGGTTCAGCGCGATGCCGAACAGCAGCACGATCGCCGGCCGCGGCAGCTCGCGGAGCGTGCGGATCACTCCGGCGGGAGCCTCGTCGGCGGGTGCCTTCGACACGTCGGTCATGCGGGGCTCCACGTGCAGCGCAACGCCGCCAGCGCCCGGTCGAGCGCGGCGGACAGCTCCTCACGGGTGGCCGCGGCGGCGGTGGCGAAGGCGACGCGGCCCTCCATGAGGTCCTTGTGCGGCAGCAGGACGACCTCTCCCGGGCGGACGAGCGGGACGGCCAGGTCCGCCTCCGGCGGCAGGCCGGACTCGTCGAAGGCGATCTCCTCGACGCGGGTCTCGTGCCACGGCGGGTAGGCGAACCTGATCCCCGCGCAGAGCGCGCGCGTCCGCGTGAGGTCGGGGACGTCGCCGCAGGAGACCGCCGCCAGAGCCAGGCCCGGGTCCACGCCGGAGGCGCTGTGGCACAGGTACGAGATGAGGTCACCGCCGAGCCGGCCGTTGATCTCGATGAGCTTCGGGCCCTCGTCGGTGAGCTTGAGCTCGGTGTGCGTGGCGCCGGTCGCGTACCCGATGGCCGCGTGGACCCGGGTGAGGAAGCGGGTGATCGCGGGGTCGCCGAGCAGCGGGTCGTCCCCGCGCGTCCAGTGGCCGGTCTCCTCGAAGTACGGCGCGTAGCCCATCTCCTTGTGCGAGACGAAGACCGGCAGGACCCGGCCGTCCCGTACGACGGAGTCGACGCCGATCTCCTCCCCGGTCAGGTACTCCTCGATCAGCACGGAGCGGTCCGGGGATCGCAGATCGGCGGCCGGGAGACGGTGCGCGGAGGCGAAGTGGTCGGCCAGTTCCTCGCCGTCGCGGACCAGCGCGACGGCCTGGCTCGCGACCCCGGCTCTGGGCTTGATGACGACCGGGTAGCCGAACTTCTCCGCCACGGCGCGCGCCTCGGCCACGTCGGCGACCAGCTCCGACTGTGGCTGCGGCACGCCGTGCGCGGCGAGGGCCGAGCGGGTGACGTGCTTGTCGCGGCAGGCGCGGGCGGCGTCGGGGCCCGGGCCGGGCAGGCCGACGGCCGCCGCAGCGAGCGCGGTGTCGACGACGTGGTCCTCGGCCCACGTCATGACCCCGTCGACGGCGCCGTCCGTCGCGCCTCGTGCCACGACCGCACGGACGGCGGCCACGATGCCGTCCGCCGTCATGCCGGGTACGACGCTGACCCCGGAGACGTACGGCGTCTCCCACTCGGCCGGCCGGCCGATGACGAGGTGGACGTCGTAGCGCTCGCCGATCCGGCGCAGCATGAACTCCCGGTACAGGCGCGGCCCCGTCCCCACGACGACGAGCCGCTTCATGACGGCCGCTCCGCGCCGATGCCGACGAACGCCATCAGCGCCGGTGTCCCGGCGCGGTTGTGCCAGGCGTGCCGGGTCCCCCGCTGAACGACGCAGGCGCCGGGGGTGAGCCGGACCTCGTCGCCGGAGTCGAGTTCGAGCCAGAGCTCGCCTTCGAGGCAGATGCCGTAGTCGAGGGTGTCGGTGGTGTGCATCCCCGACGGGTCGCCGGGTTCGAAGACGTCCATCAGCCCGGGGAGCCGCTCCTCGACCTCCGCGTCGATCTCGGCCTGGTCCTCGGGCGACGACGCGGACGGCAGTCCGACGATCGCGGAGGCGGGCGGGAAGCGCACGAGCAGCAGCCGCGTCCCGCCGGCTCCGGCGAAGAACGGCAGCGTGATCGGGTCGGCGGCCTTCGGTCCGACGGTCGCGCCGCCGTCGGGGCTGCCCCACAGCAGGTACATCTCCTGGCCGGGCAGCGCACGGGCCGTGATCGGCGCGACGGGCGTGTCACGTACGATCACCGCCGCGCCGTCCGGGCCGAACCCGGTCACGACCAGGCGTGGATCGATCGCCATCAGGCTCCCCCTTGTCCCCGCAGCCGCTTCAGCGTGTCCTCCTCCGCCGCGCGGAGCTCCGCGCATGCCGTGGCCACGCGGAACGCGTCCACCTGGCCGATCGCCTTGCCGATCATCAGCTGGTTCCTGATGTCCCTGCACCGGCCGACGAGGTCCGCGAGCGCGGGCTCGACGTCCGCGTACGCCGGTTGCCGCGCGGCGAACTCCCGCAGGCAGGCCCGCGAACCCTCATACACCGAAAAAACGTCATAAAGCAGGGCGATCGTCCGCGCCGGCGTGATCCACCGCGTCCCCAGCAGGTCCGCGACCCCCTCCATCAGCGCGTACGTGTCGTCGTACGTCCGGAGCACCTCGGAGAACGCCGCCGACGCCCCGGTCACCGCCGCCGCCGCGTCGTACGGGCCGGCCGGGAACCAGCTGACGTGCCGCAGCTTCCCGTTGTCGTACGCCGCGGCGATGACGTCCTCGGGGTAGGCGTACCGGCACAGGACGCTCGCCCGGTTGTCGTCGAGGATCGACCAGTGCCCGTCCGCGTACGAGGTGAGCGTGATCGTGTGCACGACATGGTCGGTCCGGTACTCGGGGGTGTGCGGGAGGTAGTAGACGTCCACGAACAGGATCACGTAACCGGCGCGCCCGGCCGTGTCGATGACGAGCTCGCGCGCCTGCGCGTAGGTGTCGAACGGGATGTACTCGCGGGCGATCCCGACGCGGGCGAGGGCGGCGGGGTCGAGGAGCCTGCTCTGGAAGTCGTATTTCGGGCGGCCGAGGCGGATGACCTGGTCGGCGATGTCGTCGCCGCCGACCAGGCAGTTGTAGAAGACCAGCGGCAGGTCGGGAACCCGCTCGGCGAGCATGACCATGGCCTGCCGCTGGTAGCAGTTGAGGAACGACCGGTCGTATAACTGCTGGTCGTAGTCGTAGACGTCGTCCTTCATGCCGTCAGAGCGTCCGGGTCATGAAGGCGCTGTGCGGGTCGGGGCCGTAGCCCGCGAACGGACCGCAGGGCTCGAAGCCGAACTTCGCGTACAGCTTCCGCGCCTGCTCGAAGTGCTCGGTCGAGCCGGTCTCCAGGCTGAGCCGCTCCAGGCCCATCGCCTTGGCCTCCTCCAGCATGTGGGCGAGGAGCAGGCTCGCGATGCCGTCGCGCCGCCGCTCCTGGGCGGTGCGCATGGACTTGATCTCGCCGTGCCCGTCGTCGATGCGCTTGATCGCGCCGCAGCCGACGAGCCGGTCGCCGTCGTACACCGACCAGAACGTGACCTCGGGGACGCGCAGCCCGTCGAGGTCGAGCGCGTACACGCTCTCGGCGGGGGTGATGGCGTGCATCTCCCGCAGGTGTTCCTCCAGGAACGCGGCGATCTCCGGTCCGCGCAGGTCGTCGACCACGATCTTCATTACCCTGCCTCCAGTAGTGCGCACGCGAAGAAGCCCGGCGCGGAGGCCTGCGCGAGGTAGAGCGCTCCTCGCTCCCGGCCGGACTTGTCGGTGTGGTCCATCAGGTTGATCAGCCAGTCCGCGTTACCGCAGTGACCGTACCGGGTCATCGGCCCCTGGAAGTGCAGGAGCTCGCGGGCCTGGCCGGCGGCCATCGCGTTGAAGCTCACGATGGGAGCGAACAGGCTCGAGGTGAAGATCTTCGTGACGTCCCCCGGCACCCGGCCCGCCTGGCGGAACGCCTGGTCCAGCGCGGCCCGGGCGACCGCCTGCCGGGACGCGAACGTGTCCTGCCCGACCATGCCGGAGAAGTCCGCGGCCAGCCCGGTCCCGGCGAGCGTGAGGCCGCCGTGGTCACGGCTGATCAGGCAGCCCGCCACGGCGTCCCCGAAGAGCGCGAACGACTTCACCCGGTCGCGGTCGTCCGGGGTGAAGTCCAGCGCCACCAGCACGACGTTGCGCGCGTCCGCGCCGACCTCCGCGCCGGCCAGGCCCCAGGCGTACCGAAGGGCTTCGAGCGAGCTGCAGCACTGCTGGAGCGACACGATCGCGGGAACGCACGCGGTCAGCCCGGCGGCGCGCATGACCTCGACGGCGACGTCCCTGCCGAGCAGGCCGAGCACGGCGTCGGAGGTCGCGAGCACGAGCCGGTCCACCTCCGCCGCGCGGACCCCGTGCGTGCTCAGCACCTTCGCCACGCAGTCCACGATGTACGGAACGAGCGGCCCGGTCATCTTCCGGTACGTGCCCGTGCCCATCGCGGTGAACGCGGTGTCCGGCGACACCGCGCGCCACAGGTCCTCGAACCCGGGGATGTCCTCAGGACGGCCTTCGGCGTCGCCGACCACGTACGCGAAGGACCCGATGCCGGCCACTCAGACCTCGGCCGGCGCGCTCGCGTCGATTTCCTCGATCACCGACAGGATGCCGTCGATGTCCTCGAGCATCGGCACCCATTCGGGGCGCAACGCGATCCGCCCGTTCGCCTTCTCCTCGATGTAGCTGTTGACGAGGATGAGGATGTTGAGCGAGCTGATCCCGAGCTCGGCGCGCGACCTGCTCTGCGCGACCTCGTCGTAGGTGAGGTCCGGCGCCATGGGCTGCGTGCCGAGGAAGTCGACGAAGTTTCGCAGCCGGTCGTCGATGTCAGGCATCGGCGGCCACCCGCTTGAACGCGAAGCCGTTGAGGTTCTCGGTGTAGATGCGGTTGTAGCCGTACCTGTCCTCGCCGGAGACCAGGACGCAGCCGTGGTAATCGAGGGCGATCTCGTCGCCGAACTCGACCAGCCTGTCCACGTGCTCGTACACCTTGGTCTGCGGGATCACGTACCTGGAGGCGTAGCCGAGTCGGGTCTGGTCGCTGACGTTGGGCAGGGACCCGTGGACGCACTTCTCGACGAACAGGACGAACTGCCCGGGGCCCATCTCCATCTCGACGACGTCCTCCTTCTCCGGGTCCCAGTCGGGGTCGAGCTGGAGCTCGGAGTAGTCGTAGCCGAAGAAGTCGGTCTTGCGCTGCGGGCCCTTGGTGAGCCGCTTGTTCTCGTCGTAGAACCAGCGCTTCTGGCTGCCGCGGATGAAGCGCAGGCAGCCGTTCTCGCGCTGGGCCGGGGAGAAGGCGGTCCAGACGCTGACGTCCTGGAGGACCGCGTCGTCGTCGCGGTCGTACGCGAAGCTCAGCGACGGCGTGGCGGCGGTCGTGGTCTCGCCGACGATGTACTTCTCGACCTGGTGCCAGCCGGTGCCCGCGTCACCCGGCTGCTTCTGGAAGATGTTGGACTTCCAGCAGATGATGTCCTCACCCAGGAGCGAGCGCAGCTTGTTCACGATCTCCGGCCGCGAGATGTGCTCGGAGAGCGTGTCGCAGTCCAGGTGCCGGTCATAGTTGATGACCGTCGAGTTGTGCGGCTTGTTCTTCGACAACGCCATCTCGATCATGGCCCTGCTCCAGATCTTCTGAGCCTCGTCGGGCTCGTAGAGATCGAAGGGGCCGACGTAGCCGTTGTCCTTGAAGAACTGGACCTGCTCGGCGGTGAGGCCGTCGGTCAACGTGGTCATCTGCCTGTGCCCTTCTTGTCGAGGAGCCGTTTCGCGTTCTTCCCCATGAACAGGTCGCGATCGGCCTGGGTCATCTCAGCCGGGAAGGCTCCTTCGGCCGTGAGTCGTTCCACGAAGTTCGTCTGCTTGCCCTGCAGCCGGAAGATCGGCCAGTCGGTGCCGAACAGCACCTTGTGGTTGATGTTGCGGCGGAAGAACCGGTTGAGCCCGGCCACGCCGTCGGGGGCCTCGTAACCGCTGGCGTCGATGTAGACGTTCGGCCGGTTGTTGCAGAGCATCGCGCACTCGTCGGGGTAGTGGACGCTGCCGTGCGCGAGCACGAAGTCCACGCCGGGGAAGTCGCGCGCGGGCCGGTCCACGTAGATGGGCAGCGCGATCTCGAAGTCGAGCGCCGGCGAGGTCGCGCCGATGTGCGACAGCACCGGCAGCCGGTGCTGCGCGCAGATCTCGTAGAACGGGTAGAGCGCCTTGTCGTCGAGGCGGTAGCCGCACGGCGGGTAGAGCTTCATGCCGGCGAAGCCGTACTCGACGACGGCCCGCTCGAACAGCGCGATCCCGTCGGCCCCCCAGCGCGGGTCGACGCCGGCCAGGACGCGGAAGCGGCCGGGATGCCGATCGACGACCGCCTTGTGGTGATCGATGATCTCCTCGATGGAGTGCGTGCTGTCCTTCAGCGCGTACGTGAAATCCGGCAGCAGCAGCACGGCCTCGTCGATCCCCGCGTCGTCCATCTCCTTCACGAGCTGGTCGCACAGCGGGTCCTGGAGGGTCGCGTCGTGCATACGGCGCAGCCGTTCCTTCGTCGCGGGCAGGCCGCGCGCCTGCATGGCCGCGGCCATGTTGTCGATGACCCCGTCGCGGAACGACGGCGGGAAGCACATCTCGGCCGCGACGTGGCAGTGGAAGTCGATGATCGTCATGAGTTCGCTCCCAGGCAGATGCCGACGATGTCGTGCACGTACTCGGCCTCGACGAACTCCCCCATGCGGCTCATGGCGTCGATGCCGGTCTGCTCCTCGAGGACGAACACGATGCTCATGAGCCCGATCGAGTCGACGCCGAGGTCGTTCCTGAGGCTCATGGACGGCGCCACGTCCCTGCCGGGCAGAACGCTGGCGATGATCTGGCAGAGCGCGTCCTCGGTCACCTGTCGCCACTCCCCCAGACGGCGCGCGCGACCGCGCCACGGTCGATCTTGAAGTTCCGGGTCAGCAGACCGCTCTCCACGGTGAGCTCCTCCGCCGGGCGGACGAGAGTCGTCGCGATCCGGTGCGACGGCTCGCGGCCCGCGTTCCTCCGCTTGATGTACGCCTCGATGTCGGCCGCCCTACCTGTGTCCTCGGCCCAGACGACGCAGGCGAGCAGCGCGGCGCCGTCCGGCAGGGCCACCATGGCGCGGACGCCGGGAAAGGCGCGTTCGACGTCGGCCTCCAGCTCGGCCGGGTTGATCTTCACCCCGCTCCGGGTGATGATCACGTTCTTCTTGCGGCCGGTGAGCCTCAGGAACCCGTCCTCGAGGACCCCGAGGTCGCCGGTGGCGATCCTGCCGTCGGGGAGGAAGACCGCGTCCTGCGTGTCGACGCCTTCGTACACGTATCCGACGACCTGCGGCCGCTCGGCGCGCACGACGACTTCGCCGTCGTCGCCGAGTTCGACGGTGATGCCGTCCACGGGCCGTCCGGCGGTGCCGACCCTGGCCTGGCCCGGCACGTTCATGGCGATCCAGCCGATCTCGGTGCTGCCGTAGAGCTCGTAGAGCGGCGCGCCGAGCTCCTGGAACAGGGTGACCATGGCCGGCGGCACCGGCGCGGACCCGGTGTACATGAGCCGCACCCGCGACCCGTACATCGACAGCCACCCGCGGCCCCTGTCCATGCGCTCGGCCGGTGCGGCGGCCATGACCCGGTTGTGGAGCAGCTCGAAGAAGGACGGCGGGCCGAGGATGATCGTGGGTTCCACGGTCTTGAAGGCCTGGAACATGATCTCCGGCGGGACGACGGTGGCCGCGCAGCCCGCCCAGATCGCGAGGTAGGTGAGGTAGCGCTGCTGGAAGTTCGAGTACGGCATCACGATCGCGATGTCGTCGTCCGGCGTGACCTGCCACGCGCGGGCCGACAGCTCGACGGTGTTGGCGATGCCGTCGTCGGTGAGCAGCAGGCCCTTCTGCGTCCCCGCGGTGCCCGAGGAGAACGCGATCGTGCGCACGCCGGGCGGCAGCGCCGGGGCGTCGGCGTGCCGTACCGGGTCGAGCTTGACCGGCCTCTCGGAGAGGACCGCGGTGGCCGCGGGCAGGCCGGCCTCGCCCGGGAGCGCCCGGGTCACCAGCAGCGCGGCCAGCCGGTACGTGCCGACGAGCGCGCCGATCTCCGCGGGATCGTGACGGTTCTCCGCGGGGATGGCGACGGGGACGCAGCCGAGGGCGAGCAGCGCGAGGTCGGCGAGGATCCACTCGTAGGAGTTGGGGCCGAGCACGCCGACGAGGTCGCCCGCGCCGAGGCCGCTGTCGCGCAACTCGGCCATCAGCCGGCGGGCGTCGTCGTGGATCTCGGCGTACGTCCTGACCAGCGTGCTCCCGTCGCGCGACAGGAACCGCATCCGCTGCCCGGGGTGCTCGGCGAGCCTGTCCACCAAGGAGTCAACGAACATGGAGGTGTTCCTGGACGTACTCGACGGACCGCATGGGCCTGCGGCGTAACTCCTCGACCAGCGGCTCAAGAGGCCCGAGGTCGGCGGGGCCGTACGCGGCGTGGAAGGCGAGCGCGGGCCCGGGGTCCGGCAGCAACAGGGTCTCGGCGAGGACGCGGGCCAGCGACCGCAGCCCGGCGAGCACCGCGTCCGGCTCACCGGCGAGAGCGGGGCCGTCGAGCGCGAGCGCGCCGAGCTTCGCGAGGTAGGACAGCTGGAGGAACATGCCGTCGCTGTCGGGGAACGCGCCGAGCCCGCGGTCCACGTAGCGCAGGCACTCGGCCAGGTAGTACGCGATGACGTCGGCCTGGTCCAGCCCGAGCGGCCCGGCCCACACCTCGGCGAGGACGAGGATGCCGAACACGTCGGCGGCCGTCTCCTGGAGCACCCCCACGACCCACGGGTCCGCCGTCCACAGTGGCGTGAAGTCCGTGGCGGGCCGGTGCACGAAGTGCCCGAACTCGTGGCTGAGCACCCCGAGCGTCGGGATCCCCGCGAACCGCTCGGCCGCCGGGTCGAACCCGTTCCCCACCCGCGCGTAACGGGCGGAGAGCGGCCCGGACACGGTGTCGAGGACGGCCCGGTGGGTGTTGCGGAAGTAGTAGGTCTTCTTGTACGGCGACTCGTCGACCCCTTCGTCCTCCGGCAGGAAGTACGCGATGTGCTTGGGGTGCAGGTTGCCCTCCCCGGCCATGAAGAACAGCCGGGTCGCGCCGAACGCCGGCAGGTCGCCGAGCCGGAGGTCCGCCATGAGCGCGCGCAGGTACGGCTCGACCCGGTGCCGCTCGGCGAGCGCGGCGGCCACGAACTCCTGCCCCACGTCGTCGCGGCGGCAGGCGAACGCCGTGGGCAGCCCGCCGGGGTCCTTGCCCGACCAGGTGCCGAGATGGCCCGCGACGAGCGTCACGTCCTCCCGCAGCTCCGCCAGCTCGCACAGGGCCTCGGCCGGGTAGCCGTGCTCGACGGCGTCGGCGCGCAGCGCGAGCGCGCGCCGGTCGGCGTCGCCGGGCAGGTGCTTGGCGATGTCACGCATGGCGGAGGCGACCAGCGCCGGGGCGTGGAAGCGCCGTCTTTCCCGCGCGTCCTCGGGCGGCCCCGCCGCCTCCTTGACCCGCTGCCAGTCGGCGTCGACGGCCGCCTTCAGCGCGGCCAGCCCGGCGAGGAAGCCGCCGCCGAGGTCCGGGGTCTCGGCCGCGAGGTCGAGGCAGGCCAGCTGGTAGCCGTCGGACGGCGGCCAGAAGGAGCTGCGCCAGTCACGGAAGGTCCCGGCGGCGGCCAGGTTGCGTGCGTAGTCGAACCTCATGCGTTCTCCAGGAAATCGGCGATAACGAGCGCTGCGCCTTTTTCGCCGATCATCATGCTCGCGGCGTTCGTGTTGCCGGAGACCATGGTCGGCATCACCGAGGCGTCGATCACGCGCAGCCCGGACAGGCCGTGGACGCGCAGCCGGTGGTCGACGACCGACATCGGGTCGGCGCCCATCCGGCACGTCCCCACCGGGTGGTAGGACGTGTCGCCGTTCTCCCGCGCGTAGGCGACCAGCTCGTCGTCGGTCCGGACGTCCTTGCCCGGGATCAGCTCGAACTCGCGGTACGCGTCGAGCGCGGGATCCTCGACGACGCGGCGCGCGATGCGCATCCCGGCGACCAGCCGCGCGCGGTCGGCCTCGGCGGCGAGGAAGCACGGCCGGATCGCGGGCGGGGCCATCGGGTCGGCGGAGCGGATGTGGATGGACCCGGCCGACTCGGGCCGCAGCGGATAGACGCCGACGGTCATGCCGGGAGCCGTGTCCAGCCGCCGGGTCGCCCCCGCGCCGTAGCTGGCCGGGGCGAAGTGGAACTGGAGGTCCGGCCGCTGCTCGGCCTCGGACGAGCGGACGAAACCATGGCCGAGCGCGATGGGCAGGCTGAGCAGCCCCCGGCGGCGCGTCACGTACATCGCGACCTCGCGGGCCAGGCGCAGGCCGCGCGAGCGCTCGTTGAACGTGATGGGACGGCGGACCCGCCAGCGCAGCCGGGTCGCGTAGTGATCGCGGAAGTTCTCGCCGACGCCGGGCAGATGGTGCACGACCGGCACCCCGGCCGCGGCGAGCACGTCGGCGGAGCCGATCCCCGACAGCTCGAGCAGCTGCGGCGACTGGACGGCCCCCGCGCTGACGATCACCTCGCGCCCGCAGCCGGCCTGCCGCGCCCGGCCCTGGTGGCGGAAGCTGACGCCGACGCAGCGCGTTCCCTCGAACCGCAGCCCGGTGACATGCGCCTCGGTGAGCACCATGAGGTTGGGCCGCCGCAGCGCACGGCGGAGATACGTCCCCGCGGCCGACGAGCGGCGGCCGCGGTCGTGGTTGACCTGGTAGTAGCCGAAGCCCTCCTGGTCACCGGAGTTGTAGTCGGGGTTGTCCCGGTATCCGGCTTTCTGCGCGGCCAGCAGGAACGCGTCGCACAGCTCGTCACGCTCGCGCGGCAGGCCGACGCTGATCAGCCCGTCGCTCCCCCGGCTCGGCCCGCCGATCCCCGTGCTCTCCAGGCTCCTGAAGTACGGCAGGACGCCGGCCCACGACCAGCCGGGGTTGCCGAGCCGCTCCCACTCGTCGTAGTCCTCGCGCTGGCCGCGGACGAAGATCATGCCGTTGATCTGATTGGATCCGCCGAGCAGGCGCCCGCGGGGGATGCGCAGGGTCCGGCCGCCGATCGTCGGGTCGGCGTCGGTCTCGAAGCACCAGTCGTATCTGGGGTTGCCCATGAGGATGGTCTCGGCGGCCGGGATCGACAGCAGCGGGCTGCGCCGCCGCGACCCCGACTCCAGCAGGAGCACCCGCGTGCCGGGGTCCTCGGACAACCGCGACGCGAGCACGCACCCCGCCGCGCCCGCCCCCACGATGATGTAGTCCGCCCGCATCTAACCGGCCGCCGCGAGGGTGGTCCGGTGCATCAGGCGCCGGTGCTTGACGTGGTCGTAGGAGGTGGCCCGGTGCATGGCGCTGCGGTTGTCCCACAGGACGATGTCGCCTGCCTGCCATTGGTGGCGGTAGGTGAACCGCGGCATCGTGGCGAACTCCTGGAGGAACGTGATGAGCGGCCGGCTCTCGTCCTCGGACATGCCCTCGATCCGCCACGGCACGTTGCCGCCGACGTACAGGGCCTTGCGTCCGCTCACGTCGTGCACCTTCACGATCGGGTGCGCGACGTCCGGCCACTCCTCGCGTTCCTTCGCGGTGGGCGGCGGCCGGTCCGGGTAGTTGTAGGGCCGTGACCGGACCCGGCTGATGACGACCCTGAGATCGGCGATCCGGTCCTTGACCTGGTCCGGGAGCGCTTCGTAGGCGGCGTACATGTTGCCGTACCAGGTGTCCCCGCCGACGGGCGGCACCTCGCGCGCGTACAGCATCGACCCCGCCGGCGGGGCGGTCAGGTACGCGCCGTCGCTGTGCCAGACCCGGCCGCTGTACGCCGAGCCGATCGGCTTGCCGTCGCGGGTCAGGTTCGACAGGACGAGGATCTCGGGATGGTCGTCGGCGTTGAACTGGGACCGGGTGTACGTGACCACCCGACCGAACCTGCGGCTGAACTCCACCTGCTCGGCCGGGGTCATTTCCTGACCTCTGATCAGCAAAATGGTGGTGTCGATCCAGGCGCGATAGATGCGCTCGAAATCATGGTCGGAAATATAACCGGTGACATCGATCCCGCGGACTTCGGTGCCAATACCCGCCGTGATGGGAATCAACTCAAGCACGGCGGGAGCATACGACCCGGCCACCGCGCGGCGCAAGGACACGGGAAACTTTCATTTTCCGTAATCGGCCCGGCGAGCGAGCCCGATAAGTGTCGTGACAAAATCCATGCACCGCGCCGACCAGCGAGTTTACATGTTACAAACTTCTCACACCCAACGAATGATCGCGCGCCGGCCTTTGCTCCGGCCGGAATTGGACAGAGGCCTTTGCCCGCCGTCGGCCGCGTGTTACGCTCCTGCCGCTCGTCCGACGACCGGAAACTCAACGGCGAGAAATCCGCTCCGCCGGCACGGCTTCGACACCGTCAACCCAGGGAGGGAAAGGGTGCCGCAATCCAGACCGGAGCTGGCGCGCATTCACGACTATTACTGCCTGCCGCGCTCCGTCGGCTCCGCCGCGCAGAGCATCTATGACATTTGGGAGAGCGGTGGCGCCTTCAACGACTCCATCACCCCGTCGACCTACGTCCCCGAATACCGTGCGCACATCGTCCTCAAGATCCTGATGCTGACCGCGCCCGGGGCGGCGGTGCTGTCGCTCGGCTGCGGCAACGGCTTCGTCGAAGGCGACCTCGTCGCGCACGACCGCGACGTGCGCGCCATCGACTGCAACGCCGAAGCCGTCGAGCTGACCAGGAAGAAGGGGGTCGACGCTCGCACCGTCGACTACTTCGACCTGCGCCCCGCCGACGCCGCCGACGTCTCGGCCGTCTACGCCGACGGCCTGCTCGGCCACCTCTTCGACGCGACAGGGGAACTCGCCCCTGCCCTCGGCAAACTGCGCGACCTGGACCTGCGGCCGGGAACGTACCTGGTCCTGTCCAACGACGCGCCCCGCGACGCCAAGGCCGACTTCGCGCCGCACCAGCACGTGGACGGGTTCTGGTTCATCGCGAAGGACTATCTGCACAAGAGCCTGATTTCTTTCGGGTTCGAGCCGGTGGAAAGCTATTATTTCCCGTATTTGCGGCCCGTGAGCGGAATACGCAACCGCACGATCTGCGTCGCGCTCGTACCCTGACGATCGGATCCCGCCTTGCCAATGTCGGCTGAATTCGCCGAGCGACTGCTGCCGCTGCTCCCCGATCTCGTCGCGGATTACGGCACGCCATTCCACCTCTACGACGCGCGCGGCATCGTGGCCACCCACGAGGCGATGGCGCGAGCATTCGGCGACACCTCGTACCGGCAATATTTCGCGGTGAAGGCGTTGCCGAACCTGAATATCCTGGCGTTGCTGCGCGCCGCCGGAAGTGGTTTCGACTGCTCTTCGGCGGTGGAAGTGCGCCTTGCCGGGACGGTCGGCGCGCAGGCCGGTGACATCGTGTTCACCTCCAACAACACCGCGCCGTCCGAATATCGCACGGCCCGCGCCGCGGGAGCGCTGATAACGTTCGACGACAGGTCGTTCGCGGAAAAGGTCGATGAACTTCCCGAGACCGTCGCCTTCCGCATCTCCCCCACCGGTCTGGCCGCCGGTTGCGCGCTCATGGGCAACGCGGCGCACAGCAAGTTCGGCGTGCCCGTGCACGAGCTCGCCGACGCGTACGCGGACGCCGTCGCCCGTGGCGCGCGACGGTTCGGCATCCACGGCATGACCTGCGCCAACGAGCTCGACACCAGCCGTGCCGCGCGGGCGGCCGCCGACGTCATCCGGCACGGCGCGCGGGTCGCCGAGGCCGTCGGGATCGAGCTCGAGTACGTGAACGTCGGCGGCGGGCTCGGCATCCCATACCACGAGGACGACAAACCCATCGACTTCGGGGCGTACGCGGACGAGATCCTCGCCGCCAGGGAGGAGTTCTTCGGCCCCGGCGGGCCGCGCATCCTCACCGAGATCGGCCGGTACGTCACCGGCCCGCACGGCGTCCTCGTCACCCGCGTCATCAACCGCTGCCGCAAGGGTCACGAGATCGTCGGCCTGGACGCCTCGATGTCGTCACTGATGCGGCCCGCCATGTACGGCGCGTACCACCACATCTCCCTCCCCTACGCCGAGGGCCGGGAGATCGGCAGATTCGACGTCGTCGGCGCGCTCTGCGAGAACCTGGACAAGTTCGCCGTCGACCGCGAGCTGCCCGAGCCGCGCGACGGCGACATCGCGCTCATCCACGACACCGGAGCCCACGGCCACGCCATGGGCTTCACCTACAACGGCCGCCTGCGTCCCGCCGAGCTGATGCTCACCGACGGCGGCGACGTGGTGGAGATCCGGCGGGCCGAGACCTACGACGACTACATCGCGACCGTCCGCTGGGGAGCGTGATCGTGAACAGGAGCTTGGTCGAGACCGCCTTCGAGCGGCGGGAGTCGTTGTCCGCGGACGAGCGGGCGGCCCTCGCGCCGCACGTCACCGCCGGGCTCGCGGCCCTCGACCGTGGAGAGCTGCGCGCGGCGCGGCCGGAGGGGCCGGAGTGGGTGGTCGACACGTTCGTGAAGAAGCTCATTCTGCTGTCGTTCCTGATCGGCCGGAACGAGGTCGGGTCCTGCGGCCCGCGACAGCCGAAGAGCTTCGACAAGATCGCGCTCAAGTTCGGGACCTGGGACGACGCCGTCTTCCGCGACGCGCGCCTGCGCGTGGTCCCCGGCGGAGTCGTCCGCCACGGCGCGTACGTGGCGCCCGGGGTCGTACTGATGCCCTGTTTCGTCAACGTGGGCGCCTACATCGGCCCGGGCACGATGATCGACACCTGGGCCACCGTCGGCTCCTGCGCGCAGATCGGTGCACGCTGCCACATCTCCGGCGGAGCCGGCATCGGCGGCGTCCTCGAACCCATCGGTGAGCAGCCCGTCATCGTCGAGGACGACGTCTTCGTCGGCGCGCGCTCGGAAATCGCCGAGGGCGTGGTCGTACGGCGGGGCGCGGTGATCGGCATGGGGGTCTTCCTCGGGAGATCCACCCCCATCGTCGACCGTGCCACGGGAAAGGTCACGTACGGCGAGGTCCCCGAGAACGCGGTCGTCGTCCCGGGCTCCCGCATCGACGCCAACAATCCCGATATATCGGTGTATGCGGCGATCATCGTCAAGCACGCCGACGACCGCACCCGCGGCAAGACGGCCCTGAACGACCTCGTCCGCGACTGAGCCCCTTCATCGATGCCGTCAACCTCATCGCCGAGCGCCTTCGACCGGCTGCGCGCGCTCCTGGCGGGGATCCCCGCACCCGCCGGCGTCACCCCGATCCCCCTCCACCTCGGCGAGGCTCGCCTCGTCACGCCGCCGGTGGACGGCCGGCTCCTGGCTGACGTGGCCGGCTGGACGCGGTATCCCCCGCTCGGCGGCACCCCTGAACTCCGCGCCGCCTACACGGGCTGGCTCGAACGCCGCTTCGGCACCCACGTCGGCGCCGCCGTACGTGAAGGGTCGCTCGCTATCGAGCCGTCCCCCGGCACGAAGCAGGCCGTCGCGGCCGCCCTCGCCCTCGCCGTCTCCGCCGACGTCCGCTCTCCCGCTCCGGCGGTCGTCCTGCCCAATCCGTTCTATCCCACGTACCACGCGGCGGTGTCGGCGGCCGGCGGCCGGGCGATCTTCTACGGCCACGCGTCGGAGGTCGCCGCCGCCGTGGCCGCTCGGCGGGACGTCGCCGCGGTCGTCGTCTGCTCACCGGGCAACCCGCGCGGCGAGACGCACACCCCCGGCACGGTACGCGCGATCAGCGCGGCGACACGGGCGGCCGGTGCGCTGCTCGTCGTCGACGAGTGCTACATCGACCTCGTCCACGGCGCGTCCGCGGGCGGCGGATTCCTGACGTCCGGCCTGGCGAGCGAAGCGGGCCGCTTCCTGGTGCTCCACAGCCTGTCCAAGCGGTCCGGGATGCCCGGCCTGCGGTCCGGGTTCGTGATCGGGGATCCGGGGAGCGTGGCGGCGTACGCGAACCACAACCGCACCTGCGGGGTCTCGCTCGCGGCCCCGGTGTGCGCGGTGGCGGCGGGGTTGTGGGCGGATGACGCGCACGTCGCGCGCCTGCGGTCGGCCGTGCGCGCGAACTGGGACGTCGCGGACGAACTGTTCGGCGATCTCGCCGGTTATCGGCGGGCCGAGGCGGGATTCTTCCTCTGGTTCCCCGTACCGGACGACGAGGAGGCGGCGCGCCTGCTGTGGCGGGCGGAAGCGGTGACGGCGATGCCGGGGCGCTACCTCGGCGCGGCCACCGACGGCGGGGCCAACCCCGGCGCGGGTCACCTGCGCATCGCGCTCGTCCACGCGCCGGACCGCACCCGCGAGGCGCTGACCCGCGTACGGCGGTCGCTCACGGAGCTGAGACCCACTACTACTGCAGGGGAGCTGACCAGATGAGCGGCGGTCTCATCGGGTGGATCGACCTCGAACGCGACCTCATGGAACGGGCGGACGTCGTGCGCGCCATGACGGACACGATGAACGATCGCGGGCCTGACGGAGGCGCGGTCCACCTCACCAGGCACGCGGCGCTGGGCCATCGCCGCCGCACGGCCCCGGGCACCGGCGAAGGCCGTCAACCGGCGCTGTTCGCGACGCGCCGCGGCCCCTCGCCGGACGACGGGACCGTCGTGCTCGTGTACGACGGCGCGATCTACAACCTGGCCGCTCTCCGCCGGTCCCTCGGCCTGTCCCCCGTGGCCACCGACACCGACGTGCTGCTCCACGCCTACCTGACGCACGGCGCGGACTTCGTCGGCCGTCTCGTCGGCGCGTTCGCGATCGCGATCTGGGACGGGCGGGACCGGCGGTTGCTGCTGGCGCGGGACCACATGGGGCTGAAGCCGCTCTACTACCACCCTTATCCGGGCGGGATCCTGTTCGCCTCCCTGCCGAGCGGGATCATGGCGAATCCGCTGTTCACCCCGGTTCTCGACCGGTCGCTGATGACGATCGCGCTGCAGCCGCGCCTCACGCTCGCCGGTGAGACGCCGCTCGTCGGCGTGCATGAGGTCAAACCTGCGCATGTCATTACGTACGCACCCGACCACGGGCCGGTTTCGCGCGCGTACTGGCGGCTGACGAGCGAGCCGCACGACCACACGCCCGCCGAGACCGCCGAACGCGTGCGGGAGCTGCTCCATGACGCCGTGGCGGGCCAGTTGCCCGCGTCGGGGCCGTGCGGCGCGATGCTGTCCGGCGGCGTGGACTCGACCTCGGTGGCGGCGCTGGCGGCGCGGCTGCTGCCGCACGCGCTCGACACGTACTGCGTCGAGTTCGACAGCGACAAGGCGCACTTTGCGCCGACCGAGCTGCGCCCGGACGTGGACGCACCCTACGCCGCGGCGGCGGCCGAGTACATGGGGAGCAGGCACACCACGCTCACGGCGACGATGCCGGACCTGCTCGCCGCGATCCCGGCGACGCGCCGCGCGCGCGACCTGCCCGGGTGGGGGCAGTTCGACGCGTCGATGTATCTGCTGTTCCGGCGGATGCGGCAGGACACGACGGTGGCGCTGTCCGGCGAGGCGGCGGACGAGTTCTTCGGCGGGTATCCGTACCTCTTCAAGGCCGAACTGATCCGGCGCGACACCTTCCCGTGGCTCGGGGACGGACCGAAACTCGCCGACTTCCTCGTGCCGGAGCTCGCGCGGGACGGCGACGAGAAGGCGCGCTACGCGCAACTCCTCGGCGAGGTGCCGCGCCTGCCGGGTGAGGCAGGGCTGGACGCGCGGATGCGGGAGGTGCTGTATCTCGGGATGGCGGGGCCGCTCGCCGTCGTGCTCGACCGCAAGGAGCGGATGAGCGCGGCGCAGGGGCTTCACATGCGGCTGCCGTTCTGCGACCACCGCCTCGTCCAGTACGTCTGGAACATCCCCTGGTCGGTGAAGTGCGCGGGCGGGTTGAAGAGCCTGCTCAAGGACGCGATGGCCGACATCCTCCCGCCGCCGACGCTGGCCCGGGAGAAGAGCGCGTACCCGCACGTCCAGAACCCGGCTCACGATCAGGCTCTGGTACGCGAGGCGACGTGGATCGTGAACGCGAGCGAGTCGCCGCTGCGCGCCATGTTCGACGCGCCGCGCCTCAACGACCTGCTGAAACAGATCGGCGCCGACGAGCTGCGCGCGCAGCTGCCGGGCGGGGCGAGCGCCGCGCAGCTGCTGGTGCAGCTCGTCGAGCTGAACGCGTGGGTGCGTGAGTATCGGGTGTCCCTGTCCTGAGGGCCCATACGGTCACCCGCCAGAGCGCCTCGAAGAGGACACCGGAGCTCATCTTGCTCGCCCCGCTCGTACGGTCGACGAAGGTGATCGGCACCTCCGCCACCGTGCATCCGTGACGTACGGCTCGCAGCGTGAGGTCCACCTGGAAGCAGTAACCCCGCGACTCCACGCTTCCGAGGAGGATCTTCTCGAGTGCGGCGGCCCGGTAGACGCGGAACCCGCCGGTGGCGTCGGCGACGGGAAGCCGGAGCGCCAGCCGTACGTAACGGTTCGCGAGCCGTGAGAGGAGCTCCCGTCTGCGCGGCCAGTTCGCCACGCGGCCGCCGGCCACCCAGCGGGAGCCGATGACGAGGTCGGCCCGCTCGGCCGCGTCCAGCAGGGCGGGCAGCCGCTCGGGAGGGTGCGAGCCGTCGGCGTCGATCTCCACCAGCGCGTCGAAGCCCCGGTCGAGTCCCCAGCGGAAGCCCGCCAGGTACGCGGCGCCCAGCCCTTCCTTGCGTTCCCGGTGCAGGACGTGCACGCCGTCGAGCTCGGCCGCGAGCCCGTCCGCGATCAGGCCCGTCCCGTCGGGGCTGTTGTCGTCGACGACGAGAATGTGGGCGGCGGGTACGGCGGCGCGGATCCTGCCGACGATGCCGGGCAGGGTGTCCCGTTCGTTGTAGGTCGGTGTGATGACCAGGACGGTGTTCATGATCGCTCCTCAACTCGCGTGCCGGAAGTCGGGCCAGGCGGTCTTCCACGAGGTCCGCGGTCCTGAGCAGACCGTGACGGGCAGGCCCTGCTCCTCGTTCGCGACTCCGGTGCCGTGGTCGATGGCCCCGGCGGATTCGCAGCGGGTGAAGCGCGGCCGCAGGCGCTCCGGCGGCAACCCCACGGCGACCACCGTTCGCGCCGTTTCCGGCGGTGGGCCTTGGAACCACAGCTCGTTGTGGCCGCTGTAGACGGGAATGTCCGGCGCGAACCGGTCCAGCGCGCCGGCCTCGCCGTAGTTCGCGGTGAGCACGACCGTTCCGGACGGCAGCGTTCGGTACACCCCGGCCACCTGGGCGGCGAAGCGCGGCCAGCCCACCGACTCCCTGGACACCTCGTTCGGCGAGGCGCCGAGCGCCGACAGCGGGAGCAGCGGCAGCGCCACGGCGATCCCGATGACCGAGGTGCCGAGCAGCCCCCACCACACCAGCCGACGCCGGGCGGCCCGGCTCTCCGTCCACGCGGCGGCGGGCACGCAGCCGGCCACGAACGCGAAGATCAGGCTCCCGGCGACATAGTCCGCCCGCCCTCCTGACGCCCAGCCGAGCAGGATCGTCACCAGGGACGCGATGGCCAGCGGCCGGGTCTCCGGCCGCCCGCGCAGCCAGAGCCACCCGGCGACGGCGATCGCGAAGGCTCCCATGCTGAGCAGCACCACCAGCATGGGCACGAACATGATCCGGTTCACGGATTCGCTGAGCGTGGCGGCCATGGTGAGCTGGGGCCAGCCGTTGGTGGCCTGGTAGAGCAGGTTCGGAGCGGCGATGAGCGCGGCCAGGAGCGCCCCGGACCAGAACCACCTGTCGCCGAAGACGGCACGCGGCCCCTTCACCGCCATGCCGACCGTGATGAGCAGCCCGGTGGCCAGTCCCGTGATCAGCAGGACGATGAGGTGCTTGTTGAACGTGGCGGCGCCCGCGACGGCGCCGGCCGCCAGCCACCATCGCCCGTCGCCGCGCAGCAGGGCCCGCAGCACGCACAGGATGCAGGCCGTCCAGAACACGAAGTCGGCCGACTGGGTCAGCAGGGTGTGCCCGACGAGCAGGGGGAACATCCCGGTGCCGAGGCCGGCGGCGGCGAGCGTCTGCGCGTTCGCGCGGCCGCCGAGCTCCCGCGTGATCGCGGCGCCGAGGAGGATCAGCAGTCCCGCGCACAGCGCGGGGACGACCCGCAGGCCGACGATGGTGTCCCCGAACAGTCCCGTGGACAGCCGCGCGAGGAGCGGGGTCAGCGGAGGCTGGTCGAAGTACCCCCAGGCGGGAGTCTGGCCGAGCACGCGGAAGTAGAGCTCGTCGCGGTGGTAGCCGTACCACGGGCTCAGCATCAGCAAGGTGACCACGACGACGCCCGCGATGGGACCGATGGTCCGCCAGGCGATCGCCGGGAGCGAGGGAGCGGTGTCCCGGAGACGGGGGGCTTGAAGAAGCATGCCTCCACGGTTTCCGATGGCCCGCTGTCTGTCGTCTGGCCGGGAACAGAACCCGGAGTCAGACCCCAGGCATAGGCGGCGGCTCCCCGGGGCGGACCACGCCGTGGTCGAACGCGAAGACGACCGCCGCGGCCCGGTCGCGCACCCCCAGCTTCGTGAAGATCCGGCCGACGTGGGTCTTGATCGTGCCCTCGCCGATCACGAGCCGGTGGGCGATCTCCGCGTTCGTGAGCCCCCGGCCGATGAGCCTGAGCACGTCGAGCTCGCGGGCGGTGAGGTCGCCGAGCCGCCGGACCGCGTCGGGGTCGGTCACCGGATCCGCGCGGTAGCGCAGCAGGACCCGCCCGCAGACGGCGGGATCCAGCCAGCCGTCGCCCGCCGCCACCGCCCGTACGGCCCGCTGAATGTCCTCGGCCGGAGCGTCCTTGAGGCAGAACCCTGACGCGCCGGCCCGCAGCGCCGCCGCCAGAATGTTGTCCTCGCCGAACGTGGTCAGCACCAGGATGCGGGACGCCGGATCCGCGGCCAGCAGCGCGCGGGTGGCCTCGACCCCGTCCATGCGCGGCATGCGAATGTCCATGACCACGGCGTCGGGCCGCACGCGCGCGACCTCCGCCAGCGCGGCCTGGCCGTCGGCCGCCTCGCCGACCACGTCGAACCCGTACGGCTGGCGCAGGATCGTCCGCAGCCCTGCCCTGGCGAGCTCCTGGTCGTCGACGAGCACCACCGAGATCATGCGGGCAGCTCCGTCCGTACGACCCACCGGTCGTTCTCGACACCGGCGGTGACGTGGCCGCCGACCATGCGCACCCTGTCGGCCATCGCGCGAAGTCCCATGCCGCCATTGTGCCGAGGTGGGCTGCCGGGCAGGGAATTGGTGACCGTGGCCCGTACGGCGCCTTCCTCCGATATGCGCAGCCGTACCTCGACGGAACTCCGCGGCGCGTGGCGGCTCGCGTTGGCCAGTGCCTCCTGCATCAGCCGGTAGAGCACCATCCCGGTCGTCGGGCTCACCGCCGTCAGCTCGCCGTCGACGCTCGACTCGAGTTCCAGGCCCGCCGTCCGGTATTCCTCGAAGAGCTCGGGAAGCCGGGGCGCGGTGGGCTGGGGGGCGACCACGGCCGGGTCGGAGCCTTCTTCGGCGAGAACGCGGACCACCTTTCGCAGCTCCGCCATGCTCTGCCGGGCGAGGCGCTCGGCCTCGGCGATCCCCGCCGCCGCTTCCCCGGGATCGTGCTCGAGCGCCAGCCGCGCACCCCCCAGATGCAGCACCGTCACGGCGAGCGTGTGCGCGACGATGTCGTGCAGATCGGCCGCGAGCCGCTGCCGCTCGGCCAGGGCGGCGGCAGCGGCGGCGGTGCTCTCCGCGCGGTGCAGCCGCTCGCCGACCTCGATGCGGTAACGCGCGGCCCAGCCGCTCCAGAAGACGAGCGTCACGGCGGCCAGCCAGTTGGGCCACCCGGGGTCCGGCGTGGTGAACGCCGCCGCGACCACCACGGCAAGCGAGGCGAGCCACATGACGACGCCCGGCCAGAGCCGCAGGTTCAGCGCGACGAACGCGATGTAGATCACCAGGACGAACCAGCCGATGCTGTTGACCGCGAGCCCCGTGAGCGCCGCTATGGCCGCGGGGGCCAGGAGACCGGCCACCTCGGCGAGCCGGCCCGGCGCCGTACGCACGATGACGAGACAGAGAACGATGAAGGCGCCCCCTCCGGCGAACGGCCACCCGCAGCCGCAGCCACGCGTGATCGTCTGCGCCCACGACAGCCCGACCAGCAGCATCAGCAGCCCGAGGCCGGCCGGTAACAGCCAGCGGGGAGTCACCACCACCCGCCCATCGTAGGAACCGCCGGGTTCCGTACGCATCCACCCGGAGTGGTACCCGCCATCTGCCCACGGTCAGAGGACAGAGCCCCCTGGCGAGCACAATGCTTCGGCCTGTGGCGTCCCCCACGCCTGCGGTCACCGTCGGCGCCCTTGTCAAAGGCGTTCGAGTTCTTCGGCGCGGCGCAGGTCCTTGGGGCGTCCCAGGGCTCGGCGCATCAGGATGAGGTCGTCCCGGCGCAGGTAGCGCACCCGCAGACCGTCCGTGTCGACGGCGGTCAGCGCCCGGTCGAGCAGAGGGCGTACCGGCAGTGTTCCCCACGGCAGGTCGGGCGTGCAGCAGTCGCCGCTCACCTGCGGGGAGTCGAACTGCACCTTGGGACGCAGCAACGCCTGCGGCCTGGGCGGGACGGGGCGCTGTTCGTCGTCCAGCAGCGTGCAGCCGGCGGCGGCGAAGGCGTGTGCCAGGGTGTCGGCCTGCTCCGGTGCTCCGTCCCACAGCAGGTCGAGGTCCCCGGTCAGCTCCGTTGAGCCGTGCAGGATCCCGGCGACCTGGCCGATCACCACGGCCCGTGCTCCGGCCGCGTCCAGAGCCCGCAGCAGCGGGAAGGGGTCGAAGCGCTGCGCGCTGTCGGTCGCGAGGCTGCCGGCGACGGGATCGGCGTCATCGTGGGTGCGGCCGGTGGCGGGGCGGCTGCGGGTCAGGGCCCTGGTGCGGTCGACGGCCTCGTGCAGCAGCTCCAGTGGTCCAGGGTTCACCGCTTCATCCAACACCACCCGTACGATCGTGATCAATCTCGGCGCCGACGGCCGTGAGGTACGGACTCCCCGCCCAACCGCGATTGACCCCACGCGACCGCGCACGCCACGACCGGTCACCGTCAGGCAGCGCGGCTCGGGCGCCCACCGGGACCGCCTCCTGCCCGCCGCAGAAGCCCATGGGACCGGCGATGCGCCACCTCGAGCACTGCGCCGGGCCCGCCGAACGGCTCTACGGCCATGCCGCCTTCCGGGAGATCGACGAGGTCGCGTTCGCGCTGCCGTTCACCTTCGATCATGAGGACTACGTGCAGATCCTCACCGACCTCGCCACCGAGCTCAGCCGGCGGTCCCGGTGTTAGAGGTCCGGATCACCGTTCCGGTGACCGGCTGTGGGTTGCGGATCAGGTTGAGGATGGGGCAGACCCGCTCGACCTCGGCGTGCAGGTTCGCCAACTCCTCGTCCGAGGCGGGCGAGTCGATCAGCACCTCATAGGTGAAGTTGTGCGGGTACACGGGAATGTCGCCGCCGCCCGGCTGCTGGGCTCTGGGGTCGTATTCGGCCTGTACGTCCACTTCCAGCGCGTCGATGGGCACCGCCAGTTCGGCCGCCTTGATCAGAAAGATGTGCGTGACGCAGCTGCCCAGAACGCCGGCCTGCAGCTCGGGCGAGGTAGGGCCGAGGTCGTAGCCGGCGAAGTCGGACCCGCTGTCGCTGATGATCTGGAAGTCCCTGATCCTGATGCGCCGGATCCCGCTGCGGCCTTCGGCGGTGACGTGGGCATGCAGCGGGACCGGCCCGGCGGCGGGTGCCTTCCGGCGGGCCAGCAGGGCGGTGCGTTTGTGTGACAGATACTCGCGTAGGGTGCTCATGGTCTTTCTCGTCTGATCAGCGCTGGTCACGGGGCCGAGCGGGGTCGAGCAGGTGTCGAGCGGGGTGTCGATGACGGCGCGCGGCGCCGGTTCGGTCCTGGTGGGAGGTCGAGCCGGACACCGCCGGATGGACCTGCTCGCGCGTCATCGGCCGCGCCCGTGCGGGGAGTCCCAGGTGGCGGGCAGCCCCTCGATCGTCTCCCTGAAGGCCGGCCGCTGGTAGAGGTCGCGGGCGTACGGCCACAGGTGCTCGAAGTCGGTCAGCGTCCGCTCGCTGATGAGGTCGCCGCGGTTGTACTCGGCGTCGAACCTGGCCAGCGTCACCCACAGCCGCACGTCCGCCTCGGTGATCGTGTCGCCGACCAGGAACCGCTGCCCGGACAGGCGCTCGTCCAGCCGTTCCAGGGCCGCGACGACGCGGTGGCGCTCGCTTTCGCGGTCTTCCTCGGTGGCGGCGCGGGCCACCCGGGAGACGCCGGCGTTGATGTCGTAGTAGATCCAGCCGTTGAGTTTGTTGATCTCCGGTCGGAGCGAGTCCGGGTAGAGGTCGACGGAGGTGTCGGCCCACTGCTCGAACTGGGTGGCCAGGTCGATGGTGATGTCGGGGAAGTTGTTGCCGACGACCCGGCCCGTCCGCCGGTCCCAGAGCACGGGGACCGAGATGTGGCCGCCGTACGCGTGCTCGGTGGCCTCGTAGGCCTGCTCCAGCAGGGTGAAGCCGTTGACCGGGTCGGGGCCGCGACGCTCCCTGAACGCCCAGCCGCGGCCGTCGCGCTCGTCGTCGACGTACGACAGCGAGACCACGTCCTCCAGACCCTTGAGCTTGCGGACGATGGCGGCGCGCTGGGCGTACGGGCAGACCCAGGCGACGTAGAGGTGGTAGCGACCGGGCTCGGCGCGGAATCCGCTGGAGCCGTCGGCCGTGACGCGGCCCTGGAAGGGGTAGATCGGGCGGTTCCAGTCAGGCGAGAGGTGCAGACGGCCGGGGCCGTAATGACCGTACGCGGCGTGGTCGACGGGACTTGCGTAGACCGGCGTCTGGGTGATGGACACGGGCTCTCCGGGTTTCAAGAGTTATTTCCTACTCGGCTTATAGGGTAATCGATATCCCATACTTCTGGTAGGAAAATGGGGTTACTTTGACGAGCGCCAGGAGGAACACGGTGTCCCTGCCTGATTTCCTGATCGCCGGTGTGCCCAAAGCAGGGACGGCGGCCCGCTGCGGCAGCACCCGGAGCTCTACCTGTCCACCGTCAAGGAGCCGAAGTTCTTCCTGACCGACGGCCGGCCGCCCGCCAGAGGCGGTCCCGCCGCCCTGACCGAGCCGGTCGAGGCCCTGCTCCAGCGCCGCGGCCCGGTGCGCTCCTCGTAGTTCTCCGCCGCACTCACCCGCCCGTCGTAGAACGCCACCACGCGGTCGCCGTCGAAGCGCACCGCGCCGATCCGGACGCCGCGCGCGTCCCACAGCCCGGGCCGGCCGCTCAGCGCCGTGCCGTGCCAGGTCCACTCCAGGCCGTCGGCGCTGGTGGCGTAGTCCGTGACCATCTGGTCGGCCTCGTCCGGGTCGGCGAGCGGGTGGCAGGAGGCCCACAGGTGCCAGACGCCGTCGCGCCGTACGATCACCGTGTCCTTCACACCGGTCTTCGGATCGCCCGGCAGGACGGTGACCCGCGAGCGCGCGTCGAACGCCGCCGGGTCGGCCGCCTCGAGCACCGCGACCGGCGGCTCGACCGCGACCACGGCGCGATCGGGGTCGGGGAGCAGGGCGTTCTCGTCGATCGACATGTCCGCGGCACCAGCGACGGCTCGGGGCTGGGCACGGACGATGACCTTCCTCTGAACGCCGCCGTCACGCCTCGGCGGCGTCAGTGAACGCCGGCCGGCGCCACCAGGGCCGCCGCGGCGCGGAGGGCTGCTCCTCGAGCTCGGCCTCGTCGTCCGGGAGGTCGTACCAGTGCGTATCCCCCGTGAGGTCCGTGCGGACGGCCACGTCGCGGTCCTCGTTCATGCCGGTAATGTACGATCACACGTCGCGGATAGTCAACTTTCCCTACTCGCTTTACAGGAATCCACGCAGATCCTTGACGAAGGCGAGCGGGCCCTGCGCAGGGCGGTCGGCGACGTCGAACTGCGGGTCATAGCCACTGGCCAGGTAGAGGCGCACGGCCTCGGGCTGGCGCGGCCCGGTGGTCAGGTAGATCCGGCCGTACCCGCGGCGCAGCGCTTCCCGCTCCAGCTCGCGTACGACGAGGCGGCCGAGCCCTTCGCGGCGGTGGCGCGGGTGCGTCCACACGCGCTTGACCTCGGCGGTCGCCGCGTCGTAGCGGCGGAACGCGCCGCCGGCCACGGTCTCGCCGCCGGACACCACGATCAGGAACGCCCCGTACGGCGGCGCGAACTCGGACTCCGGATACCTCGCCAGCTCGTCGTTGGGCCCGTACCGGGAGGTGTACTCCAGCTGCAGCCCGGCCAGCAGCGGCGCGGCGGCCGGGTCCGACATGGGGACGAGCCGCACCTCCGCGGTGAGCTCGCTCATGACTCCTGCCGAGGCAGGCCGGGCGGGTTGATCTGCGACTCGGGGATCGCCTCGTTGCCCAGACCCCACCGGTCGAGCACCTCCTTGTACTTACCGTTCTCGATCACGGTGTTGAGCGCCTCGTTGAGCGGCTTGACCAGGCCGTTGTCCTTCTTCGTCATGACCGCGATGAGTCCTTGCAGGCCCGGCCCCGCGCCGGAGAAGGTGCCGACGATCCTGGAATCCCCGCTGACGGCGATGTTGTAGGCGATGGTCGGGTTCGGGCCGAAGTACGCCTGGACGCGGCCGGACTTGAGCCCCAGGAGCACGTCGCCGTACTTCTCGTAGTAGAGGATCTCGACCGGTTTCAGCCCGGCGGCCCTGTTCTGCTTGTCCCAGTCGAGCAGGATCTTCTCCTGGTTCGTGCCAGACCCGACCGAAACGCGCAGCCCGGCGATGTCGGCGGGCTTGGCGATCTGTTTGATCGGGCTGTTGCCGGGGACCTGCCAGCCGAGCTGGTCGACCCGGTACGTCGCGAAGTCGAAGGTGTCCTTGCGCTCCTCGGTGACCGTGACGTTGTTGAAGACCACCTCGTCCTTGCCGGACCTGGCGGCGAGGAAGAGGTTCTCCCACGAGCTGATCCGCTCGGCGCCGCAGGCGGCGGTCAGGAGGAGGAGCGCGGGCACGGCGAGGGCCCGCGCGAGCGAAGCGCGCATGTCATGGTGTCCTTCGGGATCAGAGAACCTTGCCGAGGAAGGTGCGGGTACGTTCGTGGGCGGGGGCGTCCAGGAGCTGTGCGGGCGGTCCGAGCTCGACGATGCGGCCGGCGTCCATGAAGGCCACGATGTCGGCCACCTCCCGGGCGAACCCGATCTCGTGAGTGACCACGATCATCGTGGTGCCGCCGCGGGCGAGGTCCTTGATGACGTCCAGCACCTCGCCCACCAGTTCGGGGTCCAGCGCCGAGGTCGGCTCGTCGAACAGCAGCAGCTTGGGCTCCAGAGCGAGCGCCCTGGCGATGGCGACCCGCTGCTGCTGCCCGCCCGACAGCGTGCGCGGGTAGGCGTCGGCCTTGTCCGCCAACCCCACCCGTACCAGCAGCCGCTCGGCCAGCGGCGCCACCTCGGCCCGCGGCCGGCCCTGGGCCGACAGCGGCGCCTCCATGAGGTTCTGCCTGACGGTGAGGTGCGGGAACAGGTTGAACGACTGGAAGACGAACCCGATCTGGGTGCGCTGCCGCAGCACCTCGCGTTCCGGCAGCTCGTACAGGCGGGTGCCGGCCTGCCGGTAGCCGAGCAGCTGGCCGTCGACGCGGACCGAGCCACGGTCCACCTTCTCCAGGTGGTTGATCGTCCGCAGGAGCGTGGACTTCCCCGACCCCGAGGGACCCAGGATCACCAGCACCTGCCCCTGGCGGACGTCCAGGTCCACTCCGCGCAGCACGTGCAGGGCGCCGAAGCTCTTGTGCACGCCGCGTAACCTCACCATGGCGCTCATCCGCGCCCCCTGCCGTAATGCCGCTCCACGTAGTACTGCACGATCGACAGGGCGGTGGTCAGGATGAGGTACCAGATGGCCGCGACCAGCAGCAGCGCCATGACCCTGCCGTTGCGGTTGTAGATCACCTGCACCTGGTAGAACAGCTCCGGCAGCGCCATGACGTAGACGACCGAGGTGCCCTTGACCAGGCCGATGATCTCGTTGCCCGCGGTGGGCACGATGGTCCGCATGGCCTGCGGCAGGATGATCCTGAAGAGCCGCCGCGCCGGCGGCAGCCCCAGGGCGGCCGCCGCCTCCCGCTGCCCGTGGTCCACCGACAGCAGGCCGCCGCGGACGATCTCGGCGGCGTACGCGGCCTGGTGCAGCGCCAGCCCGAGCGCCGCCGCGGTCAGCGGCCCGATCAGGTCCATCGTGCCGAAGTCGAAGAACGCCGGCCCGAACGGCACCCCCACCGACAGCCTGGGGTAGAGCAGCGCGAGGTTGTACCAGAACAGCAGTTGCAGGATGAGCGGCACCGACCGGAACAGCCACACGTATGCCCAGGCCACCGACGACAGCAGCCGGTTGGGCGAGAGCCGCATCAGCGCCAGCAGCGTGCCCAGCACGAACCCGAGCACGATGCCCAGCGCGGTCAGCTCCAGCGTGAGCAGCACGGAGCGCACCACCGACGGCGCGAACAGGTACTGCCCGACGATGGGCCACTCCCACGCGGGGTTGGTGATCAGGGCGCTGGCGACCATGGCGAGGACGACGAGTACGCCTGCCGCGGCCAGCCACCGCAGCGGGTGCCGGGCCGTGACCACCTCCAGGGGCCGCTCCGCGTCCTGGCGCGAGACCTCCTGCACCTCGGGCAACGTCACGAGCCGCCTCCACTTCTGGTTGACGGATGGGATCTTGTGATCAGCGACACTGCGCGCCGGCGACGTGGCCGTGGTCCACGCGCGGGCGCCGGGTCAGGTTCGCGGCCTGGCTCATGCCCACGAAGCTACGAGCCGGATCACCCAAAGTCAACATTTCCTACTTGATATACATAGTTATCCGCCGCCCCACACTGCGGGCGAGGCCATGCTGGAAACCCCCCACCGGCGCAGTGAGGTCGGCGAGCGGCAACGCCACCCACGGATACGGTCGCGACAGCCAACCGGCTCGTCGAGATGCCCTGCAGCGTTGGCCATTCGGACGTCTTGACATTTCAGTCGCCTGGTGTTTCTGCATAATACAAATGGGCGTAAGTTGCGCACCTCGGACTCAAGTTATTTGATCTTATGATTTCCGGGTACTTTCGCTCTATCTTAGGTACGCGAACGTGACCCACCAGGAGGACGTCATGGACGTACGCGTATCGATCGAAGATGAAGAAGATTCACGCCACCTGGAGTCGTTGCGCCACTGGATCGGAAGCACGGCCGAGCTGAAAGGCCGCGTCAATGACGTGACGGCCCCGCCGCCTCCCGGCACCTTGGGGCCGTTTCTGGAAAGCATTGTCGTCGCTCTTAGTTCTGGCGCGGCGGGCACCGCATTCGCTTCGGCTCTGCTGTCCTGGGTGCGGCAACAAAGCGGTGCGGTCAAGGTCCGAGTAGACCTGCCCGACGGTCGTCAAATCCAGGTCGACGCGACTCAGGTCAAAGCACTTTCGCCCGCGGAATTGCGGCAGCAAGTGGAGTCGGTCCTCCGTGAACTCCGCGAAGCGGAGGAGAAACACGACCAGGGGCGGACGACGGATGAGTGACCTGTCGGGTGAGGGTGTGCGTGTCCTGCTGATCGGCACCGCCGACCACAGCGACTCTCAACTGCCGGCGGTGCCCGCCGTCGAACGGACCATCACCGCACTACGGGACCGCCTGGTGAACAGGTGTGGTGTGCCGGACGGGCATATTCGCCTGCTGCTGAATCCGCCCAATGCCTTGGCCATCGGATCCGCGGTGACCGAAGAGGCGAAAAAGGCGAAGACCATACTGCTGGTCTACTACATCGGCCACGGGCTCTGGAGCTCGGAGGGACAGCTCTACCTGGCAGCGTCTTCCACCAGCACGCTCACACCTGGCCTCGCGGAACTCCAGGCCTACTCGACATCGATGTTGCGACAGGCCATCGCCGGCTCGCCGACCGCCTCGACCGTGGTCGTCCTGGACTGCTGCTTCTCCGGACGCACGGACCTGGGGTCCTGGGCACCGGAATCAGTCTTTCAGCCGTCCCCGACCCATGGGTTGTACCTCCTCGGTTCCGCCGAACAACTCGCGCTGGCGCCGGAAGACCAGGAATACACCACGTTCACCGGTGATCTGATCTCGCTGCTGGACAACGGCGATCCCCTCGCCGGTAATTTCCTGACCCTTGACGACGCCTACCATTTCATCCTCCGCAGAATGTGGGAGAGAAGCGGCCCGCTGCCTCACCGGCAGGAAGGAGGACGAAGCGGCCATATCATCCTGTCGTCAAATCGATCCGCTTCACAGGAGATCTCTTCAGGGCAGAAGGAGGCCCAGTTACCGGGGCGCAGCCCTTATCTGAGCCTCCAGCCGTTCGGCGAGGAGGACGCGAAGATCTTCCACGGACGCGACGAGCTGACTTCCGCGATTCTCAAGAAGATCGCCGATCGGCTGAGCACCGCCGGGGTCATGCTGCTGGTCGGCGCGTCGGGCAGTGGCAAGAGTTCGCTGCTGCAGGCCGGCCTGCTCGCGAGAATGCGTCGTGGAGATCTCAACGTATCCGGCACCAGCGGCTGGCCGTGCATCAGCATGACCCCGGGATCGTCTCCCGTTCAAGCATTGGCCGCGCGACTGGCCCCCGATGACCCGGCAGCCTTCCATCGGATGTTCTCCGACCCCGACTGCTCCTGCCACCTGGCCACAGATCTGCTCGCCGACCGCCCGGGCGTGCGCCTGATCCTCTTGGTCGACCAACTGGAAGAGATATTCACCCTGTGCGAGGACGAGGGACTGCGCAGCAGGTTCGTTCGCTGCCTGCACGCCATGACCCTTCCCGATCCCCGGACCGGTCGGCCTCCGGCAGTCGTCATCGGCGCACTCCGCGCGGATTTCTACAGCCAGGCGACCCGGCATCCGGAACTGTCCGCAGCCCTTCAGGACAGGCAATTCGTGATCGAGCCGATGAAGCCGCCAGAGCTACGTGCGGCCATCGAGCAACCTGCGACGATGCTGGGCCTGGAACTGGACGAAGGGCTGGCGGATCTGGTCCTGCACGAACTAGGCGCCTTTCGCCCACAAGGTCCTGAACCCGGATCTCTGCCGCTGCTCTCACACTCGCTCTGGGAGACGTGGAAACGGCGGGAGGGCAGACGGCTGACAGTGCGAGGTTACCGGGAGAGCGGAGGCATAGAGCGGGCGATCGAGCGATCAGCTGATGACACCTACCAGGCGCTCACCCCTTCGGCGCAGCTGGCCACGCAGAGCATCATGCTCAGGCTCATCAAAATCAGTGGCGATGTCTCGAACATCGACACCGAGCCGATCGTCACAGCACGACCGGTGAACCAGGGCGACCTCCTACGAGGCCTGGATCCCGAGGCGGCGTTGCAGTCCGTGAAGGCGCTGGACGCGGCCCGATTGATCACTACCGATCGGGAGATCGTCCGCATAAGTCACGAGAGGCTGCTGCAGGCCTGGCCACTCCTTCAGGACCTGGTGAAGGAGAATCGAGAATGGCTGATCCTGCGCGACGAACTCGCCGAGGACGCGAAAGCGTGGATGGTCGACCGTGATCCCTCTCTGCTCTACCGGGGCGGACGGCTCGACGCGGTCAGGGAACGGGTGGCCAAGGCGATCGACCACCACCAGCTCGAATCGAACTCGGAGCGGTTCTTCGAGGCGTCCGTCGCATACGAGCGGCAACGCGGCAGGGTCAGGCGCGGTGCGATAGCGGCGCTGGTCGTACTCACTCTCATCGCTTCGACGGGCGCGTTCGTGGCATGGTCGCAGAGCAGGGCGGCACAGCGCCAGGCACAGGTGGCGACCGCCCGAAGCATGGTCGCCGGCGCAGAGGCGGTCCGGGAGTCGGACCCGCGCCTGGCGCTGCAATTGGGGGTCGCCGCGTACCGGCTGGACCCTAATCGGGCCACGAATGGAAGCCTGTTGCAGACTTTGACGACCTCGCGCTACGCAGGCGCCATTCTCGACTTCAAGGGTCGTGTGGAATCTGTGGCGATGTCACCCAAGGACGCCGTCATGGCCAGCGGCGACGACAATGCCACGCTCAAACTCTGGGATGTCTCCGATCCACACCGTCCGCAATTGATCGGCTCGCCGCTCACCACGTTCAAGGACGTGGTATCCGCACTGGCCTGGCGGCCCGATGGCAAGATGCTGGTCGTCGGAGACCGGGATTCCGTGTCGTTCTGGGACATGTCGACCCGGGACAAGCCAAGGAAGCTGGGCCAGATCCCGGGGCTCGGCAGCAATGTGACCGACATCGTCTGGGCGGCCGACGGGCAGAAACTCGTGGTCGGCAATCCTGCCAATGCCGCGCTCCTGCAGGTCCGGCCCGACGGGGATCTGAAAGTCGCCGCCAACTTCAGATCTCGAGCGGGGAGCCATGACAACCCGCCGCTGGCAATGTCGGCGGACGGCCGCCTGCTGGTGGTCGCGGACGGCAGCTCAGAGAAAATACAATTGTGGGACGTGGCCGACCCGCAAGCCGCACATCGACTCGGGAAACCCATTCCGGCCCCCTCCTCTCTTATCAGCGATCTGGCCTTCTCTCCCGATGGCGACCTCTTGGTGATGGCAACCGAGGACGTCGGCCTGACCATCTGGAACATGACGGATCCGGCGTCACCGCGAAAGGTCAGCGACACGACGTCGGCCACCAACCAGACCGACAAGATCACATCCATGGTATTCACGCCGGACGGCACACGCCTGATTTGCAGCAGCCAGGACGGCACGGTTCAAATATTGCAGTTTCCGGCCGGCGTCAAGCTTTCCGAGCAAAGATTCCTGTCCCCCGATCGAACCGACATTCCACTCACCGGCCACCGCGGGCCGGTCCTCGGAATATCGCTGTCCAAGGACGGATCGCTGCTGGCCACCGCCGGACAGGACGGTTCGGTGATGCTGTGGGACATGTCGGACGCCCGGACTCGCCCTCATCTCCTGGGTGTTCCCTTGCCCGGGCAGCAGAAATTGCCGGGAAGCGCTCTGGGACCGACTTCGGCGACGCTGTCCGCTGGAGGCGACATCCTGGCCGACGGCGCGGAGAACGGTCAGGCCATGCTGTGGGAGGTCGGCGACCCGGGCAAGCCGGTGGCTCTGCCGACGATCAGGTTCTGGACGCCACCGGACAAGAACTCCGAAGGCGGTCCGTACGCTTCGGCCCTCTCGGCGGACGGACGCTTCCTTGCCACGCCGAGCGGCCCAGGCGACTTCGGTGTCAAGATTTGGAAAGCCTCCGGGCGGAGCGGCTTCGTACCACTGCCCACCGCGGTTTCCGGGCACACGGGCACTGTCGTGTCCCTCGCCTGGAGCGGTGACGGGGCCATGCTTGCCAGCGCGGACGTGCGTGGCGCGGTGCGTCTCACCGACATGCGGAGGGTGGAGACTCCTGCCGAGTTGGTGACGATCCACCATGGAGGCGAACTCAGGGATGTCCTGCTGGCCTCGAGCAAGCGGATTCTGGTCAGTGTTGGCGTGGATGACAGCGCCAAGATCTGGGATATCTCCAATCCTCGTTCGCCGCGGCAGGTCGGGACCGTTCCCACCGACCTCATCGGCTCCTTCCGTTCATCGGTCGGCCTCTCGGCTGATGGGCGATTCTTTGTCGTCGGACACACCACCGCTTCGTTCAGCCTGTGGGATATCAGCAGGCCAGAAGCGCCAAGGAAGATCGTCACAGGCCTGACCGGGAAGGTCGGACCCGTTTCCGCGGTGGCCTTTTCGAAGAATGCCGACCTGTTGGCCACGGGAAGTGTGGACGGCAGCATCATCCTGTGGGACATCTCCGATATCGGGCGCGTTCATCGAATAGGGCCGGCCATGGCGACCAACGATCTGCTGGTTGTTTCCCTGGTTTTCCTGCCCGGCGACGGAACTCTTGTCGCGCACACGAACTCCTCGTTCTGGTTGTGGGATGTCTCCATGGTCGGACGGGTGCGCGACAATGTGGCGACGTTGGCGTGCGAGAGGTTGAACGGTGAGGGAATGACGCGCGCGCTGTGGTCCTCCTATGCTCCGGAACTGCCATATCCCAGCAGATGCTGAAGAGCGCGCTGTCACCTCGGGGACGGGGCGGCGCCGCCAGGGCCATGCTCTTCGACCTTGCCCCCGAGTTTCGTGCTCAGTTCCTGCATGAAGGACTTGGACTTGGCCGACAGCGCCCATCGATCGCCGACGAGGTAGAGGCCGCCGTACATCTCGGCGTAGTCAAGCCACGCACGCTGGCCGTCAACCGTGACGAAGTCGAGGAACACGTACGGAATCCCGTCGCTGGTGCATTCCCCTTGTCGGTAGTCCAGTGCCTTGAGGGTGATCTCGGCGGTGCAGCCGATGGTGGCCGCCAGTTGCTCCACGGTGTACGTGCGGGGTGCGTTCCCCCCGGAGGCGGCAGTGCTCCTGGCCGATTTCGGCCCATCGGCCGCCTCGGCCTGTACACCGCATCCGGTGAGCATGAGCGCAGAGGCGATGACCAGCGACAGAACGATGCCCCCGTGATCTCGCCTCCTGGTGGCGCCGGTCAGACGCGCCGCAGCCGCCGGGGCGGCGCCTTGAGCGCGTCGCGGGCGGGAGAAGCCAGCCATGATGTTGCCCTTTCTCGCGCCTGATGTGGTCTTGCCCCTGGCGATGAGGACGGCGTGGCCGGTCGCCCGGCCACGCCTTGCTCCATTCAGGGTCAGCGGCAGCGTCTGCCGCTGTTGATGCAGTCGACGACCCGCCCCATCTGCTGCTCATTCATCAGGTTGATGAAGTCGCTGTGGTCGGTGACCGGCTTGTGCAGTTCCTCGGGAAAGGTGTCGACGGCGAAATTGGGGCCCTGCGGCACGTTGTAGACGAGCCGGTGCTCCAGCGCGGGAATGGGCTGGAAGCCCTGCGGGCAGCTGCCGTCGGCCTGCGGGAAGGTGACATGGGTGCGGTGGTTGGCGCTGTCGACGTTCTGGCCGTCCCAGCAGCTCTGGAAATCGAAGACCCGCACCAGCCTGCTACCTCGCGGGCAGAGCGGGTACTTGTCCGTCAATTGGCGGTTCTCGAAGCCGGTGCAGGTCCACCCGGCGTTGGCTTCGGCTCCACCGACCCGGGCGTTACCGGTGATGATGCGCAGGAACTGCGGAGCCGCCACCACCTTGCCGGTCGGGTTGCCCTTGAAGGTGATCTGCACCGAGACCGGGGTGAGGATTTTGCCGACGTTCAGGTCAAGCCCGCCGCCTCGGCGGTTGGCGTCGAATTCCTCCTGCCCCAGAGCCCTCAGCACGGGCCAGTAGTGCGTGGACTTGTCGCCGTTGCGGCAGGTGGTACTGGCCGCCAGCAGGCTCTCATTGGTGGACTGGTTGTTGGTGGACTCGTTCCCCACGTAGTCGTGCGTGTGCTGCGCGCCGTTGGACACGCCGGGGGCCACGATGACGTTGTCAGAGTTGAAGATGCGCTTCTCGTTGCGTCCGCAGTCCACGCTGAACGTCCCGCTGGAGCCGTCCTGCTGCGTGCGGGGCGTTCTCACATTCGGTTGCACAGAACGGATGTCAACGAAGTCCTCCGGAACGGGTCCCCGGGCCTGGCCTCCGCCGTTTCCGTTGTTCTCGCCATCTCCGCCATCTCCGTTGTTTTGGCCGCCCCCGTTGTTCCCGTTGTTTCCGCCGTTCCCGTTGCCCGGATTGCCGTTCCGAAGCTCACAGGTCGCCAGGGTTCGGAGGCTGGCCGGCGCTTGGGCTCCGGCGCGCTGGAAGGCGATCTGGATCCGTTGAAGGGTCGCCGTCCGCTTGTCCCGCAGCGGCCCGAGAATCGCATTCTGCACGAAATTCGGGCCGCCCTGCCCCGCCGAGCTTGCCAGCCGCCGATTCGCCTCAGCGATCTGGCTCTCCAACTGCTGCAGATTCCGCTCAACTTCCGCCTGCGCGCGAGCGGGGACCTGGCCCAGCCTGTCCGCCACATCAGGACAGGAGATTTGACCAGCGGCACCACCGTTGTCCTGGTCACCATTGCCCTGATCATCGTTGTTCTGGTCGCCGTTGTCCTGGCCACCATTGTCCTGGCCACCGTCGCTCTGGTTACCGTTGTCCTGGCCACCATCACTCTGATCGCCGTTGCTCTGATCGCCGTTGTTGTTCCCAGTCTCATCGTCCTGCACAGTGCAGCCGGCCAAGCCCTGGAGGCCGGTCGGTGCTTGGGCTCCGGCGCGCTGGAAGGCGATCTGGATCCGTTGAAGGGTCGCCGTCCGCTTGTCCCGCAGCGGCCCGAGGATCGCATTCTGCACGAAATTCGGGCCGCCCTGCCCCGCCGAGCTTGCCAGCCGCCGATTCGCCTCAGCGATCTGGCTCTCCAACTGCTGCAGATTCCGCTCAACTTCCGCCTGCGCGCGAGCGGGGACCTGGCCCAGCCTGTCCACGACAGAAGGGCAGGAGATGGCCGGCGCGAAAGCCGTTCCGGACGCCCCGCTTGCCGCCGCATCCGCGGCGCCGGCCGTGAGACCGCTGCTCATGACAGCCAACGCCGTGAGCATACCCGCCGTCCTTCGGCGGACGCGGGAACCATGTCGATGTCTCATAAATCCCTCTCTCCGTCTGTGGATGCGGCCCGGTCAAAAGACTCATCAGGCGGCATCCACAAAGGGGGTCGCGGCCGTCGTCAGAACGAGATACGCGCGCCCGACGCCTCAAGTTCGACATCGCGTAGAAGTTGGTCAGACGTGTATGGCCGCGCTTGCGGCCAGCCCGCATTGGGTGGCAGAGCGATCGGCTCGTGATCACGCCGCTGTCCGGGGCCGCCTGCGAAGTCGGTCGGACGCACTGATGATCGACGTCGAGGTGGGAGCCGTTCGTGATCGCCGACCAGGCGGTTGGACGGTGGCGGCGTAGGCGACCCCGCACATGAGCGGCAGCCCGGCTGCTGGAGACCGCCGACCAATCGCGAAGGCCGACAGACCCGCCCAGCAGGTCAGACGCGCAGCCCGTGCGGCATCCCCCAGGTGGCTATGCGAGGTGCGTCTCCTGATTATCGGCACTCCCCGACGTTCAAAAGGTCACGTCATCCCTTGATGGCGTCGGCGGCCATCCCGGCGACGATCTTGCGGAAGACCTCGGGTTGCATGTCGAGGCGTGCGCATACGGGCAGCGGGCCGCGCGTTCAACGCCGAGAAGGCCTGCGCTGGCCGGATCGCCTTGCACCTGTCGTAGTGCCTGCGTCACGGCGTGGACTGGTCGAGCTCGAGTCTGCCGCAGTTGATGGCGATGATGCGGTGGCTGGTGGGCGAGCCGACGGTTATGGCGGGGTTATGTGGCTGGTCGCATGATCTTGAAGTCACCGGCCCCGTCTCGACCACGAAGGATCGTATGAAGAGTTACATCTTGCTCGCAGCCGTTTCGTCCCTGGTCATCAGCCTGCTTCCAGGAGGCGTCGCCAGTGCCGCCGCTTCCTCGCAGATGATCAGCTGGGCACCGTGCCCCGAGGACACGACCGCCGAATGCGGCACGCTGAAGGTGCCCATCGACTGGGACGCCCCGGGCGGCGCCACCGTCGACTTGGCGGTGGCCCGACGCAAGGCCGCCATCCCGGACGCCCGGGTCGGCTCCTTGGTCGTCAACCCCGGCGGGCCGGGCAGCTCCGGTGTCGACTTCGTGGTGCACGGCAGCGGTTACTTCAGCGCCGAACTTCGCGGCCGCTTCGACATTGTCGGGTTCGACCCGCGCGGGGTGGGACGCAGTCACCCGGTGGTCTGCTCGGCGGCGCTGGTGCGTGAACGTCCACACCCGCTCATCAAGAACCAGACGGACATGGACGCCTGGGTGTCGTTCAACCAGCGGCTGCGGGAGGACTGCCGGGCGCGCACCGGACCGCTGTACGACCGCGTGAGCTCGCTGGACGTCGCGCGTGACGTGGAGGCTCTTCGGGCGGCGCTGGGCGACGACAAGCTCACCTATTACGGCGTCTCGCACGGCACCCTGATCGGCCAGGCATACGCCGAGCGCTTCCCCGGCAAGGTCAGGGCGCTCGCGCTCGACTCGAACTTCGACCATAGCGTGAACACCGCGAGCTACCTGAGCACCACGGCCACCCAAACGGCGGGGGCGTTCGACCAGTTCGTCACCTGGTGTGAGGCAACGGCGTCGTGCGCGCTGAACGGCAAGGACATCCGGGCGTTCTGGAGGAGACTTCTTGAGCGGGCCGACCGCGGGGAGCTTCACGAGCCGGGTCTGCCGGACGTACCCATGGGCGCCTACGAGCTGGTGGACACAGCGTTCGCCGGACTTTACAACCCCAATTGGGCGGAACTCGCCCAGATGCTGGTGGCCATCGACACGGGCGGCCCGTACCCGGCGGCGAGCGTTGAGAAGGACGAGGAGGTGAAGGTCAGTACGCCCGTGTTCTGCCAGGACTTCCACCTGCCGGTCGCCGACTACACGCAGTACGCCTCACTCCTGCGCCGGCAGGCGCCGCGGGCCAGGGACATGAGGTACAGCACGCCCGCGCTGGGCCGGATCGCCGGTTGCCTGGGGCAGCCCACGCCCATTCCCAACCCGCAGCACCGGCTGCGTGTGGACGCCACCTCGCCCATCCTGCTGGCCTCCTCGCTGAACGACCCCGCCACCGGCTACCTGTGGACGCTCAGCACGGCCGAGCAGATCGGTGCCGAGGCCCGCGTGCTCACGTACGAGGGCTCGGGGCACAGCGTGTACGGCCGGAGCGCGTGCACCATGGGCGCGATCGACCGCTACCTGATCTCGCAGTCGGTCCCGGCCAACGGCGTCCGCTGCCCGGAGGCGCGGCCCTCGATCATGCCCCGAAGAGCAGGCTCCGACTGAGCTTTTGCGCGTCTGCTGCACCTGTCTGATCGAGAGCACCGGCAGCTCGGCACGGCCGCCGCCTGCACGACGCGCGGCCGTGCCGCCACCAGCGTCGAGCCCGGCGTGAGTTCGGCCCTTGAGGTGACCTGAGTGCCGCCCGCGGGGGGCGCCGGGGCCACGGGCTCGACCGTCGCGGCAGGGAAGCAGCAGTCGAACCCCGGTCGGCCACGGCACCGCATCGGCCCCCACGCAGTGCTCAAGACAATCATGGCGGCCATTCCCGCGACGATCACCGTCCGTCGCCGCTGGGAGGCTCCAAGGGGCGATCACAGCGTGCCACACCTCCCGCTCGCCCTACGGGTCCGGGGATGTCCGCATTGGCAGGGACGTCTGCGGGACGTCCGAGGGGATGCTCTCAGCGTCCGGACCATCCTCGGGGGCGAGGAACCCAGGAACAGCCGTTGGCTGTTGGACGCCTGGGATCAGGCGATGGTGAGCGGCCCGTCGGCCAGGTACGCCGCCGGCGGAGTACGCCGGGCACACCGCGCTGACCCATGAGGTGTTCCCCCACGAGCTCGATAAGGAGCCGGCATCCGCGCCCCCTACGAGCCGGCGTACCTGCCGGTCAATCGGCTGCAGGACGGCGCGGTCCACGACTGGTGAGGCCTTCCGTCACCCCCCGGCGCCCTCGCGGTCGGCCGGTGGAGCGGTGCTCTCCCGGACCGTGAGGGTGGTGGCCAGCTCGAGCCCGGCCTGCGGCGTCTCCTCCCCGCGCCCCAGGGCGAGCGCCAGCTCGGTGGCGGCCGCGGCCATCTCGGTGAGCGGTTGGTGGACGGTGGTCAGCGGAGGATCGACCAGGGCGGCGATGGGCAGATCGTCGAAGCCGACCACGCTCAGGTCCGCCGGGATCCGCAGCCCCATCGTCCGCGCGGCCTGGTAGACGCCGATCGCCTGCAGGTCGTTGCAGGCGAAGATCGCCGTGGGCCGCTCCGGACGGTTCAGCAGCTCGAGCGCGGCGGCGCGGCCGTCCTCGGTGGTGAGCAGGGTGCGTACGACGAGGTCGGCCTCCACCGGGAGCCCGGCGGACTCCCGGGCGGAGCGGTAGCCGTCGAGCCTGGCCTGGCAGTAGAGGGTCCGGTCGGGGCCGCCGATCATCGCGATGCGGCGGTGTCCCAGCTCGATCAGGTGGCGGGTGGCCGACCGCCCGCCGGACCAGTTCGTCGCTCCGACGAAGGGGACGTCGTCCGGCAGTTCGGTGGCGGGGTCGAAGACCACGAACGGGATGCCTTTGGCGCGCAGCCGGTTACGCTGCTCCGCCGACAGCTGGGCCACCGTCACCACGCAGGCGGGGCGGCGGGCCAGGGTGTCCTCGCTCGGATAGTGGACCGCGTTGCGCTCCGGGCCGAACTCCGTCAGCACGACGGCCACGCGGTGTTCGCGGGCCACCCGCTCCACCCCGCGGATGATCTCGGTCCCCCACATGTGCTCGAGCTCGTCGAAGACGAGTTCCATCATGTTGCTGCGGTTGGTCCTGCGGTATCCGTACTCGCTGATCAGCGCCTCGACGCGGGCACGCGTGTCCGCGGACACACCGGAACGGCCGTTGATGACCTTGGAGACCGTGGGGATCGACACTCCGGCGGTCTCCGCGATGTAGGAGATCGTCACGGGTCTGGACGAATCGCCTCGCGAGCCTTCCCGGTCAGCCACCGGTTCGCCCGACTCGGCGTGTGACAACCTGGCTCCCCTCCTCATCGGCCCCGTCCGGTCGCCCGTCGTGGGCCGTTCACGGCGCAAGGATAACCTGCTCCGGCCCTGTGTCGTGATCGAGAGGCTCGTAGTCGAACGGCACCGTGCCGGACGCGGCGTACATGCCGATCACCCGTCCGGTGAAGCCCACTCCGACCGGCTCCGACCAGGGGCCGGCGGGGTCGGTGGCGGTGCCGATCTGCTGCCAGTGCACCAGGTCCCGGCTGTGGAAGACGGGTACGCCGGGAAAGTACTCGAAGCTGGAGCAGGCCAGGAAGTAGTCGTCGCCGACCCGGCACACGCTCGGGTCCGGGTGCGGGCCGGCGATCACGGAGTTGGTGAACGCGCCGTCGATCCAGCCGTCGGTGCCGGTCGCCTGTACACGGGCCAGGGTCATCCGGATTCCTTTCTCGAGGTCATCCCTTGATGGCGCCGATCAGCATTCCCTTGACGAAGTGCCGCTGGACGAACGGGTAAGCGACCAGGATGGGGATGAGGGTGAGGGTCACCACCGCCATCTGCAGCGACAGCGGAGCAAGCGCCTGCTGTCCCAGATGCTGCCCGTTGGTGACCCCGGTCCCGGGATGAAGTTGCCCTGCAGGGTGTAGGTGTAGATGATCATCTGAAGCGGCCATTTGCCGTTGTCCGGCAGGTAGAGCAGCGCGTCGAAGAACGAGTTCCAGTAGCCGACCGCGTAGAACAGCGTGATCACCGCCACCACGACGCGGGAGGTGGGGATCATCCCGCCGCCGAAGAACATCGTCACGACCAGGGCCATGAGGATCGTCCGGTGGCCGAAGGAGCGCGGCCGGGACAGCCCGTACGCGCACAGCACCGTGACGACCATGGAGACGGCGGTGCCGGCGAGCGCGACCACCACACTCACCAGCAGCGAGTGAACGATCCGGGAGTTGGTGAAGATCGTCCGGTACGACTCGAGCGTCAGGTCGTGCGGCACGAGACGTCGTAGAACTGGAAGGCCATGACCGAGCCGATCATCGGCGCGTAGGTGAACACGATGAGCAGCACGAGCGCCGGCACCGTCATCACCAGCAGCGTGCGGTCGCGCCGCAACCGCGTCCGCCGGCTCATCCCGTTGGCGGCGGGCCGGCGATCGGGTCTCCTCCTGGCGGGGGTGGCCGCGTCATTCCTGGTTATCGACGCCACCCGCCTCACCCGCCCGTGCCGTGCTTGTCACGGATGCCTTCGTAGAAGCCGCGTAGCCGGTCCCCGCCCTGTTTGCGCCAGGTGTCGACCGCGGACCTGAAGGCCTCGATCGGCTTGCGGCCGTACCGCACGTCCTTGAGACCTGCTGGCCGATCGAGGCGTACTGCGGCGGCTCGGAGACCACCGAGTGGTCAGGTCAGCCGGCGGAGCAGGCGGACCCGTTGAGCGCGAAGCCGGTGGGGTTCGCGTCGTTGCCGGTCCAGGTGCCCTGGAACCCGAACGACTGGGAGCCGCCCGCCGGTATGGCGCCGTTGTAGGACGCGTTGGTGGCCGTCACCGCCGCGCCGCTCTGCGTCACGCTCGCGTTCCAGGCGGTGGTCACCTTGGTGTCGCCGGGGAACGTGAAGGTCAGCCGCCACCCGTCGACCGCGCTGCCGCCGGTGTTCCTGATCGTCACGCTCGCGGTGAGCCCGCCCTGCCACTCGTTCTTGGTGTAGTCGACCCGGCAGGCGCCGGTCCCGCCGCCGCTTCCCGCGCGCAGCTGGACGACCACGACGGAGTAGGCGGGCACGGTCTGTACGGCGGCGCTCCCGGTGGAGGCCGAGCCGATCGACGAGGCGTTCTTCAGGTACGAGTACACGGTCGGCGTCGCCGAGGACGGGGTGAAGCCGCTGTAGGAGAGGTTGACCGTCGTGGCGTTGTTCGGGTCCTTGTTGATCAGCATGACGCTGACGTCGCCGTTGGCGCGCTTGACCGCGTGCGTGGACAGCATCGCGGTGGAGGAGGTCGTCCGCACCAGCGCGTCGCCGGAGGCGCCGAGCTTGGTCATCATCTGGATGCCGTAGTACGGCGGGAACGGCGTGTTGGCGGCCGGTTCGCAGGACGCCCCGCTGGACACCACGCCGCCGTCGTTGAAGTCCGTCGCGCCCTGGATGGTGGTGACCTTGCCGCAGTCGGTGCCGTTGCGCAGGTTCCACCAGTCGATGTTGAACGCGCCGTTCTCCATCCAGGTCAGGTAGACGTCCGGCGCGTACAGACCGGACGGCGAGGTGTTCAACGCGTAGTTGGAGCTGTCCTCGGTGACGGCGATGCCGACGTTGGGGGCGTTGCCGCCCGCGTACTGGTTGATCAGCGCGCGCAGCGCGCTCGTCATGCTCGGGACCTCGGCCTGCGGCTTGGTCACGAGCTCGGCCTCGTTGGCGCTGTTCGGGTAGTGGTGCACGATCACGAAGTCGATCCGCGAGCCGGCGATGGACATGACGGTGCGGTTCCAGTCCATCGTGTCGCCGGGGCCGACGACGCCGTCCGGCCAGTTGCCCGGCGTCGTCAGCACCGCGCCGATCTTGATCGTGGGGTCGACCGCCTTCATCGCGGTGACGTAGTCGAGCAGGTTGGTGGCGTACGTGGCGGGGCTCTTGCTGGCGTGCTTGTCCGTCTCCCACTCGGCACCGTAGTGGCCGTTGCCGTACATCTCGTTGCCGATCTCCCAGTACTTGATGCCGTAGCCCTTGGTGACGTTGGCGTACCGCACCCAGTCGGCGGCCTCCTGCGCCGTGCCCGAGCCGTAGTTCGCGGTGACGATCGGCTGCGCGCCGGCCGCGCGGGACGTGGCCACGTACGCGTCGAACCCGGTGTTGGGCGCCACGTACCCGCCGCCCTCGACCGTGTGCGTCTGCCAGTGGTAGCCGTCGGCGTAGCCGCCGCCCGGGTACCGGACGGCCTTGACACCCGCGTCCTTCAGCAGCGTGGATGTCACCGGATCGTTCATCCGCCCGTCCCACACGGCGACGTTCATGCCGACGCCGACGGCGGGGATGGTGGCCAGCGTCTGACCGGCGTCGACCGAGACGGTGGCGGTCGTGGCGGCGGCTGCCGGCAGGGTGGGGAGCGGGGATAAGCCGGCGGTGACCGCGACCGTGGCTCCGGCCAGAGCGATCAGACGGGTGACGCGTCTCCTCATGGACCCTCTCATGAGCCCTCCTGGGGCGAGAAAGTTTTCCGAGATTTGGTGAGATAATTTCTCGGCAGAGAGTAGTTAGCGTTAACCATGACGTCAACGAGTGCCGGCCATGGCGGACAGGAGTCCAGCTTTACCGCTGGATGAGGTAGGCATCCTCCTTGAAACTTTCAGAGACAGGACACCGAAAGGTTTCCGCCAGGAGGATGGGCGCGCGCCACGCCTACACGCTTGATCCAGTACGAGGGACAACCGGCCTGCATAATGTAGCTTAGAGTAACTAGATCATCACTCTGAGTGAAAAGGCGGTGTTGTCATGAACGCCCTGGCGTCGCTTCTTAACGCGCTGCTGCATCAGGTGCAGCAGCTCCTCGCGAGCCTGCACGTGGGCTGACGGACGAGGGTCGATCGGCTCCAGTCGAACGTACGGCTGGAGCCGATCGCCACCAGGCCAGACCCTCCGGCTCCACCGCATGACAACCTTCGCCTTCGGCATGTGGATCTCGGCGTAAATCAATTGTCCACGTGCCGTCAACGACCGGCCCGCATTCTTGTCAATGGCAACGGGATGCGCACAAAACCTCGGCATCCTGTCCCCCAAGATGACGGAGGTCTCCGATGCCGCTTCGCCAGAGCTTTTCCTGGACGGCGACCGGCGGCAGCAGCGCTGCAATAAGCTCCGTGAATGGTGGTGGAAGGGCACGATCGACGTGGACTTCTGGGCCGACAACGGGGACAAGTTGGGCACCCGCCAGTGCGACGTCCCGGCGGACAAGCCTTTCCCCGTCCACACGTGCTATTTCGATTGACCAGCCGAGCGTGAAAGCGCCGCGATCCGGCGCTTTCACGCTCGGCAAGCCCCGCACTACGGGTGAACCTCTTGCTGTGATCGGGCAGAACACCTCGTAGAGTGGATGGCGTGGGCAGGATCGCCGGCCCGCGCAGGCAGGGCGCACGCAAGCCGGGCACGCCGCAGATCGATTACGCGGCGCTGTTCGCCGCCACGCCGAGCCCGTGCCTCGTACTGGATCCCGGCCTGATGATCGTCGACGTGAACCGCGCCTACCTGCGCGCGACCGGCCGTACCGCCGAGGAGCTGATCGGACGGCACATCTTCGACGCTTTCCCCGACGACCCCTGCGCAGAGGGTGTGAAGAGCCTGCGCGCCTCGCTGCACCGGGTGCTGGCCCACCGGGAACCGGACACGATGGTGTTGCAGAAGTACGACGTCCCGCTCGCCGACCGCCCCGGAGCGTTCGAGGAGCGCTGGTGGTCCCCGATCAACACCCCTGTCCTGGCGCCGGACGGGACGGTGTCGTGGATCCTGCACCAGGTGGAGGACATGACCGAGTTCGTCCACTCCTGCTCCGCTCGGCAGCCCGCCGCCCACCTGTCGGCGGGGCAGGAGATGGAGGCCGAGCTGTACGCACGGGCGCAGGAGTTGCAGCGGCTGAACGAGGAGCTGCGCCATGCTCACGCCCGTGAACGCCAGGTCGCGCTCGCGTTGCAGGAGGCCATGCTCCACTCCCCCGACCTGGACCTCCACCCCGACGACATCGCGGTGCGCTACCTGCCCGCCGTCGGAACGCTGAACGTCTGCGGCGATTGGTACGACGTCGTCGACCTGCCGGACGGCCGTTTCGCCGTCGCGGTCGGCGACGTCGTGGGCCAAGGGCTGGAGGCCGCGACGGTCATGGGAATGCTCCGCAGCGCGCTCAGCGCGGCGATCCGCGCGGTCAAGGAGCCGGGCCCGGCGCTGGAGGTGGTCGGTCTGTACGCCCGTTCCCTCGAGGGCGCGCTGGCCACCACGGCGGTCCAGGCCGTGATCGACACCATGGGCTGCCGCATCACCTACAGCAGCGCCGGGCATCTGCCGCCCGTCCTGCTCCACCCGGACGGCTCCTGCGCGCTGCTGGACCAGGCCACCGACCCTCCCCTGGGCGCCCGCCCCGACCACGTCACCCGCCCTCAGACCGAGCTCCCCTACACCGCGGGAGACACCCTCGTCCTGTACACCGACGGCCTCATCGAGCGCCGCGGGGAGGACATCGACGTCGGCCTGGCGCGCCTGACCGCCGCGCTCGCCCGGTGCAGCCGGCTGACCCCCGACTGTCTCGCCGACGTCGCCCTGAGCTCCTTGGGCATCAGCAGCGGCGCCGGCGACGACGTCGCCCTGCTGGTCACCCGGCTGTAAAACCCGCTTATGTCAGGCCGAGGTGGCCCGGACCGCCTCGCGGATCAGGTCGGCCACGTCCTTGGGACGGGACACCGCGACGGCGTGCGAGGCCCCCTCGACCTCGACGACGGTCGCGCCCGCCCGCTTGGCGCCGAACCGCTGAACCTCGGGGTTGATCGCCTGGTCGGCGGTGGCGACGAGGGCCCAGGAGGGCTTGGTCCTCCAGGCCGCCGTGGCCGCGGTCTCGGTGAACGCCCCCGCGGCCAGCGGCCGCTGCGCCACCGCGAGAATCTTGGTGACCTCGGCGGGGACGTCCGCGGCGAAGATCTCCGGAAACGCCTCGGGGGCGATCGTGACCTCGACCGCGGGGTCGGCGCCCTCGACCGGGTAGGCCGACTGCCGCAGGTTGGCGCCCAGCGGCGACTCCGGGAAACGTCCCTGCAGTTCGCCCAGGCTCTCGTCGTCCTCGAGCACGTACGCGGCGACGTAGACGAGGCCGACGACGTTGGCGGTCGCGCCGGCCACGGTGATGATCGCACCGCCGTAGGAGTGGCCGACCAGCACGACGGGGCCGTCGATCTGGGCGGCCACCGAGGCGATGTAGGCCGCGTCGGAGGCCAGGCCGCGCAGCGGGTTGGGCGGGGCCACCACGGGAACGCCGTGCTCCTGCAGTTCGGCGATGACGCCGGTCCAGCTGGCGGCGTCGGCGAACGCGCCGTGCACGAGAACGACCGTAGGAGTGGTGCTGTCCGTCATGGGGAGGGCTCCTTGATCAGGGGTGGGCTGTCCGGGGCGCTCAAGGGCGCAGCGCGTCGCGGAGGAACTCGCCGCCCTGCTGGGTGGCCGCCTTCGCCGCGTACGTGTCGCGCATCGCGTTGACCATGACGAAGTCGTGGATGATCCCCTGGTAGCGCACGGCCGTGGTCGGCACGCCGGCGGCGCGCAGCTTGGCGGCGTACGCCTCCCCCTCGTCGCGGAGCACGTCGGCCTCGGCCACGATGACCAGCGCCGGCGGCAGCCCGGCGAGCTCGTCCAGGCTCGCGCGCAGCGGCGACGCGGTGATCTCCGCGCGCTGGGCGGGGTCGGTCGTGTACTGGTCCCAGAACCACTTCATGCCGTCGCGGCTGAGGAAGTAGCCGGTGGCGAACTGATCGTAGGAGCCGGTGTCGAAGGCGGCGTCGGTGACCGGGTAGAACAGCAGCTGCGCGGCCAGCTTCGGCCCGTTGCGCCGCTTGGCCAGGATGGTGGTGGCCGCGGTCATGTTGCCGCCGACCGAGTCGCCGGCCACCGCGATGCGGGCCGGGTCGAGGTCGTGCTCGGCCCCGTGCTCGGAGATCCACTGGAGCGCGGCGTAGATCTCCTCGATCGCGGTGGGGTATTTCGCCTCCGGGGAGAGGCTGTAGTTCACGAAGACCGTCGCGGCCTGGGCCCGTACGGTGAGCTCGCGGACGAGCCGGTCATGGGTGTGGGCGTTGCCGAACACCCAGCCGGCGCCGTGGACGTACAGGATCACGGGCAGGGTGCCCTGGGCGCCGGCCGGCCGGAAGATCCGGATGGAGACCTCGCCCGACGGGCCGCCGGGGACGGTGAGGTCCTCGATGTCGGCGTCCGGCACGGGGACGTCGCCGTCCTGGACGCCGTCGACGGCCTTGCGGCCCTCGACCGGGCCGAGGTCGTAGAGGAACGGCGGGTTCTTGGTCGCCTCGGCGAACGCCTGTGCGGCCTCTTCGAGGACGGGCTTGATATCGGACATGCTGCCTGATCTCTTTCCATGCGCGTACGTGCCACCTGTGGGCGGCTTACGCAGGTCAGCATCGCAATCCCACCGCCCCGGACGCATCAGTAAGTTGACTGGTGTCAACGCCGGGCGGCCAGGGCGTCCTTGAGGAAGAGGGCCCCCTGGCGGACGGCGGCCAGCGCCGGCGGGCTGTCCCGCAACGGGTCCAGCGACGCGAAGTCGTGGACGGTGCCCAGGTATCGGACGGCGGTGACCGGCACACCGGCCGCCAGCAGCCGGCGCGCGTACTGCTCGCCCTCGTCCCGGACGACGTCGGCCTCCGCGGAGACGATCAGCGCGGGCGGCAGCCCCGCGAGGTCCGCCGTGCTCGCCCGTGCCGGCGCGGCGGTGGGTTCGTGCTCGTCGTCGGTGTACTGCTGCCAGTACCACTCCAGCGCGGCGCGGGTCAGGAGGTAGCCGGAGGCGAAGCGCCGCTGCGAGGCGGTGTCGCAACGCGGGTCGGTCATCGGGTAGTACAGCAGCTGGGCCCGGATGCGTGGCCCGCCGCGCTGCTTGGCCATCATGGCGAGCGCGGTCGCCATGGTGGCTCCCGCGCAGTCGCCGGCGACCGCCAGTCTCCGGCCGTCCAGCCGCAGGTCGGCGGCGTGCTCGGCCACCCAGGTCAGCACCGCGTACGACTCCTCGACGGCGACCGGGTAGCGCGCCTCGGGCGTGCGGGTGTACTCGGGGACCACGAACGCGGCCTCACCGGCGGCGGCGAGCTCGCAGATCATCCGGGCGTGGGTCCGCGCGTCGCCGAGCATCCAGCGGCCCCCGTGGAGGTAGACGACCACCGGGAGGGGGCCGGTCGGCCGGACCGGCCGGAACACCCAGAAGCCGGCGAGCCCGGACGGCCCCACCGGCGCCACCAGGAACTCGGCCGCCACGTCGAGGTCGTCGCGCTGGTGGTCCTGGGTCTCCAGCAGTGCCTGCCGCCCGTCGACCGGGCCGAGCTCGTGCAGGTACGGCGGTGCCGCCGAGGCGTCGACGAGCCTCTGGACCAGGGGATCGAGGACGACGGCGGGCCCCTCGCAGGCGCCGCCGTCCGTGGCGGGGTCAGTTCCCACGTCCCTCACCTTTCGCTCGCCGAGTGTGCCGATCGTACGCGCGGGTGGTCACAGGTCGTCGAAGAGGTCGCGGAGCTGGTGCCGGCTGCTGACGCCCAGCTTCGGATAGACGTTGTAGAGGTGGGAGCCGACCGTGCGGGGAGACAGCATGAGCTGCTCGGCGATCTCCCGGTTGCGCAGTCCCCGTGCCGCCAGCCGGACGATCTGGCGCTGCTGGGCGGTCAGCTCCGCCAGCGGGTCCGCCTGGGCGGGCGCGGCGGCGACGCCGCTGGCCCGCAGCTCCACGCGCGCCTCGTCGGCCAGACCGCGGGCGCCGAGCCGGGTGAACGACTCCAGCGCCGTGGCCAGGAGCGACCGGGCGTCCAGGGGCCGGCGTTTCCTGCGCAGCCACTGCGCGTAGTGGAGCCGGGCCTGCGCCCGGGCCAGCGGCCACTGCTCCCCCGCCGGGTTCACCGTGGCGAGCCGGAAGTGGTGCTCGGCGTCCTTGGGTTCGCCGGTCAGCGCGGCGGCGTGGTGCACGAGCAGCGTCATCCGGGTGGTCGGGCGTTCGCCCAGCGCGGCGCGCACCGCCGCGACGATGCGCGCCCCCTCCTCCTGCCGGCCCGTCCGCTGGGCGGCCGCGGCCAGGTCGACGACCGACCGGTTCGACAGGAAATAGTGCAGGGGTACGCCGTCCTCGCCGAACAGCAGCCGGAAGTGGCGGAACGCTGCGTCGAAGTCGCCGGCCGCCGCGGCGCTCGTGCCGGCGGCGCGCAGCAGGCGGGCGTGGGTGGCGCGGTTCTCCTCCAGGCCGACGGCCGTCCAGGCGGGATCGGCCGGCATGTCGGCGGGCTGCCCGCGCAGGGCTCGCAGGGTCATCCGCAGCGCCTCGACGTCGATCTCCAGATGCCTCAGCTTCTGAACGGCCGCCAGCGTCGCGGTCTCCTCCAGATGCTCCTCGGCCTCCGCCCAGCGACCGGTGTCGATCAGCGCCGAGCCCATCGCCGCGAGCGTGGGCGCGGCATTGCCCATGGAGCCGTACGCGGTGAGCAGGGTGTACGCCTGCCGGAAGGACTCCACGAACAGTTCGGACTCGTCGGCGTACCAGGCGACCGCGCCGGCCGCGTGCAGGCGGGTCACGTCCGCGAGGCCGGTCGGCAGTTCCGGCGTGCCGGGCCGGCGGCGGATCCGCCGCAGCAGCTCGGGGGCGTTGACCGGGTCGGCCCCGGCCAGGGCCACGGCCCGGACCGCCTCGAAGGCGTCGCTCGTCGTCAGCTCGGAGTAGGGCGTCTCGCGGCTCCCGGCCTCGAGCCCGTCGAGCAGGGCCGCGATCGGCCGCCGCACCTCGGGCAGGCCGGACTGGAAGGCGACCGCCTGGAGCACGGCGGCCAGGGCGAGCACCGTCATGCCGTCCTTGGGCGGATCCGGCTCCAGCGCGCTCAGCAGCACCTGGAACCCCTGCCGCTGGTGGCCGGACAGCGACAGGGCGATGCCGGCGCCGCAGGCCGCGACGCCCAGCAGGTCCCGGTCCTCGGTCAGCGCGGTGACCTTGTCGTACAGCTCGCGTACCCACGAGGGGTCGCCGGCGTTCTGGGCGGCTCGCAGCGCCTTGGCGTACCGCCGTGCCCGGTCCGCGGCGTCCGGGCTGCACTCGGCGGCCCGTTCCAGCGCGCGTGCCGCCGCGAAGAAGCCGCCACGGCGTTCGGCGAGCTCCGCGGTGTCCTCCAGCGCCGCCGCGACGGACTCGTCCTGCCGCGGGCACGCGGCGGCCAGGTGCCAGGCCCGGCGCGCGGGGTCGGCGTCGAGGACGGCCGCGAGGTCCGTGTGCACCTGCCGGCGCAGGTGCGCGGGGGCTCCGTCGTACGAAGCCGTACGGACGAGCGGATGCCGGAAGGCGACCCGGCCGCCGGCGATGGTCATGAGACCGGCGTCCTCCGCGGGCGCCCACACCCCGAGATCCGATCCGGCGCCTGCCGCGGCCATGATGGTCTCCAGGTCCTCGTGGTCCGAGGAGGCGGCCGCGTAGAGGATCAGCCGCTGGGTGTCGGCCGGCAGGGCGCGCAGCTGGGCGGCGAACATCTCCTGGATGCGCAGCGTCTGCGGCAACCCGCCGCCGGGCACCGCCTGCCCCGCTCGTACGGCGCGGGACAGTTCGATGATGGCCAGGGGGTTTCCGGCGGCCTGTTCGAGCAGGTCGATCCGGGCCCGGCCGGTGGGCGGCTCCGGCTGGGCGTCCAGCAGGTGCGCGGCCGCCCGGCGGCTCAGCGGTGCCAGGGACAGCACGGGCAGGTCCGGATTGAGGCCGTCCGGGGGTGTCTGGCCCCGTGCCGCGAGCAGCACCGTCACGGCGTGGGTCGCCAGGCGGCGCATCACGAACCCGAGCACGTCGCGCGTGTCGCGGTCGAAGTGCTGCACATCGTCGGCGATCAGCAGGACGGGCCGGCTCCGGGAGACGCGGGCCAGGAGGTTCAGCACTCCGACGCGCAGCGGCATCGGGTCGTGCTGCCGGGTGGCGGCGACGATCCCGAACGCCGCTTTCAGCGCCTCCCGCTGGTGTTCGGGAAGATCGTCCGTCTCGGGCAGCAGCGGAAGAAGCAACTGGTGCAGGGCGGCGAACGACTGCTCCACCTCGGCCTCACAGCCGCGGGCGGTCAGCACCAGGCTTCCGGTCCCGCGCGCGTGGTCGGCCGCGGCCTCCAGCAGCGCCGTCTTCCCCGTTCCGGCCTCCCCCAGCAGCAGCATCGTCCGCGGCCCGCTCCGGCGCCCGTCGATCGCGTCCACGAGGTGGGCGAGCTCGGTCCCCCGGCCTGTCAGCGTGGTGGTGGGACCGGGCGGGGTCCCGCGTTCCTCGCTCCCGCCGTCGATGCGCGCCCCCGGCCAGGAAGAACCCGGAGCGGCGGCGACCATCGGCTCATCCATGTGTGTCCCCCGTCGTACCAATGCCGGCGACCTTATTCTGCCAGTTACTGATGGTTTGGGCGATTTATCGAGGTTCGCCGTCCCGTCGTCCGCTAATGACACGGAAGGACCGTCAGGCCGCCGCCGAACCCGGCGCGACCTGGAAGACGGCAAACGTTTACTGTCCCGCCATTCAAGATCATCCAATTGGTCGCCGATGATCTTTACGTTTGCGGCGTTTGTGCGGTTCTCTCACCTACGTGGAAGGACATCCATGCGCATTTCCGCTCGGGCATTCGTCGTCACCTTAGCGACGGCCCTGGCACTCAGCAGCGCGACCGTGGCCGGCACCCCGGCCATCGCGCAGGAAGACCCCGCCCTGGCAGCCCTCAGCCAGGTGGTGCCCGAGATCGTCGAAGAGGCGCGGACGACCCCGCCCACCGAGATCCCGGACGGCGACGTCCAGCGGCCCTTCGCCATCGCGACGGACCCCGACCGTACGCTGGTCGCGACCGTCAGCGAGACCGACATCGGCATCGGCCTGCCGGAGGCCGACGGCGCCGGCAGCCAGCCGCTGCCCGGCCTGGTCACCTACGCCGCCAAGCAGCCCAGCGTGGCCTTCGCCCACCAGCGCACCGGCCAGATCGCCCGCGCGCTGACCATCATCAAGGACGCCTCGGCGCCGACCGAGTACCGTTTCCCGATCTCCGCCCCCGAGGGCAGCATGCTGGAGGTCGAGGAGGACGACGGCACCGTCCTGATCTACAACAACGA
>NZ_JBFAWA010000048.1:0-98380 GCF_040680035.1 Nonomuraea sp. NPDC052116 | reverse complement strand
ACGATCCCGGTCAGCCTGTACGCGGACGGCGCGCTGATCCGCTGGCGCGTCCGGGCCGAGGACGGCAAGGCCAACAGCGCCTGGAGCCCGTGGTGTGAGGCCACCGTGGACGCCACCGCCCCCGGCCGGGAACCGGTCGTGACCTCGCCCGAGTACGCCGAAGAGGGCTGGAACGACGGCGTCGGCCTGGCCGGCACGTTCAGGTTCGATCCCAACGGCGTCACCGACGTGGCCGCCTACGTCTACGGACTGGACACCACGCCCAAGTCCGAGATCACGCCCGCCGCCGACGGCACGGCCACGATCGCGCTCACCCCGCGCCACGACGGCCCCAACGTCCTGTCGGTACGCAGCAAGGACCGCGCCGGCCAGCTCGGCCCGATCCGCAGCTACGTCTTCAACGTCAACAGCGGCAAGGGTCCGAACGGCCACTGGGCCCTGGACGAGGGCCAGGGCGGCGTGACCGCCGACGCCACCGGCGCGCACCCCGCCACCCTGTACGGGACGTCGTGGACCACCGGCAAGACCGGCGCGGGGCTGAAGCTGGCCAACGCCTACGCCCAGACCTCCGGCCCGATCACCGACACCAGCCGCAACTTCACCGTCACCGCCTGGGCCCGCCTGACGGGCACGACCGCCTCCGCCACCGCGCTCACCCAGGAAGGCGGCAGGACCGGCGCGGTCTCGCTGCAGTACAGCAAGACCGACGACCGGTGGGCGCTGGTACTGGCGGGCACGGACGCCGACAACGCGACGACCGTGCGCGCCCTGTCCGGGGCCGCGCCCCGGTTGAACGAGTGGACCCACCTGGCCGGCGTCTACGACTCGGCCGCCCGCCAGATCTCCCTCTACGTCAACGGCAGGCTCGAATCCACGGTCGCCGCCACCTCGCCGTGGAACGCGGCCGGACCCCTCACCATCGGCCGCGGCAAGGTCAACGGCGCGGCGGCGGATTACTGGGCGGGCGACCTCGACGAGGTCCGCGTCTACGGCCGCGCCATGTTCGCCGATGAGCTCGCCGACCTGGTCAACAGCGCTGCCACGCTGGTCGGCCACTGGACGTTGGATGAGGAGTCCGGCCTGACGGCCGCCGACTCGTCGGGCAGGGGGACGCCCGCGACCCTGTCGGGCGGGGCCTCGTGGACGGCCGGCTGGCTGGACGGCGCGCTCGCGCTCGACGGCGTCAACGGCTACGCCCAGACCACCGGCCCCGCCGTCGGCACCAGATCCAGCTTCACCGTGGCCGCCTGGGTCCAGCTCGACTACCTGCCCACCACCGACACCGCCGCCGTGGCCCAGCCCGGCAGTCGGACGGCCGGGTTCCAGCTCGGCTTCGACAAGGAACAACAGCGGTGGACCCTCGGCATGAGGGCCGCCGACACCGACACCGCCGCCCTCGTACGCACCCGCTCCGACGCCATCCCCAACCCCCTGGAATGGACACACATCGCCGGCGTCTACGACGCGCTGGCCGGCGAGCTGCGCATCTACGTCAACGGCCAGCTCTCCACCACCACCATCACGTCCCACGCGAGCGCGTGGAACGCCACCGGCCCGCTCCAGCTCGGACGGACCAAGGCGGCGGGCGCCTTCACCGGCTACTGGCCGGGGACCGTGGACGACGTCCGCACGTATGACGGCGTGCTGAGCGCCGAGCAGATCGCTCAGCTGGCCGCCCAGTAAGTCCCGCTCGACACCGCCGGCCGCCGCGAGCAGGGCGGCCGGCGGTGATAAAGCAACGGGTGGGCGGGCCCGAGGCCCACCCACCCGTCATGCTCCGGCGTGTTACGCCTTCAGCCAGCTCATCATCGGACGCAGCTTGGCACCCGTCTTCTCGATCGGGTTCTCGGCCAGCTCGTCGCGGTGACGCTGGAACTCCTTCTGGCCGCCGTCGAACTCCTCGACGAGCTGACGCGCGAAGGTGCCGTCCTGGATCTCGGCCAGGATCCGGCGCATCTCCTGACGGGTCTCGTCGGTGATGACGCGCGGGCCGCGGGTGTAGCCGCCGTACTCGGCCGTGTCGGACACGGACCAGTACATCTTCGAGATGCCGCCCTCGTACATGAGGTCGACGATCAGCTTCATCTCGTGCAGGCACTCGAAGTAGGCGACCTCGGGCTGGTAGCCCGCCTCGATGAGGGTCTCGAAGCCGGCCTTGATCAGCTCGGACACGCCGCCGCACAGCACGGCCTGCTCGCCGAACAGGTCGGTCTCCGTCTCCTCCGTGAACGTCGTGCGCAGCGCGCCGGCGCGGGTGCCGCCGATGCCCTTCGCGTACGAGAGCGCCAGGTCCAGCGCCTTGCCCGAGGCGTCCTTCTCGACGGCCACGAGACACGGCACGCCGCGCCCGGCCTCGAACTGGCGGCGGACGAGGTGGCCGGGGCCCTTGGGGGCGACCATGCACACGTCGACGCCCTCGGGCGCCTCGATGAGGCCGTAGCGGATGTTCAGGCCGTGGCCGAAGAACAGCGCGTCGCCCTCGACCAGGTTGGGGGCGACGTGGTCGGCGTACAGGTGGCGCTGGATGTGGTCCGGCGCGAGGATCATGGTGAGGTTGGCCTCCTCCACCGCCTCCGCCGGGGTGACGACCCGCAGCCCGTCGTTCTCCGCCTTCTCGCGGCTCTTGGAGCCCTCCGGCAGGCCGACACGCACGTCCACGCCGGAGTCACGCAGGGAGAGCGCGTGGGCGTGGCCCTGGCTGCCGTACCCCAGCACGGCCACGTGGCGCCCCTGGATGATCGACAGGTCGGCCTGGTCATCGTAGTAGATCTCGGTCACTTGCTAATACCTTTCAGGCGGTACGGTCCAGTGCCCTGAGGGACCGGTCGGTGATGGAGCGGGCGCCGCGGCCGATGGCCACCATGCCCGACTGGACGAGTTCTTTGATCCCGAACGGCTCGAGGACCTTGACGAACGCCTCGAGCTTGTCGGGAGTGCCGGTGACCTCGATGGTCACGGCGTCGGCGGCCACGTCGACGCAGCGCGCGCGGAAGAGGTTGACCAGCTCCAGCACGTGGGAACGGCTGTCGGCGTCGGCCTTGACCTTGATCAGCATCAGCTCGCGCTGGACGGACTGCGACGTGTCGAGCTCGACGATCTTCAGTACGTTCACCAGCTTGTTGAGCTGCTTGGTGACCTGCTCAAGGGGCAGCTCCTCGACGCTGACCACGATGGTCATGCGCGAGATGTCGTCGTGTTCGGTCGGCCCCACTGCCAGCGAGTCTATGTTGAAGCCCCTTCGGCTGAACAACGCGGACACGCGAGCCAGTACGCCCGGCTTGTTCTCGACAAGCACCGACAGAGTATGCCTACTCATCCTCGTTCTCCCACTTGGGCGCCATGTCACGGGCGATCTTGATGTCGTCGTTGCTGGTGCCCGCCGGGACCATGGGCCAGACCATGGCGTCCTGGTGGACGACGAAGTCGACCACGACGGGCACGTCGTTGATCTCCATGGCCTTCTTGATCACGGCGTCCACGTCCTCGGCACGCTCGCATCGCAGGCCCACACAACCATAGGCCTCGGCCAGCTTGACGAAGTCGGGGATGCGGCGGACCGTCTGCAGGTCGGTGTTGGAGTAGCGCTGGTCGTAGAAGAGCGTCTGCCACTGGCGGACCATGCCGAGGTTGCCGTTGTTGATGACGGCGATCTTGACCGGCACGCCCTCCAGGGCGCAGGTGGCCAGCTCCTGGTTGGTCATCTGGAAGCAGCCGTCGCCGTCGATGGCCCACACCGTGGACTCGGGGCGGCCCATCTTGGCGCCCATCGCGGCCGGGACGGCGAAGCCCATCGTGCCGAGGCCCCCGGAGTTGATGAACGTGCCGGGGTTCTCGTAGTCGATGAACTGCGCGGCCCACATCTGGTGCTGCCCGACCCCGGCCACGTAGTACGTGTCGGGCCCGGCGATCGCGCTCAGCCGCTCCATGACGTACTGGGGCGCCAGCGTGCCGTCCTCGTACGTCTCGTAGCCCAGCGGGTACGTCTGCTTGTAGCCGTTGAGCGTCGTCCACCACTCGGTGTAGTCGCCCTTCTGGCCGGACGCCTGGATCACGGCGACCAGGTCGCCGATGACCTCCTTGCAGTCACCCACGATCGGCACGTCGGCGTGGCGGTTCTTGGAGATCTCCGCCGGGTCGATGTCGGCGTGCACGACCTTGGCGTACGGGGCGAACGACGCCAGGTCGCCGGTCACCCGGTCGTCGAAGCGCACGCCCAGCCCGATGAGCAGGTCGGCCTTCTGCAGCGCGCCCACGGCCGACACACTGCCGTGCATGCCCGGCATGCCCATGTGCTGCGGGTGGCTGTCGGGGAACGTGCCGCGCGCCATCAGGGTGGTGATGACCGGGATGCCGGTCAGCTCGGCCAGCTGCAGCAGCTCGGCGGAGGCACGCGCCTTGTGGACGCCGCCGCCGACGTACAGGACCGGCCGCTTGGACTCGGCGATCAGCTTGGCGGCCTCGCGGATCTGCTTGGAGTGCGGCCTGGTGACCGGGCGGTAGCCCGGGAGCTGCATGGTCGGCGGCCAGCTGAAGGTGGTGTCGGCCTGCAGCGCGTCCTTGGAGATGTCCACGAGAACCGGGCCGGGACGGCCGGTGGAGGCGATGTGGAAGGCCTCCATGATCGTGCGGGGGATGTCCGCGGGGTCCGTGATCAGGAAGTTGTGCTTCGTGATCGGCATGGTGATGCCGCAGATGTCGGCTTCCTGGAACGCGTCCGTGCCGATGGCCGCGCTGGCCACCTGGCCGGTGATCGCCACGATCGGCACCGAGTCCATGTACGCGTCGGCAATCGGCGTCACCAGGTTGGTGGCACCGGGACCGCTGGTGGCCATGCACACCCCGACCTTGCCGGTCGCCTGCGCGTAGCCCTCGGCCGCGTGACCGGCGCCCTGCTCGTGGCGTACGAGCACGTGCCGGACTTTGGTCGAGTCGTAGAGAGGATCGTAGGCCGGCAGAATGGCACCGCCCGGGATCCCGAACACTGTGTCGACTCCAACGTGCTCCAGCGCCCTCACCAGGGCCTGTGCACCTGTCATCCGTTCGGTCATCGGCTCGTTCCTTGCGTGGCTACTCGCTTAAGGACATAAAAAATGCCCCTTCCCACCGGACGGCGGGACTGGGGCGGCGCGCAGGTCGTCGTGCTTCGCTATCGGCCTGCGCGCCGGCGAAGTACTACGAGAATCTCACTGCGAAGCATGACCTACACCATAGCCGCACTGAATGCCCTGGTGCCAACTTCGTGGACACATGTCTCAAACAGTGAGACTCGTACGCATCAACGAGTCGACTCCGCGCGCCGCCATCGGCCGTGCGACCAGGAAGCCCTGACCCTTCGTGCACCCCATCCGCTTGAGCAGATCGAGCTGTTCGGGACGCTCTATCCCCTCTGCCACCACGATAAGCCCGAGGTCGTGGCCGAGCCGGACGATGGTACGGGTGAGCAGGGTCAGCGTGTCGTCATTGCCCAGCCCCGACACGAACGACGGATCGATCTTGATCATGTCGACCGGGAGCTGCCGCAGGAACGCGAGCGACGCGTAACCCGTGCCGAAGTCGTCGATGGCCAGCCGCACCCCGAGCGCCCGCAGCTCCGACAGCCGCTTGATCGTCTCCTCGGCGTCCTCGACCAGCATCTCCTCGATCACCTCAAGGGTGAGCGCGGAGGCCGGCAGCCCGCTCTCGGCCAGCGCCTCCTCGACCGTCTCGACGAACCGCGGCGCGGTGATCTGCCGGGCCGAGAGGTTGAGCGACAGGCCGATGTCCCAGGACGAGGCCCGCCAGGCGGCCACCTCGCGGCACGCCTCGCGCAGGATCCACTCCCCCAGCGGCACGATCAGCCCGGTGTCCTCGGCCGGGCCCAGGAACTGCTCGGGCGGCACGAACACCGACCCGCGCCACCACCGCACCAGCGCCTCGACCGAGGTCACCCGCGAGGTGGCCAGATCGACGATCGGCTGGTACTCGATCGCGAACTGCTGCTCGATCAGCGCCCGCTGCAGGTCGGCCGCCAGCTCCAGCCGGCGCACCACGTCGGCGTGCATCTGCGCGGCGAACACCTCGACCCGCCGCCCGCCCAGCTCTTTGGAGCGCGCCATCGCGACATCCGCGTTACGGATGAGGTCGCCGGCCGGCATGTCGTCCTCGGTGAAGGCCACGCCCACGCTCGCGGTCAGCGCCACGTCGCGGTCGGCGACGCGGAACGGCTCCTGCGAGACCGCGCCTACGAGCCGCTCGGCCAGATCGACCGCGACCTGCGCGTCACCGCCCGTCTCCACGAGCACCGCGAACTCGTCGCCGCCCCACCGGGCGAGCGTGTCGTCGGCGCGTACGGCGCTCCGCAGCCTGCGCGCGGCCTGCCCGAGCAGGTAGTCGCCGCTGGCGTGGCCCACCGAGTCGTTGACCGAGGTGAACCCGTCGAGGTCGAGGAAGATGACCGCGACGTTGGCCGCTCCGGTGCCGGAGGTGCGCCCCGAGAGCACCTCGCGGGTGCGCTCCTCGAAGTAGGCGCGGTTGGGCAGCCCGGTGACGCCGTCGTGGAAGGTCAGGTGGGCGACCTGGTTGCGCAGCGCCTCCTCGTCGCTGACGTCCCTGGTGGTCACCAGCAGCACCTCGTCGCCGCCGACGTGGCGGGTGGCGACCGACTCGGTGGGCCGCCACGTGCCGTCGGCCGCGCGCACCCGGCAGGCGATCAGGCAGGCGCCGGGCGCGGCGTCGTCCTCGTCGAGGTGCATGGCGCGCAGCGCGACCTGGATGCCGGGGACGTCCTCCGGGTGGATGTAGTCGAAGATCGACCCGCCGACCACGTCTTCGGGGCGGTAGCCGTACGTGACCTCGACCCCGGCGTCGATCTCGCGCACCAGGCCCTCGTAGTCGCAGAGGAACACCACGTCGCCGGTGCTCTGGGCGAGCTCCCTGAGCTGCCGCTCACCGAGCTTGACCAGACCGCGCAGGCGCATGTTGGTCGCCGAGACGAAGAACAGTCGGACGATCAGGAGCAGCACCACGGAGACCGCGACCACCACGACGCCGGTCACGGGCCGCTCGGCCCCGCCGCCCACCAGGTGGGCGAGCAGCGTGCAGGCGGCCACGGCGACCAGCCCCATCGGCACCAGCGCGACCACACCTCCCACGGCGGACCTGCCCGCCGCGCCCGGACTCGGCCCCCACGGGATGGCGGCGAGCAGCAGGAACGCGACAGGCGCGAGCATGACGGTCCAGATCTGCGGATCGCCGCCGTCGAGCCTGGCGACGCCGGCCGCCAGGCCCGCCACGGTCATGGTGGCGAGCACGCCGACGCCCGCCAGGCCGAGCGGCCAGGAGGAGGCCCGGCTCGTCAGCACCGACGGGATCACGGCGCACGTCACCAGCAGCGCGATCATCGGCGGCAGCATGACCAGCGTGAACGCCGCCGGGTCCGCCGCGTCGTCGTAGACGTGCCGCAGCGCGGCCACCCAGCCGATCAGGAAGAGCGAGGCGGCGCACAGGTAGGCGTCGGTGACATGCCGTAAAACGACCCTGGCCGGGAATCTGCGGTCGGCGGCGATCAGCGCGCCCCCCGCCGTCACCACGGTGCCGAGCAGCACGAACAGATCGGCGAAGCTGACCAGGAAGCTTTCTGCGAACGGGCGCAACGCCACGCCGGCGGCCCAGATGACGGCTCCGCCGCCCATCCAGCGCGCGCCCAGCGCCGTAGGCCGGTGCCCGGCCGACTTCACCGAGGCGAACAGCAGCGAACCGGCCGCGATCAGCGCCGCCAGCCCGCCGGCGACAGCGCCGGTGAGCAAGGCCTCACCGCGTATGCCGAGCGCGGCGGCGAAGGCCACCGCGCCTGCCGCCGCCGCGGCGGTCAGCGGCACCCGTGGATCACGCCAGCGGATCACAGTCGTTGCCCATCCCGTCTCGAACCCTGCACCTGCGACCGCCGAAGCCCGGTCGATCACTTCGCCAGTGTGTGCGCTCGTGGGTGCGCGGGTGGTGACAACGCCGATGTCGTCACCGATCTGATAACCACACAGACCAATTTCCGCCAAGAGATCCTTGACAGCGAGTCAGGACCTCCTCGCAAAGGCCACCGTACGCACCGAAGGTCACGGACCAGCCACTTTCCGGGATCCTCTCAGTACGAGTCGGTGATGACGTTGACCAGCGGTTCGTCTGCGAGATAGCGCAGCAGCTGGGCGCGGATCAGGCGCAGCATGCGCCGCCCGGACGCGGGGGTGCTGCCCGCGACGTGCGGAGTGATCAGGAGGCCCGGAGCGCTCCAGAGGGGGTGGCCCTCGGGCAGCGGCTCGGGCGCGGTCACATCCAGCGCGGCGCGTAGCCTACCGTTTTTGAGCTCCGCGATCAGCGCGTCCGTGTCGACGATCCCGCCCCTGGCGGCGTTGACCAGCACGGCGCCGTCCTTCATCCGCGCCAGGAAAGCCGCGTCGACCATGCCCGCGGTGTCGGCCGTGGCGGGCACGAGCAGCACCACGACGTCCGCCTCCGGCAGCAGGGCGGGCAACTCGTCCATGGCGTGCACGCCGTCGCGGGCGCTCCTCGCCACGCGTACGACCTCGACCTCGAACCCCTCCAGCCGACTCTCCAGCGCGGCGCCGATGGAGCCGTAGCCGACGATGAGCACGGTGGAGTCGGCCAGCACGTCGGTGTGGTGGTAGGTCCACTCGCCCCTGCGCTGCGCGTCCACGAACCCGGGGAACTCCCGCAGCACCGCGATCATCGCCCCGACGGCCCACTCGGCGGTCCCGGCGTCGTGCACGCCGCGGGCGTTGCACAGCACCGCGCCGTCCGGCAGGTGCGGCCGGTACGGCTCCACACCCGCGGTGACGGTCTGCACCAGCCGCAGGGAGCTCATCCTGGCCAGCGTGCCCGGGACGTCCGGCACGGTGACGAGCGGCGGGATCCAGACCTCTACCTCGTCGATCCCTTCCGGCATCGGGGCCGTGCCATCGTAAACAGCACATACAACCCCAGGCAGGTCGGACAGAACATCAGCCACCGAATCGGACGGAACCCAGGTCTTCATGCCGAGAACCTTATGACTCCAAGGGAAGTATGGAACACATGAGGAAGCTCTGGACGCTCATGCTCATGGCCGTGCTCACCGCCTGTTCCAGCGGTCTGGCCGGCGGCGGGGAGGTGACGCCGACGGCCACCGCGCCGGCCGGGGCCGGGCCGGGAGAGCCCAGGGACGTGGTGACGGGACTGGCGGCGCCGTGGGCGATCACGTTCCTGCCCGGAGGCGACGCGCTGGTCACGGAGCGTGACACGGCCAGGCTGCTTCGCGTGACCCGGGACGGGAAGGTGACCTCGCTGGGCACGATCCCGGGGGTGAGCGCGGCCGGCGAGGGCGGGCTGATGGGGGTGGCGGCAAAGGACCAGCAAATTTTCCTTTACTACACCGCGGAACAGGACAACCGGATCGTCCGCTACCAGCTCACCGACGACCGCCTCGGCGACGAGCGGGTCCTGGTGCGGGGCATCCCCAAGGGCGGGATCCACAACGGGGGACGGCTCGCGTTCGGACCCGACGGGTTCCTGTACGCCTCCACCGGCGAGACCGGCGACGACCAGCTGGCCCAGCAGCGCGACTCGCTGGGCGGCAAGATCCTCCGCATGACCGTGGACGGGGCGCCCGCGCCCGGCAACCCGTTCGGGACGCTCGTCTACAGCTACGGCCACCGCAACGTCCAGGGGCTGGCCTGGGACCCGTCCGGCCGCCTGTACGCGTCGGAGTTCGGTCAGAACACCTATGACGAGGTGAACCTCATCAAGGCGGGAGGCAACTACGGGTGGCCGGAGGTCGAGGGGCGCAGCGACGACTCGCGCTACGTGAACCCCATCGTCACCTGGTCCACCGACGAGGCCTCGCCGTCGGGGATGGCGTACGCGAACGGCTCGCTGTGGGTGGGGGCGCTGCGCGGGACCCGGCTGTGGCAGGTCCCGCTGGCGGCGGACGGGTCGGCGGGCACGCCCGTCGCCCACTTCACCGGCCGCTACGGCCGCCTCCGCGCCGTCACCGCGGCCCCGGACGGGACGCTGTGGGTCGGCACCAGCAACAAGGACGGGCGCGGCTCCCCACGGCCGGGCGACGACCGCATCGTCTCGGTCCCGCTCTCGTAACCCCGCCCCAGAGGCCCCCAGACGTGCCCCAGACCCGGGCAAACGCCCCCGGGGCCCCCGGGGTACCCGGACCGAAGCCCGGCCCCGCCCACACGCCACACACCGTCCGCGGCGCCCATGCAGCACGCGGGCGATGCCGCCGGCTCGGCTGCTGAGGCACGGACCCACGCCGTAGGCGCTTCTCGGCGTTCCCCGGCTTCGGCGGAGGGCTGGGCGGCGGTAGGCGGGCGGCGGTAGGAGAAACGCCAGCTCCGGCCTACCCCGTGACCCCGCGCCCGGGACGGGGATGGGGGCGCGCGGCCGCGTTTTGGGGGCCGTCAGGTGGGAGGGGCTTGGCGTGGAAAGCGGCGGGCCGGGCCGTGGGAGGGCCCGGCCGCGAAAGGCGCGGGCCCGGACCGTGCGAGGGTCCGGGCCGGGGAAGGGCGTGGGCCGGGGACGGCCCCGGGACGAGCGGGGGTCAGCTGCAGGTCGTCTGCGTCTGGGGCCGGTACTTGGTGGTCAGCTTCTTGTCCTTCTTGACCACCTTGCCGTCCTGGTGGAAGACCCGGGTCACGTCGATCGTGAACCCCTGCTCCCCCACCGTCGGCAAGCACCCGGGCGCCGAGCTGCTCTCGGTCCGGAACGGCCGGATGTCCCGCTTCTCGGACGCCACCGCCTCCACCTCGTCGTACCGCTCGGTGCTCCACAAGGTGACCGTCACCGAAGTCTCCGTGAAGGCCGTCTTGATCAGCACGCCGAAGTCGGAGTCGTTGCGCCACTTCAGGTCCGTGTCCGGATAGAGCAGCGCCACGTCCCGCCCGGGCGGGTAGCGAGGGGCGTAGAAGTCCATCGGCTGGTGCTCGACCAGGTCGAACCCGCCGAAGAAGGCCGCGTTGTACATGGTCGTGGCGAACTGGGAGACCCCACCGCCGACGATGCTCACCATCCGCCCGCCGACGATCTGCCCCGCCTCGACGTACCCGTCCTCGACGGTGCGCTCGCCCACGACCTCGTTGATCGAGAACGTCTGCCCGGGCTTCACCAACTGCCCGTCGAGCTCCTGCGCCATGCGCTGGATGTTCTTGACGCGAGGCTGGCCGGCGTCGAACGACGTGGTGAACGTGCCCACGGCCTCCTTGACCCCGAGGTCGCGTACCTGCTCCGTCGTGACGGCGGGGGTGACGGCGCCCAGCCGGACCGGGATCGTCCGGCTGCCGCCCTCGTCGAACAGCCGCTCGGCGTCCCTGGCCAGCAGCTTGTCGTTCACGCCCCGCCCCGTGCGAGCGGGCACCAGGACCGGCTTGCCGTTCACGATGTCGTACGTGGCGTCGCGCGGCTGCTGGGCCGCGTCCACCAGCCGGCTCTCCAGGGCGGCCAGCGCCGCCGTGGTGTCGAACTGGGGCACGAGCCCGCCGGAGCCGTCGGAGTTGTAGGTCAGGTTGGCGGCGATCATGGCCGGGAGGATCTGCGCCTGCTTGTCGCCGACCGTCAGCGTGACGGGCCCGGAGACGGCCTGCTTCGCCTTGGTGAGGGCGGTCGCGACGGCGTCGGCGGTGGTGACGGACTTGGCCGGCCTGAGGGTGAGCACGACGTTGCCGCCGCCCTGCAGGAAGGCGTCGCCGATCCGGCGCGCGGCGTCCTCCCGGTCGAGCAGCACGCCGTCCTCGGGCTGGCGGGCCTTCGGCTCCAGCCCGGTGAAGGTCACCCGGCCCTCATGGGGCTTCTTGTCGGCGGCCTCGGCCATGCCCTCGACGGTCCTGGCCAGCTGCGAGGAGTCGAGGTTCACCTTCGGCTGGAGCTCGGTCTTGCCGGTGAGGCCCCGCCACACCTCCTGCGGGCTGGGGAACCCGCTGGGCGCCTGGCCGATCGTGCCGACCACGTCGAGTTCGAGACCGGCCTCGTCGGACTGGATGGTCTCCTTGCGACCGGCGATGTCGACCACGACCGGGCGGCTCAGCCGGGTGGCGAGCTCGTTGCGGAGCTTGTCGGCCGCCTGGGTGACGGTCAGCCCGCCGATGTCGACGCCCGAGACCTGGGTGCCGCGCAGGACGGAGCCCGACATGAGCACGGCGGGCACCACGTACGCCAGCGCCGCGAGCAGCACGATGCACACCAGCAGGCCCGGCAGGAGGCGGCGCTTGCGTGGCGGCTCGGGCTCGTACGAGGTCGGCCGCTCCGAGGGGGAGCCGAACACGGGCGCGGGCGGGGTCGGCGGCTGCTTGCCGTTCACCGGCCATGGCTGCGCCGGCGGCGCCACAGGGGGCAGCGCACCGCCCGAGGGACCGCCCGGGGCGCTCGGGCCTTGGGCCGGCCGGGGTTCCTGCCTGTCCGTGGGGCCGAAGATGTCCCGGGAGACACCCGGGGGCAGCCCTTCGATCCGCGGCTTCTTGGAGACCCCCGACGCGGGTAACGGCACCGAGGCGAACGGGTCGGTCGGTGATTCGATCGGTCCGGCGTTACGCACGCCTCAATCTCCTCCCGGTCCGCAGCCAAGTCTCAGGCAACAGTAAGGCACGCGGATCCGCATATGTCACGGGAAATGGCTACGGAAGTGTGTCAACCTAGCCACCGGTAGCGATGTTCCGGTCGGCCGGCGGTGCCGTAACGGGGCCGGAACTCGGCCTGCCCGGCCACGCACAGGTATTCGAGATAGCGGCGGACGCTCACCCTCGACAGGCCCGTGAGCTCGGCCGTCTCGGTCGCCGAAAGGTCGCGGCCCGCCTCCCGGAGGGTGTCCGCGACCAGTTCGCACGTGGCCGCCGACAGCCCCTTCGGCATCGGCGCGGATGTCTTGGGGCTCCCGAAGAGCCGGTCCACGTCGTCCTGCCGCGCCTCGGGGCCGATGGCGGTCAGGCGCCTGCGGGTGTCGGCGTACTGCTGGAGCCGGTCGGTCAGCGCGGCGGCGGTGAAGGGCTTGATGAGGTAGTTGACGGCGCCGCCGCGCATGGCCTCCCTGACCGTGGGCACGTCGCGGGCGGCGCTGATCATGAGGACGTCCACGCCGTGGAGCTGCTTGAGCACCTCAAGTCCCGACATGTCGGGCAGGTAGATGTCGAGCAGCACGAGGTCCGGCCGCAGCTCGGCCGCCGCGGTGAGCACGTCGGCCCCGCTGTGCGCGACGGACACGACCCGGAATCCGGGTACGCGCGCCACGTAGCCGCTGTGGATGCGGGCGACCATGAAGTCGTCGTCCACCACCAGCACCCGGATGTCACTCATGACCGCACCTCCGCCAGGAGCCCGGGCACGCGCACCACTGCCGCGGGTCCCGGCACGCGCACCACTGCCACGGGTCCCGGCACGCGCACCACTGCCACGGGTCCCGGCACCGGGATCACGTGCGGGCCTTCGCCGGGAGCAGGGCCGTGAAGACCGCGCCGCCCGAGTTCCGTACACGTACCCAGCCGCCCCGGCGCAGACACGCCTGCCGGGTCAGCGCCAGCCCGAGCCCGCGCGGCCCCGACCGGGCGGCCTTGGTGGTGAACCCCTCCCTGAACACCTCTTCCACCAGGTCGGGCGCGATGCCCGGCCCGGAGTCGCCCACCCGTACGCGCAGCCCGTCGGCGTCGGCCTGCACCGACACCTCGATCGTGCCCTCGGCGCCGTCGAGCGCGTCGATGGCGTTGGCGACCAGGTTGCCGACCACGAGGACCGCGTCCTGCGGGTCGCCGAGCAGGCCCTCGGGCACGGCGGAGTCGTCCGACAGCACGAGCCGGGCGCCCCGCTCGGCCGCCTCGGCGGACTTGGCCAGCAGCAGGGCGGCCAGGGTGGGGTCCTGGACGCGTTCGCGCAGGTCGGTGACGTAGGTGCCGCCGGTGCTGCGGGTGATGAAGTTGATGGCCGCCTCGTGCTCGCCCAGCTCCAGCAGGCCGACGATGGTGTGCATGCGGTTGGCGAACTCGTGCGCCTGCGCCCGCAACGCGTCCGTCGCGCTGCTGGTGTCGTGGAGCTCGCGGGCCAGCCGGGTCAGCTCGGTGCGGTCCCGCAGGGTGACGACCCAGCCGCGGTGCTGGCCGCGTACCGAGACCGGGGTGCGGTTGAGCACCAGCACGCGCTCGCCGTGCAGCACGACGCGGTCCTCGCCGGGGTCGGCGCCCCCGAGCACGTCGCGCATGCGCTCGGAGACCGGCATCTGCGTCAGGTCCTCGCCGACGTTGCCCAGGAGCTCGCGGGCGGCGTCGTTGACCAGCGTGACGCGGCCGTTGAGGTCGAGCGCGAGCACGCCCTCCTTGACGCCGTGCAGCACGCCCTCGCGCTGCTCCAGCAGCGCGGCGATCTCGCGCGGCTCCAGCCCGAACGTCTGCCTGCGCACCCGCGCGGTGATCACCGCGGCCAGCGTGAGCCCCGCCAGCAGCACGGCCAGCGCCGTCCAGACCAGCGGCGGGAGCGCGGCGCCGAGCTGGCCGACGACCGTGGTCTCCAGCACGCCGACCGAGACCAGGCCGATCACGCTGCCGTATTCGTCGCGGATGGGGGCCTTGCCCCTGACCGTGGTGCCGATCGTGCCGGTCTCGGTGCCGACCCAGCTCCTGCCCGTCTTGAGCACGGTGGTGCCGTCGGTGGACAGCTGCTTGCCGATCAGCAGGGTGTTGGGATGGGCGTAGCGCTTCTGCTCGGCGTTGGCGATCACGACATAGTCGGCGCCGGTCTCGTGCTGCACGCTCATGGCCAGCGGCTGCAGGACCGTCTCCGGATTCTTCAGTTTGAACGCTTCCCTGACCTGTGGGAGCCCTGCCACGGACTGCGCGATGGCCAGCGCCCGCTGCTGGTGCAGCGCGTCGAGCTGGTCGCGCGTGTGCTCGGCCCACACCCCTGCGGTGCCCCCGACGGCGAGGATCACGATCACCATCTGGAGCACGAACAGCTGGGTCCCGAGGGAGGCGTCACGGACTCTGCGATGGATCCGCAGCGAAGCGAGGACATCCATCGCAGTCCGCCGAGCGGAGCTCGGCCAAACAGCACGCACGTTGCACATGGAAACAAACGCAGGTCACGGCCAGGTTGCGACCAATACGACCACTACGACGGCAAGCACGCAAAGCCTCGACGTAGGCGAGCGGGGGCTTCACGATCCCAGTTTTACAACCGTGAAACACCCCCTGGAGTGATCATGCGCTTGCGCGTATTCGCCGCCCTCGCGGCATTCTCCCTCGCCGCGCTGACCGGCTGCGGCGATTCAGGCACCGGCACGTCCGCCAGCGGCTCCCTGCGGATCATGGCTCCGGCCTCCCCCGGCGGCGGCTGGGACCAGACCTCCCGCATCGCGGAGCAGGCGATCAAGGCCGCCGACTCCAAGCGCAAGGTCGAGGTGTACAACGTGCCCGGCGCGGGCGGCACGATCGGCCTGGCGCAGCTCGCGGGCGAGAAGGGCAACGGCAACCTGCTGATGACCATGGGCCTGGTCATGGTCGGCGCCATCGAGCAGAACAAGTCCAAGGTCACCCTGGCCGAGACCACTCCGATCGCCAAGCTGACGGAGGAGTACGAGATCGTCGTCGTCCCGGCCGAGTCGCCGTACAAGTCGCTCGCCGACATGGTGGCGGCCTGGAAGGCCGACCCGAAGAAGGTGTCGATCTCGGGCGGGTCCGCCGGCGGCACCGACCACATCGTGGCGGGCCTGATGGCCAAGGCCGCGGGCGTGGACCCCAAGCAGGTCAACTACATCGCCCACTCCGGCGGCGGCGAGGCGCTCAACGAGCTGCTCGGCAACAAGGTCAGCGCGGGCATCTCGGGCGTGGCCGAGTTCGCGGAGCACGTGAAGTCCGGCAAGCTGCGCGCTCTCGGCGTGACCTCCGCCGAGCGGATCCCCGGCCTGGACGCGCCCACGCTGAAGGAGGGCGGCCTGGACGTCTCGCTGGCCAACTGGCGCGGCTTCGTCGCCCCCGGCGGCCTGTCCGACGCCGACAAGAAGGCGCTGACCGACCTGGTCACCAAGATGCACGACTCGCAGCCGTGGAAGGACGCGGTGAGCAAGAACGGCTGGATCGACTCGTTCCAGACCGGGCAGCAGTTCACCGACTTCCTGAGCTCCGAGCAGACCCGGGTCAAGGGCATCATCGCCGAGATGGGGCTCGTTTCCTGATGGCTCGCTGGTGGCGGCCCGAGCTCGGGCTGGCGGTCGTGGTGCTGGGCCTGGGCGTGCTCGTCGTGATCGGGACGCTGGACGTCTCCGCGGCGGCCTCCCAGCTCGGCATCGGGCCCCGTTTCTTCCCCATGCTGGTGGGCGGCGCCATGGTGCTCATCGGCCTGTTCTACGTGGCCGACGTCATCCGCGGCGGCCACGGCGACCCTGAGGAGAGCGAGGACGTGGACGTGGAGGCGCCCACGGACTGGCGCAGCGTCGGGCTGGTCAGCGGGATCTTCCTGGCGTTCACGGCGCTCCTCAACGTGCTCGGCTGGATCATCGGCGCGAGCCTGCTGTTCTTCGGGCTGTCGCTGGCGCTCGGGGCCGAGCACAAGGCGCGCACGGCCGTGATCTCGGTGGTCGTCGGGCTCGCCACGTACCTGCTGTTCGTCAAGGGCCTCGGCGTGTCGCTGCCGGGCGGGCTGCTGGCGGGGGTGATCTAGGTGGAGTCGCTCCAGCTTCTGCTCGACGGCTTCGCCGCCGCGCTCACCCCCGTCAACCTCCTGTACGCGCTCGTCGGCGTCACGCTCGGCACCCTGGTCGGCGTGCTGCCCGGCATCGGGCCCGCGATGACCGTGGCGCTGCTCCTGCCGATCACGTTCACGGTGCCGCCGGCCAGCGCGTTCATCATGTTCGCGGGCATCTACTACGGCGGCATGTACGGCGGTTCGACCACCTCCATCCTGCTCAACACGCCCGGCGAGTCCTCGTCGATGATCACCGCTCTGGAGGGCAACAAGATGGCCCGGCGCGGCCGGGCGGCGCAGGCGCTGGCCACGGCGGCCATCGGCTCGTTCGTGGCCGGGACGATCGCCACGGCGCTGCTGGTCGTGGCCGCGCCCGCCGTGGTGAGCTTCGCCATCTCGTTCGGCCCCGAGGACTACTTCGCGCTGGCGATCCTGGCCTTCACCGCCGTGTCGTCGGTGCTGTCCCGCTCGGTCGTGCGCGGCCTGGCCTCCCTGGGCCTCGGGCTCGTGATCGGGCTCGTCGGCATCGACCAGCAGACCGGCCAGGCCCGGCTCACCATGGGCATCCCGCAGTTGCTCGACGGCATCGACGTCGTGATCGTCGCGGTGGGGCTCTTCGCGCTCGGCGAGGCTCTCTATGTTGCCTCGCGGCTGCGCCATGACACGCCCGAGGTGGTGCCCGTCGGACGGGCGTGGATGGGGCGCGCGGACTGGCGGCGCTCCTGGTTCCCGTGGCTGCGCGGCACGGCGCTGGGCTTCCCGTTCGGTGCGCTGCCCGGCGGCGGGGCGGAGATCCCCACCTTCCTGTCGTACGCGGCCGAGAAGCGGCTGGCGCGCGGACAGGCCCGCGAGGAGTTCGGCAAGGGGGCCATCGAGGGTGTGGCCGGGCCCGAGGCGGCCAACAACGCCTCCGCGGCGGGCACCCTGGTCCCGCTGCTCACGCTGGGCCTGCCCACGTCGGCGACGGCCGCGATCCTGCTGGCCGCCTTCCAGCAGTACGGGCTCCAGCCCGGGCCGCAGCTGTTCGACCACAACCCGGCGCTGGTGTGGGGCATGATCGCGTCGCTGTTCATCGGCAACACGATGCTGCTGGTGCTGAACCTGCCTCTCGCGCCCCTGTGGGCCCGCGTCCTGCGGATCCCCCGCCCGTACCTGTACGCCGGGATCGTCCTGTTCGCCGCCCTCGGCGTCTACGCCCTGAACGGCACCGTCGTGGACCTCGTGGTCCTGTACGTCCTGGGTCTCCTGGGCTACGCCATGCGCCGCTTTGGTCTGCCGGTCGCCCCCGCGGTGATCGGCATGATCCTTGGCCCGATGGCGGAGATCCAGCTCCGCCGGGCCCTGGCGATCGGGGCGGGCGACGTGACGGTCCTCGTGCGCAGCCCGGTCGCCGTGGTGCTGCTGGTCCTGGCCGCCCTGGCGCTGCTCGCGCCGGTGTTCAGGACGCTGTCGGCCCGGCGGCGTACGGTCACGCCGGTCGATTGACGGGCTCACGAGCTGGTTCCGCCGGTGCCACCGCATCGGCGGAACCGCTCGCGGCCCGGCGCCCGAAAGACCGGGGCGCGATCGCCAGCCCGGCCAGCGCCATGACCAGCGTGGCCGCGTACACCGTCCAGTAGCCCGAGTGGGCCGCCGTGAACAGCGCGCTGGTGACGGCCACCGCCACCACCGAGAACACCGACTCGCCCACCTGCAGCGCCGAGCTGTTCCTGCCCTGCTCGCCGGGCGCCGACAGCTCCAGCGTCAGCACCGACAGCGTCGGGTAGAGCAGGCCGATCCCGAAGCCGGTGATGATCCACGCCGGGAAGGCCAGCGCCACCGGCACCGCGGTGAACGTCACCGTGCCCATGAGCAGGATGCCCAGCGCCAGCATGGCCGAGCCCAGCCGCAGGTTCGTCACCTGGCTGAAGGTCTCGCGGCCCTGCAGCCACGAGGCGAACGACCAGGTCAGAGAGCCTCCCATGAGCACGAGGCCGGCGGCCAGCGTCGACAGGCCGCGCGCCTGGATCAGCATGAGCGGCACGATCACCTCGGCCGCGAAGAACGCGCCGGAGGCCAGGCCGCGCAGCCCGACCACGGACGGCAGCCCGCGGGCGGCGCGCAGCGTACCGGCGGGAAGCAGCCTGGGCAGCGCCACGAGCAGCACCGCCAGGCCCGCGACCAGCAGCACGAGCCGCCCGTCGCTGCCGTACTGCATGAGCCCGGCGCCCACGGCCGTCACGACCGCCCAGCCGATCTTCCCCGGCAGGCCCGGCTCGGACTCGCTCTGCCCACCGGCCAAAGGCTGACCCGCCAGCCCGCGCAGCAGCACCAGACCCCCCGCCACGGTCAGCATCGGCACCAGCAGGAACACCCAGCGCCACCCGAGCGTCTCGGTCACCACCCCCACGATCGCCGGCCCCGCCATCGAGGGCACCACCCACGCGGTCGCGAAGAGGGAGAAGATCCGCGGATGCAACTCCTCGGGATAGACCCGGGCCACCACGACATAGAGCGCCACGCTGACCAGCGCGCCGCCGAACCCCTGCAGGAACCGACCCGCGATCAGCACCTCCATGCTCGGCGCCAGCCCTGCCACCGTCAGACCGCCGACAAACCCCGCCACCCCGGTCCACAGGGGCGCCAGGGGGCCGCGTACGTCCGCCCACCGGCCTCCGAGCACGGTGCCCACCACGCTGGCCGCCATCGCCCCGCTGAACGCCAGACCGTAGAGCTCCAGCCCGCCGAGCTCCTTGGCCACGACCGGCATGGCGATCGCGACCGCCATGTACTCGAAGGCCACCAGTGACACCATCGCCACCAGGCCCGCCGTCAACGCTTTTCTCTTCATGCCCCGAACGCTACGGAGACCCGCCTCCCGGCGCCTCCAGCCCCGGTCCTAGCCGGCCCCGGCAATTGGGCCTAGGACCCGGCGCCAAGGCCGAGGGCCCCGCCGTCGGAACGGCGAGGCCCTCATCGTTCTGCCTGCGTTATTCGGAGACGCCCAGCTTCTCCAGGATCAGCTGGCGGGCGCGGGCCGCGTCGGCCTTGCCCCTGCTCGCCTTCATGACGCCGCCCACCAGGGCGCCGGCCGCGGCGATCTTGCCGGACCTGACCTTCTCGGCCGCGTCGGCGTTGGCGGCCAGCACCTGGTCGATGATGGCCAGCAGCTCGCCCTCGTCGCTGACGATCTGCAGGCCGCGCTTCTCGACCACCTCGTCCGGCGTGCCCTCACCGGCCAGCACGCCTTCGAGCACCTCGCGCGCCAGCTTGTCGTTGAGCGCGCCGGAGGCCACCAGCTCGGTCACCCTGGCGATCTGCGCCGGGGTGATGGGCAGGTCGGCCAGCGCGGCGCCGGTCTCGTTGGCGCGCCTGGCCAGCTCGCCCATCCACCACTTGCGCGCGTCCGCCGCCGGGGCGCCCGCCGCGACCGTGGCCTCGACCAGGTCGAACGCGTCGGCGTTGTGCATGGCCTGCATGTCGAGGTCGGACAGCCCCCACTCGGCCTGCAGCCGCTTGCGCCTGACCGACGGCAGCTCGGGCAGGGCCGCCTTCAGCTCCGCCACCCAGGCGGTGTCGGGCGCGATCGGCACCAGGTCGGGCTCGGGGAAGTAGCGGTAGTCCTGCGCCTCCTCCTTGGACCTGCCGGACGTGGTGGTGCCGGTGTCCTCGTGGAAGTGCCGGGTCTCCTGAATGATCTTCCCGCCGTCGGCCAGGACGGCCGCCTGACGCTCGATCTCGCTCCGCACGGACCGCTCGACGCTGCGCAGCGAGTTGACGTTCTTGGTCTCCGTACGGGTGCCCCACTCGGAGGAGCCGCGCGGCATGAGCGACACGTTGACGTCGCACCGCAGCGAGCCCTCCTCCATGCGCACGTCGGAGACGCCGAGGGAGCGCATGATCTCGCGCAGCTCGGTGACGTACGCCTTGGCCACCTCGGGCGCGAGCCGGTCGGTGCCCGGGATGGGCTTGGTCACGATCTCGACCAGCGGGATGCCGGCGCGGTTGTAGTCGACGATCGAGTAGTCGGCCCCTTGGATGCGCCCGGTCGCGCCGCCCACGTGGGTGGACTTGCCGGTGTCCTCCTCCAGGTGCACCCGCTCGATCTCGATCCGCACGATCTGCCCCTCGACCTCGACGTCGACGTAGCCGTCGAAGCAGAGCGGCTCGTCGTACTGCGAGATCTGGTAGTTCTTCGGCATGTCCGGATAGAAGTAGTTCTTCCGGGCGAAGCGGCACCACTCGGCGATCGAGCAGTTCAGCGCCAGGCCGATGCGGATGGTCGACTCGATGGCCGCGGCGTTGGCCACCGGCAGCGACCCGGGGAGCGCCAGGCAGGTCGGGCAGACCTGCGTGTTGGGCGGGGCGCCGAAGGCGGTCTTGCAGCCGCAGAACATCTTCGACCTGGTGCCCAGCTCGACGTGCGTCTCCAGGCCCAGCACCGGCTCGAACCGGTCGAGCGCTTCGTCATAGACCATGGTCATAGCGACGGGGCCTCCTTCAGCAGCGGGCCGCCCCAGCGGCTCTCCAGGGCCTTCTCGACGGCCGCACCGACGCGGTAGCAGCGGTCGTCGGCCAGGACCGGTGCCATGATCTGCAGGCCGACCGGTAGGTTGTCCTCGTCGGCCAGGCCGACCGGCACCGACATGGCCGCGTTGCCCGCCAGGTTGGACGGGATGGTGCACAGGTCGGCGAGGTACATCGCGATCGGGTCGTCGGCGCGCTCGCCGATCCCGAACGCCGTGGTCGGCGTGGTCGGCGACACCAGCACGTCGACCTGCTGGTAGGCGGCCTCGAACTCGCGGGAGATGACCGTCCGCACCTTCTGCGCCTGGCCGTAGTAGGCGTCGTAGTAGCCGCTCGACAGCGCGTACGTGCCGAGCATGATGCGCCGCTTGACCTCGGCGCCGAACCCGGCGGCCCTGGTCAGCGCCATGACCTCCTCGGCGCTGCGGGTGCCGTCGTCGCCGACGCGCAGGCCGTAGCGCATGGCGTCGAAGCGCGCCAGGTTGGACGAGCACTCCGACGGCGCGATCAGGTAGTAGGCGGGCAGCGCGGTCGTGAACGACGGGCAGGAGACCTCGACGACCTTGGCCCCGAGCGACTCCAGGAGCTGCACGGCCTCGTGGTAGCGGGCCAGCACGCCGGCCTGGTAGCCCTCGCCGGCGAACTCCTTGACGACGCCGATCCGCATGCCGGCGATGTCGGGGTTCTTCGCGGCCTCGACCACGCTCGGCACGGCCGCGTCGATCGAGGTGGAGTCCATCGGGTCGTGCCCGGAGAACGCCTCGTGCAGCAGCGCCGCGTCGAGCACGTTGCGGGCGAACGGGCCCGGCGTGTCGAGCGAGCTGGCGAACGCGATGAGCCCGTAACGGGACGAGCCACCATAGGTGGGCTTCATGCCCACGATGCCGGTCACCGAGGCCGGCTGCCGGATGGAGCCGCCCGTGTCGGTGCCCGTGGACAGCGGCGCCTCGTACGCGGCCACGGCGGCGCTGGAGCCGCCCGACGAGCCGCCCGGCACCTTCGTCAGGTCCCACGGGTTGTGGGTGACCTGGTACGCCGAGTTTTCCGTGGAGGAGCCCATGGCGAACTCGTCCAGGTTGGTCTTGCCCAGGAAGACCAGCCCCGCCTCGCGCAGCCGCGCGGTGACGGTCGCGTCGTACGGCGGGCGCCAGCCCTCGAGGATCTTGGACGCGGCCGTGGTCGGCATGTCGCGCGTGGCGAAGATGTCCTTGTGCGCGATCGGCACGCCGGCCAGCGGGCCGAGCTTCTCGCCCGCCCTCAGCCTGGCGTCGACGGCCCGCGCCTGCTCCAGCGTCGTCTCGCGATCGACGTGGAGGAACGCCTGAACCTTGGGCTCGACCTCGGCCATGCGGTCGAGGTGCGCCTCGGCCACCTCGACGGCCGACACCTCGCCACCGGCGATCATCGATCCCAGCTCGGCGGCGGTCTTACGGATAAGACTCATGCCTCCTCCCCGAGGATGCGCGGCACCCGGAAGCGGTCGTCCTCGACGGCGGGCGCGCCGGAGAGCGCCTGCTCGGGCGTCAGGCACTGTCGTACCTCGTCGGCACGGAAGACATTGGTCAGCGGAAGCGCGTGCGACGATGGCGGCACGTCCTCGGCGGCGACCTCGGCGACCTTCGCAACCGCTTCGATGATGGCATCGAGCTGGGTGGCGTAGTGGTCGAGCTCGTCGTCGGTGAGCGCCAGCCTGGACAACCGGGCCAGGTGTGCGACCTCGTCGCGGGTTATGGCGGACATGAGTCGTGTAACCCGTTTCGTGGATGGAGTCTTTGGACAATGCCATCCTAGGGGGCTTGACGTGGCAGCCCCGAACCGATTAACCGCCCCGAAACGAACCTCACCCCGCTCCCGCTCGTTATCCGCTTGGGGACAGGGGGTCGGCTGTGGAGCGGAACGGCTGCGGCGCGGGATGCCTGGTGGTGCTCATCGTCCTGACGATGCCTCTGGTGCTCGTCGCCGGAGTGCTGCTGGCGGTCGCCACCGTGTCCGCCGCCCAGCTGGAGTACCGCGCCGCGCACGGCGAGGGCACGATGGGCACCTTCACGGCGACGGACCTGGACTGCTCGGGCCGCGGCCCCTGCCGCTGGGAGGGCGTCTTCGAGTCCTCCGTACGGATCCGGCAGGACGCCTGGATCTACGGATACGAGCCCCTCGACCTGTCCGAGGGCGACCGCGTGCCCGCCCTGGACGCGGGCCACGACGTCAAGGTGTTCCGTCCGGGCTCCTACGACTGGCCCGGCGTGCTGCTGCTGTCGGCCCTCTCGCTCGCCACCCTGCTCCTGCCCGCCTACCTGCTCCGGCGCGTCCTGCGGAAGCGCCCGCCGGATCAGGCCGATCGGCCGGCCGCGGAACCGCGCTCGCCGTTGCCGCCAGGGTCAGGCTGAGCGGCTGACCTCGGGCTGGTAGCCGTACTCGATCCCGGGCCCCGCGCCGGTGTGCTCCCTGAGCCAGACCGTGGCGTCGGCGGCGGCCATGGGCCGCCCGAACAGCCACCCCTGCCCCATGTCGCACCCCATCTCGTCCAGCCGCATCGCGACCTCGTCCGACTCCACACCCTCCGCGACCGAACGCAGGCCGAGCGAGCGGACCAGGTCCACGATCGAGCGGACGATCCGGTAGTCGTCCTCCGACTCGGCGATCCGGCGTACGAACGAGGCGTCGATCTTGACCTCGGACACCGCCAGGCGCTGGAGCCGGATCAGCGACGAGTAACCCGTGCCGAAGTCGTCGAGCGCCAGCGGCACGCCCAGCGCGGCCAGCGCCTTGATGGTCTCGTGGGTGTAGGCCTGGTCACCCGTCAGGATGCGCTCGGTCACCTCCAGCTGGATGGCCCCCGGCGGGAGCCCGGAGGCGGCCAGGCCGACCTCCAGCTGCTCCGGCAGGGCCGAGTCGAGCAGGTCGCGGGCCGAGATGTTGACGGAGATCTGCACCTGCAGCCCCGTGTGCCACCAGCGGGCCGCCTGCTCCAGCGCCGCCTCGATGACGTACGCCGTGAGGGGCCGCATCAGGTACGACTGCTCCGCCAACGGCACGAACTCCGACGGCGGGATCATCCCGTGCACCGGATGACGCCACCGCAGCAGCGCCTCGACGCCCTGGACGGCGCCGGTGCCGAGGCTGACCTTGGGCTGGAAGTGCAGCCGCAGCTCGCGGCTGTCGATGGCACGGCGCAGGTCGCCGAGGAGATTGAGGCGTTCGGGAGAGTTGCGGTCCTTGTCGGGCTGGTAGAGCTCGACCCCGGTCCGCGCCTCCTTCGCCAGGTACATGGCCACGTCGGCCCGCTGCAGCAGCAGCTCGAAATCGGGGGCGTGGTCCGGATAGAGCGCGATCCCGACGGAACCGTCCACGTCGAAGGTCATGCCCTCCAGCCGGACCGGCTCGGTCAGCGCCGCCCGCAGCCGGGCCGCGACCTCCCTGGCCGCGTGGGCGTCCCTGATCGAGGGCAGCAGCACGGCGAACTCGTCACCGCCCAGCCGCGCCACGACGTCGCCGGGGCGTACGGAATGGGTGAGCCGGTGCGCCACCGTCTGCAGCAGCCGGTCGCCCACCGGATGCCCCATCGTGTCGTTGACCTCCTTGAACCGGTCGAGGTCGAGGAGGAACAGGCCCACCCGCTCGTCGTGCCGGGCCTCGGCCAGCGCCTCCTCCGTGCTGACGATGAGCATCTTGCGGTTGGGCAGGCCGGTCAGTTCGTCGTGCAGGGCCTGATGGTCACGGCGCATCGAGAGCGTGGCGGTGAAGTAGACGGCGGCCAGCGGGGCGACGAAAAGGGGCACCATGCCGGGCGAGTGCTCCATGGCCACGACGACCAGGGGCGCCAGGCCGAGCAGCCCGACGTACACGAGGCTCTGCGGGACGACCGTGACCCTGAACACCCGCATGATCGAGCGCCGCTCGTGCAACGCGACCGCGCCGCACACGAGAGCGGCCCTGGTGGCGAAGTACGCGACCCCGGCCAGCGCGATCGCCGGCAGGTCCGACCCGTCCGGCACCCACGGCACGGCCGGGCTCGGCGCGATCCCGAACACCCCCATCACCACGGCCGCCGCCGTGAGCGCGAGCGTCGACTGCGCGATGTTGAACATGACCCGATGCCACGCCTTACGCGTCACCACCCCGTTCATGGCGACGGCGACGGCCTGCATGAGCACCGCGACGGGCAGCCCGAAGTGCAGGAGCACGGCGAAGGTGAACATGGTGGAGGGGTACGTGCCACCCACAGAGGCGGCGGACGACACCATCACGGGCCTCAGCTCGCCCAGGATCACCAGCACCGACAGCGCCCAGAACAGCGGCGTGCGGGCTAGCTCCACCAGCCCGACGGCGTCCAGCCTCAGCATGGCCACCACGAGCGCGGTGAAGCCGATCACGGTTACGCCCGCGAGGAACGCCCAGAGCGGCGAGCCGACGCGTGGTCCGGTGTCGCGGGTGTCGGTTGGGTCAGTCATCGGTAACAGAACCCCCATTAGGTCACTATGGGAGGGTACGACCTTCACCCCACTTCGCGAAACCAAGCGCGTACGTTCCGTCACTTCTCCTTTCCGACATATACCCAAAAACCACCCTCGGTAGCAAGCCGCCTACCCTCCCCACACAACCGACCCTCTCGGCCCCACCACCGACGGCGGCCCCACCCCAACGCCGCCCAGCCCGCACCGCCCACCCAGCGCCGCACCCCACAGCGGCCGGGCACCGCACACCAGCGCCCAGCCGTCCCGTCGGATGGTGCTAAGCCTCCGTGGGCACCGCCGCGGCCGCGGCCGCTTCCGGGCCGTCCTTCAGCAGGACCTCGAACCCGGCCCCGTCCAGGATCGGCACCCCGAGGCTCACCGCCTTGTCGTACTTCGACCCCGCGTTCTCCCCCACCACCAGGAACGACGTCTTCTTCGACACCGACCCCGACACCTTCCCGCCCCGGCTGGTGATCGCGTCGGCCGCCGAGTCGCGGGTGTAGCCCTCCAGCGTCCCCGTCACCACGAACGTCAGCCCCTCGAGCGTCTGCGGCCCCTTCTCCGGCGCGGGCTCGTCCTCCATCCGCACCCCCGCGGCTCGCCACCGGTCGATGATCTCCCGGTGCCAGTCGACCGCGAACCACCCCCGGATCGTGGCCGCCACCCGGGGCCCGATGCCCTCGACGGCGGCCAGTTCCTCCTCCGAGGCGTTCATGATGCGGTCGATCGAGCGCATCTCGTCGGCCAGCGCGCGGGCGGTCGGCGGGCCGATGTGCCGGATCGACAGGGCGACCAGCAGGTTCGCGAGCGGCGTCTGCTTGGCCCGCTCCAGCTCCTCGATGAGCTGCAGCGCGTTCTGGCTGGCCTCGCCGTCGATGTTGGAGAAGAAGGTGACGACCTTGTCCTCACCGGTCTTGGGGTCGATCTTGGGCAGGCCGAAGTCCTGGTCGCGGACGACCGACATGATGGGCAGCAGCTGCTCCAGCGTCAGGTCGAACAGGTCGGCCTCGGTGCGCACCACGGGCTGCTGGGGCGGCAGCGGCTGGGTGAGCGCGGTGGCCGCGACGTAACCGAGCCCGTCGATGTCGAGCGCGCGCCGTCCGGCCGCGAAGTAGATGCGCTCGCGGATCTGGGCGGGGCAGCCGCGCGCGTTGGGGCAGCGCAGGTCGGCGTCGCCCTCCTTCTCGTACGCCAGCTCGGTGCCGCACTCCGGGCAGTGGGTCGGCATGACGAACTCGCGCTCCGACCCGTCGCGCAGCGCCGTCACCGGCCCGACGATCTCGGGGATGACGTCACCCGCCTTGCGCAGCACCACGGTGTCGCCGATGAGCACGCCCTTCTTGACCACGATGGCGGCGTTGTGGAGCGTGGCCCGCTCGACGGTCGAGCCCGACACCGTCACCGGCTCCATCACCGCGTACGGCGTGACCCGCCCCGTGCGGCCGACGCCCACCTCGATGTCGAGCAGCTTGGTGTTGACCTCCTCCGGCGGGTATTTGTACGCCATCGCCCACCGTGGCGCCCGCGACGTGGAGCCCAGCTCCCGCTGCGTACGGAAGTCGTCGACCTTCACGACCACCCCGTCGATCTCGTACGGGGGATCGTGCCGGTGCACGCGGTAATTCTCGATGAACTCGTTGACCTCGGTGAGCCCCGGCACGACCTGGTAGAGATCGCTGACCGGCAGTCCGAACTCCCGCAGCCGGTCGTACACGTCCGACTGTGCCCGTGGCACGGCCGAGCCCTCCCAGATGCCGATGCCGTGCACGAGCATCCGCAGCGGCCGCTGGGCCGTGACGCGCGGGTCCTTCTGCCGCAGCGTGCCGGCCGCGGAGTTGCGCGGGTTGGCGAACGGCGGCTTGCCCTGCTCAATGAGCTGCTCGTTGAGCTGCTTGAAGTCCTCGACCGGGATGTAGACCTCGCCGCGCACCTCGACCAGGCTGGGGACGTCGTCGCCCGTGAGCCGGTGGGGGACGCCCTTGATCGTGCGGACGTTGGCCGTCACGTCGTCGCCGGTGCGCCCGTCGCCGCGGGTCGCCCCGCGCTCCAGCTTGCCGTCGCGGTAGACCAGCGCGATCGCCAGCCCGTCGATCTTGAGCTCGCAGAGGTAGGGCCCCGGATCGCCCTCGGCCAGCCGCTCGGCCCGCTGCATCCAGGCGGCCATGTCGGCTTCGTTGAAGGCGTTGTCGAGGCTCTCCATCCGGTTGAGGTGCTGGACCTTGGCGAAGTCGCCCGACACGGGGGCGCCGACCTTCTGCGTCGGCGAGTCGGGGGTCTGGAGCGACGGATGCGACTCCTCCAGCGCGAGCAGTTCCTTGAACCACCCGTCGAACTGGGCGTCGCTGACCGTCGGCTGGTCGAGCACGTAGTAGCGCCAGCGGGCGTCGTCGACCAGCTCGCTCAGCTCGGCATGCCGCTTGAGCGCGGCCACGGGCACACCCGCCACCTCGGCGCCTGGCTCACTCACCGTCTGCTCCCCTTCCGAACCCGAACCCGAACCCGTACGTCAACCTGTGCAAACGCTACCGCTGAGCACTGACGTTCAGCGCTCACCCCCGTTGCGACCCGGCCTCCGGGTCCTCCCTGAGCACCTGGGCCGCCTTCCGGCAGGCCGCCAGGGCCGCGCGGGCGTACGCGGGTGACGCCCCGGCCAGCCCGCACGCCGGGGTCAGCACGACCTGCTCGGCCAGCCGGTCGGGCGCGAACCCGAGCCGCCGCCACAGCTCCAGCGCCGGTTTGGCGACCACCCCGACGCCCGGCAGCCGGGTGTCCCGGCCGGGCACGACCCCCAGCAAGAACCGCAGACCCGCCTCGACGGCCTCCCCGACGGAGTCCTCGTCCCTGCGCCGCAGCAGCGCGGCGTCCACCGACACCCCGCGCACCCCGGCCCTGCGCAGCACGTCGAAGGGCACGGACGGCGCGCAGCAGTGCACGATCGGGGCGTCGAAGGAGCGCATGGACTCCTCCACCCGCCACTCCTCGACGGCCGCCAGCCGCCCGAACCCCGACGCCGTCGGCACCGTCCCCGCCAGCACGCCGGGCAGCCCCGGCTCGTCGAGCTGCAGCACGATCTCCGTCACCCCGGGCAGCCGCCGCCGCACGTCGGCGCAGTGGTCGGCGACCCCCTGCGCCAGCGATTCGGTCAGATCGCGGACGGCCCCCGCGTCGGAGAGCATCTTGTCGCCGTGTTTCAGCTCGATCGACCCGGCCAGCGTCCACGGGCCGCAGACCTGCAGCTTGAGCGGCCCGGAGTAGTCGTGGCCGACCTCCTCCAGCCCGTCGAGGTCCCGCCGCAGATGATCGACGGCCCGCTGGTGGTCGCGCCCCGGCCGATCGGTCAGCCGCCACCCGGAGGGCTGCACCTCGACGGGCAGCTCGACGAGCAGCCCGGCTGTCCTGCCGATCATGTCGGCGCCGACGCCCCTGGCCGGCAGCTCGGGCAGGTACGGCAGTCCGGGCACCTCACCGAACACGACCCTGATCGCCTCGAGATGATCCTCGCCCGGATGCGAGCCGACTCCGGTGGCTTCCCACGTTGACATGGGCACAAGCGTAGGCTCTGCGGAATGGAGCTGACGAAACACGAGCACGCCTGTGTACGCGTGGAGAAGAACGGCAAGGTCCTGATCATCGACCCCGGGACGTTCAGCAAGGGACCCGTGCTCGACGGGGCCGACGCGGTCCTGATCACCCACGAGCACTGGGACCATGTGGACGTCGACAAGTTGAAGGCCGCGCCGCCCACCCTGGAGATCTACACCTGCGAGGGTGTCGCGGCGGATCTGGCGGATGTTCCGCAGAAGGTCCAGGTGGTACGGCACGGCGACGCGTTCGAGGCGGCCGGTTTCCGCGTGCGGGCCTTCGGCGAGTGGCACGCCAAGAACCATCCCGACGTGCCCGTCGTCCAGAACGTCGGGTTCCTCGTGGACGACGAGATCTTTTACCCGGGTGACGCCTTGACGGTCCCGGGGGTGGACGTGCCCACCCTGCTGGTGCCGACCGGCGGGCCGTGGCTGAAGCTCGGCGACATGATCGGATATCTCCGCGAGATCCGCCCGGCGAGGGCGTTCTCCACCCATGACGGCCTGTACAACGACATCGGCCTCGGCCTGGTGGACAGCTGGCTGAAGATGGAGGCGGAGCACCAGAGCGCCGACATCCGCCGCCTGGCGGTCGGCGAGTCGGCCACGCTCAGCTAGCGAAGACGATCGTCGCCGACCCGATCACGGTGTCGCCGGAGTAGAGCACCGCCGCCTGGCCCGCCGCGACCCCGGTGGCCGGGCGGTCGAGGTCGACGCGGAGACCGCCGCCGGCCTCCTCGAAACGGCACGCGTACACCTCTCCGTGCGCCCGCAGCTGCACGGTCAGGTCCTCGAACGTGGACGGGCCGTTCCACACCGGGCTGCCGCACGTGATCGAGGTGACCTCGAGCGCGGCGCGGGGGCCGACCGTGACGGTGTTGGACACCGGCTCGATCGACAGCACGTAGCGGGGCCGGCCGTCGGCCGCCGGGCGGTCGATGTGCAGGCCCTTGCGCTGCCCGATCGTGAAGCCGTGGGCGCCCTGGTGGCTGCCGACGACCTCACCGCTCTGGTCGACGATGGGGCCCTCGGCCGAGCCGAGGCGCTCGGCCAGGAAGCCGCGGGTGTCGCCGTCGGCGATGAAGCAGATGTCGTGGCTGTCGGGCTTGTCGGCGACGGTCAGGCCGCGCCTGGCGGCCTCCTCGCGCACCTGGGCCTTGGTCGAGTCGCCCAGCGGGAAGATCGCGTGGCTGAGCTGCTCGCGGGTGAGCACCCCGAGCACGTACGACTGGTCCTTGCCCTGGTCGGGGCTCCTGGACAGCACGCCGTCGACCAGCTTGGCGTGGTGGCCGGTGGCGACCGCGTCGAAGCCCAGCGCCAGCGCCCGGTCGAGCACCGCCGAGAACTTGATCTTCTCGTTGCACCGCAGGCACGGGTTGGGCGTGCGGCCCGCGGCGTACTCGGACACGAAGTCCTCGACCACGTCGCGTTGGAAGCGCTCGGCCATGTCCCAGATGTAGAAGGGGATGCCGATCACGTCGGCGGCGCGTCGCGCGTCGCGCGAGTCCTCGATCGTGCAGCAGCCCCGCGCGCCCGTGCGGTGGGATTGGGGGTTGGCCGACAGAGCGAGGTGCACACCAGTGACGTCGTGACCGGCCTCGGCGATCCGAGCGGCGGCCACGGCGGAGTCGACGCCGCCCGACATGGCGGCAAGCACACGCAGTCCCATGACCGTTCCAGCGTACTGTCCGCGCGGGAGTGCGCGACCATGGGCGGGGTCTGCGAGTATTCAGGCCATGCGACTGTTCGGGCGCAAGGGCGCAGAGGAAGAGACCGGCGACGGGATCGCCGAGTTCTGGGCGTGGTGGCAGGAGTCCAGGCCGGGGCTCGACTCCCTGGTCGCGAACGGCGACGTCGAAGGGCTTGAGGAGCGGCTGGCCCCGGCGGTCGCCGCGATCCACCCGGGCCTGGTCTGGGAGGTGGCTCCCGGCAAGGAGGCCGCGCACGCCCTGGTGGTGACCGCGGCCGGCGACCCCGAGCTGCGCTCGCTCGCGCACCGCTGGGCCAAGGCGGCGCCGCCGTCCGACATGCTGTGGGAGTACCACCCGTCGCGGCAGGCCAACCCGCAGGCCATGGAGCTGACGCTGGACGTCGGCGGCTTCGAGTTCGCGCTCGACAAGCTGATGCTGGGGCTGCGGGTGCCGAGGGACCAGCCGCGGGTCGACGTGTCCGCGTACCACCCGATCTTCGGCGAGCTGGACGAGGACACCAGGATGGAGGCCACCCTGCTGGCCCTCGACTGGCTGCTCGGCGAGGACGACGTGGCCAGATGGGTCGGGGAGATCACGCCGGCCACGTTCCAGCCGATCGACTCCGTGGCCGCCGTTCACCTGCCCGCCGTGGTCGCCGACGTGGCCTCGGGCTACACCGAGGAGGAGTGGGTGCTGCTCGAAGGGCAGACCGGCAGCGGCGCGCCGCTGGTCGCCACGGCCCGCCACCCGCTGCGGCCGGTGGACTATCCGCTGTTCGACCAGCACATCGCGATCACGCTGCCCTACACCCACCGCGACGAGAACGGCCTGCCGGTCGGCGACTCGCTGACGGCGCTGCGCGACTTCGAGGAGCGGCTGGCCGCGCGGCTGCTCAAGCTGCGCGACGACGCGGTGCTGGCGGCGCACATGAGCGCCGAGGGGCATCGGATCATCCACGTGTACGCCGACCCGACCGGCGACGCGGCGATCCACGCGAAAGAGCTGATCGTGAGCTGGGAGGAGGGCGAGCCCCGGGTGGACGTGGCCGCCGATCCGTCCTGGTCCGCCGTGGTGTCCTTCCTGACCTGAGCCCTCGGCTGCCCGGGTCTCAGCTGAGGCCGGCTCGGCGGGCGCGTTCGACGGCGGCGGGGAGCACCTCGATCAGGCGGTCGACGTCGTCGCGGGTCGAGGTGTGGCCCAGCGTGAACCTGAGCGAGCCCCGCGCCGCCGCCGACTCCGCCCCCATGGCCAGCAGCACATGGGACGGCTGCGCCACGCCCGCCGAACACGCCGAGCCCGTCGAGCACTCCACGCCCTTGGCGTCGAGCAGCATGAGCAGCGCGTCTCCCTCGCAGCCGGGGAAGGAGAAGTGGGCGTTGCCGGGCAACCGGTCGGCGGGGTCGCCGTTGAGCACCACGTCGGGGACGGCCTGGCGTACGCGCTGGATGAGCTCGTCGCGCAGCGACCTCAGGCGGCGGGCCAGGGCCTCCTGCTCCTTGACGGCGGCGCTGACGGCGGCGGCCAGCCCGGCGATGGCGGGCGCGTCGAGCGTGCCCGAGCGCACGTCGCGCTCCTGGCCTCCGCCGTGCTGGACGGAGACCGGCGTCAGCCCTCGGGCCAGCAGCAGCGCACCTGCCCCCATCGGGCCGCCGACCTTGTGGCCGGTCAGCGTGAGCGCGTCGACCCCCGAGGCCGAGAACGACACGGGCAACTGCCCCACCGCCTGCACCGCGTCGGTGTGGAACGGGATGCCGTGGTCATGGGCGATGGCCGCCAGCACGTGGACGGGCTGGACCGTGCCGACCTCGTTGTTGGCCCACATGACGCTGATCATGGCCACGTCGTCGGGGTCGCGCTCGATGGCCTCGCGCAGCGTCTCGGGGTGGACCCGGCCGTACGCGTCCACGCCGAGCAGCTCGACCTCGGCGCCCTGGCTGTCGGCCAGCCAGTGGGCGGGGTCGAGCGCGGCGTGGTGCTCCACGGAGCTGATCAGCACGCGCCGCCTCGGACGGCGCGACCAGTAGAGGCCCTTGATCGCGAGATTGTCGGCCTCGGTGCCGCCCGAGGTGAACACGACCTCGCTGGGCCGGGCGCCGAGCGCGTCGGCGATCGTCTCGCGCGCCTCCTCGACCACCCTGCGCGTCCGGCGGCCCGCCGCGTGCAGCGAGGAGGCGTTGCCGACGCATTTGAGCTGCTCCGTCATGGCCTCGATCGCCTCGGGCAGCATGGGTGTGGTAGCCGCATGATCAAGATAGGCCGACGGTCTGGTCACCCGATCAGGGTATCTCGTTTGCTACTGTACCGTCCGGACGGTACAGTAGAGCCCATGCGAAGGGACGAGCTTTTGGACGCGGCAGAGGACCTGCTCTGCGATCAGGGCTCGTCCGCACTCACCCTGGCCGCCGTGGCGGACCGGGCAGGCGTCAGCAAGGGCGGCCTCCTCTATCACTACGGCACCAAAGAAGCCCTGATCAAGGGCATGGTGGAGCGTCTGATCGAGGACTTCGACCAGCTCATGGTCGCACAGCCCGGGGAGACCTACACCGAGCGCTACCTGCACGCCACGCTGGCCGCCGTCCGCTCCGGACGGCTGCGACGATGGGCCGTGGTCACGGGCGCCTCGGGCAACCTCTTCCTGCTCGCGCCGCTACGCGAGGCGATGGCCCGCTGGCATCGCGAGGGGTTGGGCGAGGAGCCGGATCCGCGGGCGTCGCAGATCGTACGGCTGGCGTGTGAAGGGCTCTGGGACGTGGCCAGCCACGACCCGGAGCTGAACACGGAGGACGATCTCCAAGCGCTTGAGACCCGGATGAAAGCGCTGCTCAAACCCCCTTCCTGAGCCCCTGACCCGCCCGCCTCCCCACCGTGGGGACGCGGGCCCGTCGATGTCCTCGGACGACGGCCGGTACGGCGCCGCCCCGACTGGCGCGCAGCCTGCCCCAAGGCGGAGGCCACGATCGAGCCGATGCCCGGACCGCGTCCCGGACACGGGGCCGCCGCTCGCCCGTACACCCGTCGCCGACCCGACCGCCCGACCTGGGCGCTCGGCCCGTGAGAGCGGGCAGGCGGAACCTCTCGGGCCACAACCGTCCAGCCGAACCCCTCCCCCACCCCGGCCCGAGCTCGCCCGGCCACCCCGGCGCGACGCCCGGATGCCGCAGTGCGGGCGGGCCCAGAGACCTAAATATGGCGAAATAGTGCGAATTCTTGTGAGGTGTTAAACGATGACCCGTTCCCTGAGGAATGCCCGTTACGGGGCGGTTCTGACGTTTGTGCTGGGCGGACTGATGGTCGGCACCATGACGGTGCGCATCCCGGCGCTGACCGACAAGCTCGGCCTGTCCGAGTCGACGGTCGGCGCCGTCCTCCTCGTGTGGGGCCTGGGCGCGCTGGTGACGATGCAGTCCATGCGCCGGATCATGGCCCGTGCGGGCAGCCGGGCGGTGCTGCGGATCGGCGGGCCGCTCACCGCGCTGGGACTCGTGGCCGTGGCCTTCGCCCCGAACCTCCCGTTGCTCATGGTGGCCGTGGCGCTCTTCGGCATGGCGTTCGGCACCGTGGACGTGGCCATGAACGCCCAGGGCTCCACGGTCGAGCAGGCGTACGGGCGGCCGCTGATGAACGGCATGCACGCGGGCTGGTGCGTGGGCGCCATCTCGGCGGGCGCGCTGGGCAGCGTGGCGATCGCCGTGGGGCTGCCGTTCACCGCCAACGTGGCGCTGATCGGCCTGGTCTCGCTGCCCGTCATGGTCGTGATCGGCCGTACGTACCTGCCTGAGCCCCCGGCGGCCGAGACCGCGACGGCGGCCCGCCGGCGCATGCCGCCGATCGTCTACCTGCTGGGCGCGATCATGTTCTTCGCGTTCATGGTCGAGGGCACGGTCGCCGACTGGAACGGCCTCTACATGCGGAACGAGCTGGGCGCCCCCGAGGCGCTGGCCGCCCTCGGCTACCCGGTGTTCGAGCTGGGCATGCTGATCGCCAGGCTCACGGGTGACCGGCTGCGGGCCAGGTTCGGCGTGCGGGGCATGCTGACCGTCTCCGGGGTGGCGACGGCCGGGTTCTTCGCGGTGGTGCTGATGGCGCCGGCGGCGCTGGTGGCGGTGTTCGCGATGTTCTTCGTCGGGCTCGGCGTGGCGACGATCTCGCCGCTGACCCTGTCGCTGGCGGGCACCGCGACGGACTCCCCGGGACCGGCGATCGCCCAGGCGGGCGCCATGGGGTACGCCGGCCTGCTGCTCGGACCCGTCGTGATCGGCTTCATCTCGGACGCCACGACGCTGCGTACCGCGCTCGGCATCGGGGTCGTCCTGGGCGTGCTGATCGCCGCCGCCTCCCGCCTCCTCCCCCGCCGCGAGCCGTCGGCGATCACCCCGGCGGTCACGCTCGCCGACCGTGAGACCGTCGAGGTCGCGGCCTGAACATTTGTGCCGGCTCACCCTGTACGCCGCCGTCGCCGTCCAGGCGTACGAAGCCCGCGTGACGTCCTAAGAGTTCTCTGTGGATCGGCGGCCGGCGGCGCCTCCACCGCCCACGTGGGGGCGCCCCGGCTCACAGGCAACTCACAGACTCCTCAGAACTCCCCCAACCGCCGCCCCCACGCTGGACCCATGATCCAGCTCGACGGACTGACCAAACGCCACGGCGACGTGCTCGCCGTGGACGATCTCACCTTCACGGTACGGCCGGGCCTCGTCACGGGCTTCCTGGGCCCGAACGGCGCCGGCAAGACCACCACGATGCGCATGATCCTCGGCCTCGACCTGCCCACCTCCGGCACCGCCACGATCAACGGCCGCGCCCACCACGAGCTCCGCCACCCGCTGCGCGAGGTCGGCTCGATGCTGGAGGCGCAGGCCGTGCACCCGAGGCGCAGCGCGTACAAACACCTGCTCTACCTCGCCCAGACGAACGCCATCCCCGACACCCGCGTCGCCGAGGTGCTGGACCTGGTCGGGCTCACGGCGGTGGCGGGCAGGAAGGCGGGCGAGTTCTCGCTGGGCATGGGGCAGCGGCTGGGCATCGCCGCGGCGCTGCTCGGGGATCCGCCGGTGCTGATGCTCGACGAGCCGGTCAACGGGCTGGACCCCGAAGGCGTCCTGTGGATTCGCACGCTCATCCGCGGGCTGGCCGCGGAAGGGCGCACGGTGTTGGTGTCCAGCCACCTGATGAGCGAGATGGCGCTGACGGCGGACCGCCTCGTGGTGATCGGCAAGGGCCGGCTCATCGCGGAGGGCGACATCGGCGACTTCACCGAGGGCGGGGCGGCGGTGGTCGTACGCACGCCTGACGCCGCCTCCTTCGCCCGGCGCCTGGAGCTGTCCGGGGCCTACGTCCAGCCCGGCGGCGGCGACGAGCTGCTGGTCACCGGCATGACGGCGCCCGACGTCGGGCGGCTGGCGGCGGCCGAGGGCGTGCCGCTGTTCGAGCTGGCCCCGCGCCGTGCGTCACTGGAGGAGACGTTCATGGAGCTCACCCGGGAGAGCGTCGAGTACGGGGTGGCGCGATGATCGACGCGGGGGTGCTGAGGGCGGAGTGGACCAAGTTCAGCAGCATCCGGTCCACCATGGTGCTGTCACTGGCGACCGCCGGCGTCGCGGCGCTGCTGGGGTGGCTGTTCAGCAGCACGGCCGCCAAGGAGTACGCCACGGCCACGGCGCAGGAGCGGCTGGACTTCCAGCCGCTGGACCTGGGCATGCGCGGAATGTTCATCGTGCAGCTCCTGGTGGCGGCGCTGGGCGTGCTGGTGGCCTCCTCCGAGTACGGCTCCGGCACGATGCGGGCCAGCCTGGCCGCCGTGAGCGGCCGCGGCCGGCTGCTGGCGGCCAAGTGCGGGATGACCGCGCTGGCCGCGCTGCCGGTGAGCGTGGCCGCGGTGTGGCTGATGTTCGTGACGAGCCAGCTGACGCTGTCCGCGAACGGGGCGCCGTCCGTCATGCCGGCCGATCCCGCCGCGCTGCGGCTGCTGTTGCTCGGGCCGCTCGTGCTGACGCTCCTGGCGCTGTTCGGCCTGTCGCTGGGCGTCCTCCTGCGCGGCACCGCCCCCGCCGTGAACGTCAGCACCGCCTTCCTCCTGCTTCCCGTCATGGCCGGGGCCTCGCCAGGCTTCCTGCGCGATCTCATCGGCGTCTACTGGCCGAGCATGGCCGCGCTCCAGGCCGTCTCCGGGAAGTCCGAGCTGCCGGAGGCGGTGGGGTTCGGGCTGCTGGCCGGGTTCGTGACGGTCCTGCTGACAGGCGCGTACGTCCAGCTCAAGAACCGCGACGCCTGACTACGCTGGATCGGGGAGGTGCCTCTCGTGGGAGAACGGCTGCTCGTGGTCGACGACGAGCCCACCGTCAAGGAGCTGCTCTCCGCGACGCTGAGGTTCGCCGGTTTCACGGTGAGCTCGGCGGAGAACGGCGCGCAGGCGCTGGAGTCGGCCCGGCGCGACCCGCCGGACCTGGTCCTGCTCGATGTCATGCTGCCCGATCTCGATGGGTTCGAGGTGATCCGCCGGCTGCGGAGCCTGCCCAGGGGCGGCGGGCGGCCCGGTCCGGTACCCGTGCTGTTCCTCACGGCGCGGGACGCCACGGCCGACAAGATCAACGGGCTGCGGCTGGGCGGCGACGACTACGTGACCAAGCCGTTCGACCTGGAGGAGCTGCTGGCCCGTATCAGGGCCATCCTCCGCCGCACGGGCGCGGCCCCCGACGATTCCACGCTGGTGGTCGGGGACCTCGAGGTCGATCCCGACGGCCACCAGGTCACCAGGGCGGGACGTCCGGTACGGCTGTCGCCCACGGAGTTCCGCCTCCTGCTCCACCTGGTGCTCAACGCCGGGCGGGTGCTGCCCAAGACCCAGATCCTGGAGCACGTGTGGCGCTACGACTTCGCCGGCGACACGAGCATCGTGGACACGTACGTGAGCTACCTGCGGCGCAAGCTCGACGCCGGCGAACCCAAGCTGATCCACACCGTCCACGGCGTCGGCTACGTCCTGCGCAAGCCCAAGCGATGATCGGCCGGCTGTCGCTCGCCGCCCGGCTGCTGGCCATCGCGGTCGCGCTGCTGGTGGTCGGCCTGGTGGTGATCAGCTCGGTGGTGCTGCAACAGTTGGAGACCCAGCTCATGACGCGCATCGACGCCCAGCTGGAGCCGATGGGCAAGGCGGCGTCCGCCATCCCGCCGGACCTGGTCGTCAAGCTGTCGCGCGCCCCGATCCCGGCCGGGCAGTTCGACCTGATGGGGAAGGGGTTCGTGGCCTACCTGGCGGCGGACGGGTCCGTCCTGCGCGAACTCGGGGACCTCGCCGGGCCCGCGCTACCCAGGCTCGACGGCGCCGTGGTGGCGACCCGCGCCGGGCAGCCGTTCACGGTGAGCGGCACGAACGGCGAGGAGTGGCGGGCGGTGGCGCTCCCCCGCGTCGGCACGAACGGCCTCGGCCCGGCCGAACACACCGCGATCGTGGCGGCGGTCTCGCTCGACGAGATGCGGTCCACGATCGACCGTCTCCGGGTGGCCTGCCTCCTCACCGGCGCCGTCCTGCTCGGCGTGCTCGCGCTCGTGGGCGGGGTCGCCATCAGGGCCGGGCTGTCGCCGCTGCGCCGGGTGGAGGAGACGGCGGCGGCCATCGCCGACGGCGACCTGACCAGGCGCGTGCCCGAACCGGCCGGCCGGTCCACCGAGGTGGGCAGGCTGGCCCGTTCGCTGAACAAGATGCTGGCCCAGATCGAGCAGGGCGTCGCGGCGAAGGTGGAGTCGGAGGCCAGGATGCGCACGTTCGTGGCGGACGTCAGCCACGAGCTGCGCACCCCGCTGTTCGGCATCAAGGGCTTCTCGGAGCTCTACCGCATGGGCGGCACCGAGGCGGGGCCCGCGCTGGCCCGCATCGAGAGCGAGTCGGGCCGCCTGGCCCGGCTGGTGGAGGATCTGCTGCTGCTCGCCGGTCTCGACGAGAGCGACGGGCCCGGACTCGACCTCACCCCCATGGACCTGCGTACGCTGGCCGCCGACGCCCGCCACGACTTCGCCGCGCTCGCCCCGTCCAGGCCCGTCACCTTCACCGGCCCTTCCGGCGGCCCGGCGGCGTCCGCGCCCGTGCTGGGGGACGAGGCCCGCCTGCGCCAGGTGGTCAGCAACCTCGTCGGCAACGCCATCACCCACACTCCGCCGAGCACGCCGGTACGCATCGGTGTCGGAACGGAGGGGGCGGAGGCGGTGCTCGTGATCGAGGACGAGGGGCCGGGACTCGATGCCGAGGAGGCGGCCAGGGTGTTCGACCGGTTCTACCGGGCGGACGGCTCCCGTACCCGGACGACGGGGGGTGCCGGGCTCGGCCTGGCGATCGTCCGCTCCATCGTCACGGCCCACGGGGGCCGGGTGGAGGTCCGCTCCTCGCCGGGCAGGGGCGCGGCCTTCCAGGTCCGACTCCCGGCCGCCGACTCCAGCTGATGCCCGGCTGAGCCGCGAGTAGCGTTGTGGCATGCGGACGGTGACGCACATCGCGGCAGGAGACGGGTTCTCACTGGAGCGGGTCAAGATCCGGGCCGAGAGCGCGGCGTGGTCACCGCCCGAGGTGACGGCGGCGTACCGGGTGGTGCTGGTGCGAAGTGGCACCTTCCGGGCCCGGGTGGACGATCAGCTCCTGCTGGCCGATCCCGCGCTGGCCTACCTCGGCGGCGCGGGCCAGGAGCTGAGCATCGCCCACCGTCCCGGGATCGACGACAGTTGCACGACCGTGACCTGCTCACCCGGCCTGATGCGCGAGCTGACGGGTGACGAGCCGCCGAACGCCACCGCGTTGCCGGTCAACGGCAGGCTCGCCCTCGCACATCGGCTGCTGGTGTCACGAGCCGGGCAGGGCGCGGAGTCCCCAGAACTCGCCGAGCTGGTGATCGGCCTCGTGGGCGACCTGCTCACGGCCCAGGCCGGCACGCACCAGACCCAGGCCCGCGGCCGGGCGGCCACACTGGCGCGGCGGAGGGCCATGGTCGAGTCGGTACGCGCGCTCATCGCCGACGATCTGACCGCCTCCCTGCGCGAACTGGCCCAGAGCGTCGCCTGGTCGCCCTATCGCCTGAGCCGCGCCTTCCACCAGGAGACGGGGATGACCCTGACGGCGTACCGCAATCGCCTCCGCACCATGCGCGCGCTCCAGGCCATCGAGGCGGGCCACGACGATCTGGCCTCCCTCGCCGCCGACCTCGGCTTCGCCGATCATGCCCATCTGACGCGCACGGTCCGCGAGGAATGCGGCATGCCACCGGTGGCCGTACGCCGCCTGCTCGCGGTGCCGCCGCGCTGACGACGTGCCCCCGTTCGGGCAAGAATCTTCAAGCGGCGACCGTACGACGGAGTCAAGACTCGGTGACGTCCGATCCCCGTACGGCGAAGGAGAACGAGCCGATCATGATCGCCCGAGTATGGCGCGCCAGGACCACCGGCACCGCGGCGACCGGCAGATATCAGCAGGTGTTCGAGTCGGAGGTGATCCACGACCTGCGCGGGCTGCCCGGCTTCCGCGGTGCGTGCCTCCTGGCCCGCCATGATGTGGAAACCATGGAGCTGACGACCATCACGTTGTTCGACTCCCTGGACACGGTCAGGATGTTCGCGGGCGCGGATCACACCCACGAACGCGTCACCCCGTCCGCCCGCGCGACACTGCTGGACTCCGACCCCCGCGTCCTGCACTTCGACGTGCTCACGCACACGTTCCTGCAGTGAACTCGTTGATCGCACCGCGGCCTGAGCCCGGTCGGCAGGGCGTCGAATGATGGGTGCCTCGTAGGCTCGGCGTGTGCTGACCTCCGCCTTCGACGTCGGAGGGACCATCATCCGCGACGACCGGTACCGGGCGGCGTGGGCCGACTGAAATCCCCCACCACACCCTTTCCGCCCTCGTCGGCGCCGTCGTCGCCCAAGGCCGGGACAACGCCGACGCCCTACGCCTCGACCTCGATGCCGAGTACGAGGCGCGCGAGGCCGCCGGGCGCGGCGAGCGCATCGACGAAGGCGACATCTCTTCACCGGGGTTGGGCACGCGTTTGGTGCCGAGACGTCCGAACCGCGCTTGGGGACTGGCAGGATCTCCCGCATGTTCGAAGAGAAGCTCGACGCGCTCTCGCGGATGATGGCCGAGCACATGGCCATGCCGTTCCCACCTGGCTTTCGCGGCCTGGACATCGAGGGCCAGGACATGGTGATGCTCGATGCGGACGCCTACGGCTACGCCGCAGGCGTAGGCAAAGGCCCGCTCAGCGAACAGCACCGTGCAGGCCTGACGCGGCTGACGTCGGTGTTCGAGAGGGTCCTCCCGGCGATCGACGACGAGTACGCGACCAAGTACTACACGCACGTGCGCGACATGGCCGTGCTGACCGCCGAAATCGAGAGCCTGCACGAGAAGTAGCCCTCTGACGCGCAACTCCTCGTGAAAGGCTGGGAGCATGATGGGCGGACCGTCTGAGAACCCAGAACTCTGGGCGTTCCTGGAATCACTGCACTCCGGCGAAATCCTTTCCGGCACCGTCACAGGGATCGAACGGTTCGGCGTGTTCGTGTCGTTGGACGACGGCCCCGACCACCCGGTCTTCCCCGGTGTCGGATTCATCACCATTCCCGAACTGTCCTGGCGGCGCTTCGAAGCGGCCTCCGACGTCGTGCAGGTCGGACAGCGCGTCTCATGCGAATTCCTCCAGTTCGACACATGGAATCTGGAAGCCAGGTTGTCCTTGCGGGCGACTCAGCCGGATCCTTTCCAGGCACTCGTCGACGGCATCGTTGTGGGGCAGAAGCTGTACGGACGGGTTACCAAGCTGGTCCCGTTCGGCGTCTTCGTCCAGACCGCCGACGGACTCGAGGGACTGGTCCACCTGCGAGAGCTCGCCTGGACGCCCGTGGAGGCTCCGTCAGATGTCGTCCAGGTCGGCGATGAGATCACGGTCGTCGTCACCGAAATCGACCGAGAACGACGCAGGCTGGCCCTCTCCCGACGACAAGGCCTATCCGACCAGTGATGATTCCTCCGCGTCCCGTGACGGTTCCCTTGCGTCAGGGTTCCTGAGCGCCTGCTCGACAAAAGGGAGGCATACCCCCCAACCCAGTCAAAGCATTAGTGGGGATCGTCACGTCACTCTGGGCGGACCTGCCATGAGGCCGCAATGCCTTCGGCCCCCACAGCGGGGTTAGGTCGGCGCATCGCCTGTCCCGGAGCGTCACCCTCCTTACCGCAGCAGCCGGCCGCCATCCATGTCGGGACGCTATGGAAAATCCAACGTGGAGCAAGCGATGGAGTCGCGGAGTCGATCGCGGCCGCGCTTGGCATCGACCCGTCGCTACTGCCGGCCGATCGGGCGCAAGCGAGCTCCCGCATCAAGGCCGCGATCCCCGCGCCGTCGGCCGCAATCGCGGCCTACCGCAGCACCTCAGCGGTGTTGTTGCGCGGTTCCTGGGCACTCACGCTGCAACTCTAGGCTTCTGGCCACGGGCGTGAACGGTTTCTCCCTCTTCACATGGCCCTCACGAACGTAATCGGCCGGCGAAACGGCGAAGGCGACAGCCCGTACTTCCGACGCGTGCTGGAAGGTGTGCGCATCCAACGCCGCGGCCTGGGCCGCCCTCGGAAGCGTCCCGCTCGGGTGCTGGCTGATAAGGCGTACTCCTCCCGCGCCAACCGCGCGTATCTGCGTCGGCGCGGCATCCAGGCGGTCATCCCGATCAAGAAAGACCAGCGAGCCAACCGGCTCAAGCAAGGTCGCGATTCGAATCTGGCTGCGCGATCCGGTCACATGATCATGCGAACAGCGCATCGTCGAGTGAATCGCTCGGAGCGATCGGCACAGTGGCAATATCGATCGCATGGCTCTGGCGAGGAAGGGAACAAGGACCATCGTCGTAGATGGCGCGAGCTTTCGCTGGGTTGTCGCCCCAGATGACGAGCCAGGTCTGGCGATTGTAGTTGAGCAGGCCGAAGGGTCTGGCCAGCGGATGGTCACGTGGGTGGAACACGGCACGATCATCACGCCCGGGTTGGTGGCAGAGATCGTCCGCAATGCGCTGGATCACGGCTGGACCCCACACGAACTCGGTAAGCAGATCACCTTCCGGGTTGAGGACGGCGATCGAGCAATATCCACAGATCACATCATGCCGGGACGGCGAAGAAGCGGCGAGCCGAGCGGGGGAGCCAGAGGACGGCGATCATGACGAGGTGGATGGCGTCGGTGGGGATGACGGCCCAGTAGTACTCGGCGCCGGCCGCCGCGGACGTGAAACTGCCCAAAGCGGCCAGTAGCAGATAGCCGGTGAGGGCGACACGGGCCCAGCGGCGGCCTTTGAGGGCTTTGACGGTGAACCAGATGGCGAGTGCGGCGCTGACGGCGTGCAGCACGAAGGTGTAGACGAGGGCGGCATCGACGGCGAAGCCGAGGTCGGCTGGGTCGAGGCTGGGGTTGTTACGCATGATCGAGGCGCCGGTGGAGCCGCGGTTCATGGCCATCGCGACGGGCAAGGCCACGTAGAGCATCAGCAGGACGATCAGCGCGGGAGTGAGCAGACGGAGAGGAAGAGGGACAGTCTTTTGTTGGTACGACCGTGCTACCACAGGGTTGATGTTAGCACGATTGAGCTAACATCAAGCTCGTGCCCAAGCTCATAGATCACCAACAGCGCCGCCAGGAGCTAGCCGAGGCGGCCTGGCGGGTGATCATGCGGGACGGTGTCGGGCACGTCTCGGTGCGCGCGGTCGCCGCCGAGGCGGCCATGTCCGCAGGGTCGCTGCGCCACGTGTTCCCGACTCAGGAGGAGCTGCTGGTGTTCGCCATGCAGTTCGTGCTCACCCGCGTACGCGCCCGGATCGCCGCGTTGCCGCCGCGTCCGACCATCCGGCAGGCCGTCGAGGCCGTGGCCCGCGAGCTGCTGCCGCTGGACGCCGGGCGGCGCGCGGAGATGGAGGTCTGGCTGGCACTGTTCAGCGCCGCCAACGCCGAGAAGTCCCTCAAGGGCCCGCGGACCGAGGCCCACCAGGCATTGCGCGACGCCTGCCGCTGGATGATCGGCCAGCTGGACAACGGCGTCGACCTGTCACCGGGCCGCGACCTGGAGCTGGAGGCCCGGCGCCTGCACGCGCTCCTCGACGGGCTGGCCGCCCACCTCGTCTACGAGCCGCCCGCGACCGACCCCGGCTGGGCCACCGGGGTCCTGGCCACCCACCTGGACTCACTGAGAGCCTGCTGACAGAGGCTTAAGTGCTCGTGGGCCTGGGACCGTAGAGGGCTGGTCCGATCCCGGAGAACTTCGATCTCCTCGCGGGACTCAACGCGCCGCACCTTGTTGCGCGCTTTCTGGGCACTCACGAGGCATCTCTAGGCTTCTGGCCAAGAGCGCATACGGCTTCTCCTCTTCGCATGGCCCTCACGAACGTAATCGGCTGACGAATCGGCGAAGCGGGTTTTAAGCGGGGGTTTGGGGGGCTGCGCCCCCCCAAAGTCACAGCCTGAGCGCTATAGCGCGAAGACCGTGCCCTTCCCCTGCGGCTACTTGCGCTTGTTGATCTCCTCGGTGAGCTGCGGCACGACCTGGTGGAGGTCGCCCACCACGCCGTAGTCGGCCAGCTCGAAGATCGGGGCCTCCGGGTCCTTGTTGATCGCGACGATCGTCTTGGCCGTCTGCATGCCGGCCCGGTGCTGGATGGCGCCCGAGATGCCCGCCGCGATGTACAGCTGCGGCGACACCGTCTTGCCCGTCTGCCCCACCTGGAACTGGTGCGGGTACCAGCCGGCGTCCGTGGCGGCGCGGGAGGCGCCGACGGCGGCGCCGAGGGAGTCGGCCAGGCCCTCGATGATCGAGAAGTTGTCGGCGGAGCCGACGCCGCGCCCGCCCGAGACCACGATCGCGGCCTCCGTCAGCTCCGGCCGGGCGCCCTTCTCCTGCTTGACCCGCTCGACGATGCGGGCCGCCTTGGCGGCGTCGGACAGGGTGACCGACACCTCCTCCTCGGTGCCGGCGGCGGGGGCGGCCTCGGGGGCGGTCGAGTTGGGGCGTACGGCGACGATCGGCGTGCCCTTGCTCACCTTGGACTGCACGTTGACGCCGCCGCCGAAGATGGACTGGTCGGCCACGAAGCCCTCGCCCAGGCCCACGGCGTCGGTGATGACGCCGGAGTCGGTCTTGACGGCCAGGCGCCCGGCGACCTCCTTGCCCTCGGACGTGGCGGCCACGAGCACGGCGGCCGGGGACGTGGCGGCGACGAGCTGGGCGAGCAGCTCGGCCTTGGGCGCGACCACGTAGTCGACGATGTCGCTCGACGCGGCGACGTAGATCTTGTCAGCGCCGTACTCGGCGAGCCTGGCCTTGGCCTCGGCGGTGAGGCCGGGGCCCGCCCAGACGGCGGAGGGGGTGCCGAGCGAGCGGGCCAGGGTCAGCAGCTCCAGCGTGACCTTCTTGACCTCGCCTTCGACCTGCTCGACGAGAACGAGAATCTCCGACATATCAGCAAAACTCCCGTTCTCAGATGAACTTCTTGGACGCGAGGTAGTCGGCGGCCTTCGCGCCACCGTCGCCCTCGTCCTTGACGATCGTGCCGGCCGCGCGCGGCGGGGCGGCGGCGAAGTCGACGACCGAGGACCACGCGGCGGCCAGGCCCACCTGGGCGGCGTCGATGGAGGCGTCGCCGATGGCCAGCGTCTCGACCGGCTTCTTCTTGGCGGCCATGATGCCCTTGAACGACGGGTAGCGCGGCTCGTTGATCTTCTCGACCACGGAGACGACGGCCGGCAGCGTGGCCTCGACCTTGTCGAAGCCGTAGTCGGTGATGCGCTGGACGGCGATTGAGGAGCCTTCGACGTCGACCTTGTTGGCCAGCGTGAGCTGCGGGGTGCCGAGGCGCTCGGCCAGCATCGCGGCCAGCACGCCGGTGCGCGCGTCGGTGGACTCGGAGCCCAGGATGACCAGGTCGAACCCGATCTTCTTGAGCACCTGCGCCATCGCGTACGAGGTGGACAGCGCGTCGGAGCCGTGCAGCGCGTCGTCGCTGAGGTGGACGGCCTTGTCGGCGCCCATGGCCAGCGCCTTGCGGATGGTCTCGGTGGCCTTGCCGGGGCCCATGGTGAGCACGGTCACCTCACCACCGTGGGCCTCCTTGAGCCGCAGCGCCTCCTCGACCGCGTACTCGTCAAGCTCGTTGACCACGCCGTCGACGGCGTCGCGGTCGAGCGTCTTGTCATCGGACCGCAGCTTGCGCTCGGTCGCAGTGTCGGGGACCTGCTTCACGCAGACGACGATGTTCATGGCCGGTGGCCGACCTCCCGTGTTCGCGTGCGCCACCGCCTCGTTGCGGCGGGCGCCGAATGCAATGCTGTCCAGACTGCCAGGTGCCCACCGGGCCACTGACAGAGGGTCTGCCCAAGCTTTCGCCAGTTATGTTACCCGCGAGTAGCTTAACTGCAAACCCGCAGCCATCCACTATACAGAACTTTGTTCGGTCTAGGCCGACAGCAGGAACACGACCCCCACGACCAGTGCCGTACCCGCGAACAGCGCCAGCGTGAACGTGCTGAACACCGTCGCCAGCCCGAAACACAGTCCCACGGCCCCCGCCACGCTGACCAGATCCGTGATCATGCGGCTGCGCCGGAACAGGCGTTTCGAGAACAGCGCCACCCCGGCGTCGGCCACCACGGCCAGCGCGTACGCCGCCAGCAGGAACAGCGCCACCTCGGGCAGCGGCCCGCGGGCGGCGGCGGCCAGCAGCGACACGAACAGTCCCGAGCCGATCAGCCAGCGCCTGCGCACCTTCTCCCGGTGCCTGGCCCTGGACTCCTCCACCGATCTGCGCGGCCGTCCCTTGCCCGGCCGCCACTCCCTCGTGGCCAGGTCGTCGGCGAGGCTCATCGCCCGGGGCTGGACGTGGCGTACGTGGGAGACCGGCTCGACCCCCAGCCTGGCGCAGAGCTGCGCGGCAGTCGGCCGCGCGGCGGGGTCGGTGGACAGGCACTCGCGTAACAGCGGCGCCAGCCACTCGGGGACGCCCTCCAGGTCAGGCGAATGGTGCACGACCCGGTAGGCCACCGCGGAGGCGGGCCCCTGCCCGTACGGCTGCCGCCCGGTCGCCGCGTAGGCCAGCGTCGCCCCGAAGGAGAACACGTCGGCCTCCATCCCCGCGCTCTTGCCCTCCAGCACCTCGGGGGCCAGGTAGCCGGGCGTGCCCACCACGGCGCCGGAGGCCGTGACCGACAGCGAGTCGAGCGCGCTGGCGATGCCGAAGTCGATGACGACGGGCTCGCCCTCGGTCATCATCACGTTGGCCGGTTTGAGATCGCGGTGGACCACGCCGGACTCGTGCATGGCGAGCAGCGCGTCGGCCAGCCCGGCGGCCAGCCTGCGCAGGTCGGCCACGGGCACGGGCGCGGCGCTGAGCGGGCGGCCCTGGACGTAGCGGGTCACGAGGTAGGGCCGGGCGCCCTCCAGCGAGGCGTCGAGCACCTCCGCCACGTGCGACCCGCCGACCCGCCGCATGGTCTCCACCTCGCGCGCCAGCCGGGCCAGCGCCCCGCCGTCGGCGATGACGTGGGGATGGAGCACCTTGACCGCGACCGTACGTCCCTCGGCGTCGAGGGCGAGATGCACCTCGCCGAACCCGCCCGCCCCGAGCTTGGAAAGAAGCTCATATGGGCCGAGGTACTCGCTCATACCTCATCTCTCCCCCCGAGAGCCGATGGGGACACTCAGGACCAGGGAGTCAGGAACCCCAGCCCGAGGTCGCTGAGCAGGCTGTCGATCAGCCCGGTGATCAGGCCGATCGTGCTCTGCTGGGCGTTGTTCGCCAGCTCGTCGATGACCGTCTCCGGCGCCTGCCACGGGTACCACGACGCGTCCTGCCCCAGCGCGAACATCACCGCGAACAGCGCCGCCGTGCCCACCAGCACGACCGCGACCAGCGCCGCGCCGGGGCTGCGCAGCACGCCGGTGAGCGTGCGGGTGACGGCCTGGCGCGGCGCGCCGCCGCCCGGCAGCACGAACAGGCCGGCCGCGAAGGCGCCCGCCGCGAACGAGGCCGCCTCGTTGACGCTCATCCCGCCCGCCCAATGGAGCAGGCCCCAGACGCACAGGCCGAACAGCAGCGCCAGCGGCACGTGCACCGCCGTCACGAGCGCGGACTTGACCAGCGCCCAGGGCGTGCCGACGACCGCCAGCAGCGGGTCGGCCGAGCTGCTGCCGCGCATCTGGCGCCGCTTGACCAGGTCGCCGAAGAGGTATTCGCCGAGCCGCAGCACCAGCGCGAGCGCGACGGCGATCGCGCCGACCATGACCGGCATCATGACGGTCAGCGCCACCAGCGTGACCAGCAGGAGCAGGCCCACGACCTGGCTGCCGAACAGGTACCTCTTCCGCTCGGACGGCGGGGTGTACTGAGACGGCGGGGTATACGGCCTGACCTGCGACGGCGAGGTGGGCGGCGGCGCCGGGTAGCCCGCGACCCGCTGGTCGGTGCGGGCCATCGGCCTGGCCGCGACCGGCGCGGGCACGTACGGCGGCGGCCGCTCCTCCCAGTGCGGTCGCTCCTCCCGGCGAGGAGGCGGCCGTTCCTCCCTGCGCGTGGGCGGACGCTCCTCCCTGGCCGGGGGTGGCGCGGTCTTGCCGTACTCGACCGGCGGCAGCAGGTCGGAGAACGTGTCCATGGTCCGCGTGCCGCCGCCCATGCGCTTGGTGCCGGTCGGCCCGTCGAAGGACGTCTCGTTGAAGGTGGTCACGGCCGGGTCGAGCGCCCTGGCCATCCGCAGCAGCTCGTGCGCGCTGGGCCGGGACGCGGGGTCGACCTGCAGCGCCCTGCCGAGCCAGCCGCGCAGCCACGCGGGCGCCTTGTCGATCTGCGCCCGCCCTTCCATGATGTTGAAGCAGACCGCCTCGAACGTTCCCGTGCCGAACGGCGGCGCCCCCGTCGCGGCGAAGAACACCGTCGAGGCCAGCGCGTGCACGTCGGCCGCCTGGGTGATCTCGGAGTCACGGATGATCTCAGGCGCCAGATAGCCCGGCGTGCCGACGAACATGCCCGTCTGGGTCAGCCTGGTCGCGTTCACCAGGTGGGCGATGCCGAAGTCGATGACCAGCGGCTCGCCGTTGACCAGCATGACGTTGGACGGCTTGAAGTCGCGGTGGATCACGTCGGCGGTGTGGATGGCCACCAGCGCCTGGCAGAGGCCCTGGGTGAGCCTGATGACCTCGCGCGCCTCCAGCGGGCCGTCGGCCAGGACGGTGTCCTCCAGCGTGCGGCCAGGGGCGAAGCGGGTCACGACGTACGGCTGGCCGCCCACGAGCTCGGCGTCGATCACCTCGGCGACGTGCGGGCTGCGCACCCGGCGCATGGTCTCGACCTCGCGGGTCAGCCGGTCGCGCGCCTTGAGGTCGGCGGCCACGTGCGGGTGGAGGACCTTGATGGCGACTTCGCGGCCCTCTCCGTCGAGACCGAGGTGGACGACCCCCATGCCACCTTCGCCGATCTTCCTGACCAGCCGGTACGGGCCCAGGCGTTCTGGTGCTTGGGTGCTCATCGCCACCTTCCCCGCGTCATCCCCCGGGATTCCCCCTTAGCCCGTCTAGCTGTCTGACCACTGGATTGACGTTCAGCGGAGTCCATACGGCCCCCCTTGGCTTGTCCCCGAACGTGCCGGCGGCGAGGATCAGCGAGAGCGCGGCGGCCGCCGCGAGAGCCCCCGCCATCACCATCGCCGCTGTCCTCGAGGGTACGAGCGATGAGAGCGTTCTGCGCATTTGTTTGCCAGGACCCTCCACTCCCGGGCCCGCGCAGACGGTCCACAACGCGACCGCGGCGCCCCAGGCCAGGGCGTTGGACGGGTCCATCCTGGCCACCACGGTGAGCAGCAGCGTCACCGGCAGGCCCAGGATGAGCGCGTACAGCATGAGTGCCAGCGTGATGCCCACCGACTTGGCCAGCGCCTGCGGGAAGGCGAACACCCTGACCACGTCGAGCGCCGCGGCCCCCGCGGCCCTGCGGGAGGTCAGCTGGGGCTGGGCCAGGTCGGCCGCGCGCAGCAGGATCGCGGCCGGGATCGCCACGACCGCGACCAGCACGGGCGCGATCACGGCCGCCACGATCATCACGATGAGCAGCATCGCGCCGGCCACGCCGTACGCCCTCGACCGCTGCAGCATCTTGCCCGGCGCGACCGACGGGATGTACGGCTCCCGCTTGGTGCTCGGGTCGGGCTGCGGGTACTGCGACGGGATGTACGGGGGCGGCTGGAGCGGGCTCGGCCCGGGCCGGGCGTAGTCGGGCACGTCGGGACCCGCGCTCGGCACCTGGGCATGAGGCGCCTGGGCGTTCGGGACCGGCGTGTGGATCCGCCCGTAGTCGGCCGAGTCGGGGCGAACCCGTCGGGTGGGCACGTCGCCCTCACCCGGCGGGGCCGCGAGGCCGTGGTTGTTGACGGGCTGCTGCGGCTGCCAGGGCGGCGGGGTCAGGCCGCTCTCGCGCTGGATGCGCCGCAGCTCCTCCGGCGTCACCCTGCGGGTCGGCCACGGGTCCGGCTGGTTGGGCAGGAGCGAGACGTACTGCTGGTCCTGGGGCGGCGCGGCGGCCTGCTCCTGGGACTCCAGCAGGCTCTTGGGCGTCACCGGCGGCGTGGAGATGTCGTACGACGGCTTGTCCTGCACGCGCGGGGGCTCGGTCGGCCGGGGAACGGTCGAGATCTCGTCGGGCGAGTTGCTCGGCGTCTTCTGGAGCATCCGGGCGGTCTGCTCGGCCAGGTCGGCCGCCTTGGGGCGCTTGTTCGGGTTGCGCTGGAACGCGGCCTTCAGCAGCGGCTGCAACGTCGCCGGAGCGGCGCTCACGTCGGCCTTGCCCGCGGTGATGTTGTAGAAGATCATCTCCAGCGTGCCCTTGCCGAAGGGCGGCTGGCCGGTGGACGCGAACAGCAGCGTGCCCGCCCACGCGTGCACGTCGACCTCCGGCCCCGCCTCCTGGCCCTCGATGATCTCGGGCGCGAGGTAGCCGGGCGTGCCGATGAACATGCCGGTCTGCGTCAGCCGGGTCGCGTCGACCGCCTGGGCGATGCCGAAGTCGATCAGGACGGGCTCGCCGTCGAGGATCAGCACGTTTCCGGGCTTGAGGTCGCGGTGGATCACGCCCACCGAGTGCACGGAGGCCAGCGCGGCGGCCACCCCGTGCGCGAGCTTGACCAGCGAGGGCAGGTCGAGGGGCCCGTCGTCCTTCACGATCTCGTCGAGAGGACGACCGGGGACGTAACGGGTGACGATGTACGGGCGATGACCGGTGACATCGGCGTCGAGCACCTCGGCGATGTATTTGCTCCGCACGCGCCGCATCGTCTCGACCTCGCGCGAAAGCCGCCGCCTGGCGACCTCGTCGCCGGCGACCTCTCCGCGCAGGACCTTGACCGCCACCTGCCGCCCCTGGGGGTCGACAGCGAGGTGGACAACGCCCATCCCGCCTTCACCGAGCCGCCTGAGCAGCCGGTAAGGGCCTAGTCGGTCATCGTTCATGGCATGAAGCACCATACCGGCTTAATCCCCGCCCACGAGATGAACCATGAGGCCACATTCCCACTCGTACAACGTCCAGAAAGGGGCCATCGGTTTCCCATCCAACGGTCTCGAATCGGCTTCAGTTTCCCCTCAACCGGCCAGCGGCAGAACCTCGGCGCCTTTCAGCCCGGCCAGCGCGGCACCGGACACGGCCAGTTTCGACCTGCGCACGCCGCTCCCGATCACCACTCTGGGATGCTCGGCGACGTGCGTGTCCACCAGGATGGGCCAGTCGGCGGGCAGGCCCAGCGGGGTGATGCCGCCGTACTCCATCCCGGTCAGCTCGACCGCGTCGGCCATCGACGCGAAGCTCGCCTTCCGGGCGTCGAGGTGGCGGCGGACGACTCCGTTGACGTCCACGCGCATCGTCGCGAGCACCATGCAGGCCACGTAGCGCGTCTCGCCGCCGCGCTTGGCCGCGACGACAACGCAGTTGGCCGACTCGTCGAGCGTCACGCCATACCGCTCGCAGAACGCCGCCGTGTCGGCCAGCTCAGGATCGATCTCGGCCACTTCGACGCCCTCCAACTCCGGCACGGCGAGCGCGACCGGGTCGGCCAGCAGGTCGGTCCGGTCGTTGGCGGGCACCCAGTGCAACGCCATCCCCATCTCCTCGATTTTAGCTCCGCAGGTCGCTTCTCCCAGGAGCCTACGGTGGCCGCGGGGGTGGCGTGCGGCGTCAGGCGGACTGCAGCACTCGCTGGTGCAGCTGGGTGACGACGCTGCGGGCGGACTCCATGGCCCCCGCCTGCCATGCGATCAGATGGGTGAGCCAGTCGCCCGCGAAGTAAACCCTTCCGGCGGGGCGTTGCAGAAAAGTGAAGGACGAATCAAAGTCGGGCCAGCGCACCCAGCCTCCCTGGATGTGCGGCTGGCGGTCCCAGGCGATGGAGACGCTGGACAGGAGGTTCTGGCGGTATTTGTCGCCGTGGATCTTCTTGCCCTGGGTGAGCGCTCTGCGCCTTCTGTCCTCGGGGGTGAGGGCCGCGTACAGCTCGGCGTTCCGCTCGGTGTTGTAGTAGCCGACGAGGAGGCCGTGCTCGGAGTGGTAGCCGTGGGAGGGGTACCAGATGTGGGTGATGTCCAGGTCGGTCTCGGTCACGCCGCCGTAGATGCGGTCCTCCAGCTCCCACCAGCGCCGGCCGTACTCTAAGCCGATCTTGCCGGCGGCGACCGGGACCGGGGTGCTGAGCGCGGTGGTGACCTGGGCGCCGAGGTTGTGCGGGATCTTGGCGAGGATGTGGGGCGGCAGGGCGGCGATGCAGTAGTCGGCCTTGATGCCGCCGCCCTCCCAGGCGACCTCGACGCCGTCCGCCAGGCCGGTGATCTTGGTGACCTTCGCGCCGGTCCTGATCCGGTCGCGGCCGACCGCCTCCGTCAGCTTGGTGACGATGGCGTCCATGCCGCCGACGGGCTGGAACATGGGGGTGGCCTGTTCGTAGCCGAAGTCGTTGGTGATGGCCCGGCCGGTGCCGGCGGCGAGGACCTGGTGGAGGGTGCCCGGGGCGTCGAGAGGAGTGCCGACGTCTATTGCCGGATATTTCGTGAAACCGCGGCGCATTGACCCTTCGTATTCGTGCTTCGGGCCCAGGTCGCCGAATCTCCGGAGGAAGTCGAGCAGCGTCTCCTGGTCGGCCTTGCTGACGGTTTTGTCCAGCGCACCGACATTTGTCGCTTTAGCCAGTAATTCCGCGATATAGCCGTACATGTCGGCTCGGGCCGTGCGCGCCCGCATCGTGCGGCTGTTGGTGTGCACGTAGGCGGCGGCATTGTTGTTGACGAAGGCCTCGATGGGGATGCCCAGCTCACGGCAGTAGTCGAGGGTCACCATCCAGGGGGCGATCCGGCCGGGGCCCGCGTTGAAGTAGACGCCCTCGCCGAACTTCACGTCCTGGGCGGGCCCGTTCAGCTCGGCCAGCCGGTCGCCGCCGCGCAACGTGAGGTTCCGCCCGCCCGGCTTCTCCCTGGCCTCGAGGAGCGTGCAGTCGTACCCGGCCTTGCCCAGCTCGTATGCGGCCGTCAGCCCCGCCACCCCGGCGCCGAGGATCACGACCTTCGCCGCCCCCTTGCCGCTCAGGCTGAAGTCGCCCGGCCTGGGGGCGGCGAACTGCTTGTCCTGCTCGGACGGCGCCAGTCCGAGGGCGCCCATGGCGGCGTACATGGCGCCCGCGCCGCCCACCGCCCCGATCCCGACGAGCAGCCCCCGCCGGGTCAGCGCCGCACCCTCCACGCCGCCGCCTCCCCTCCGCGCTCTGCAAAACCGCTCCGCACCATACGCCCGGAGTCAGCCGTACGGGCCGCTGCCGCAGGCGATCTGGCCGCCGATGGTGGCGAAGATGCCGAACAGGGCCATGACCTGGGCGAAGTCGTCCGTCGTGAACTCGATGTGCCGCGGCCCCACCGACTTCACGCCCGGGATCAGCGCCACGGCCGCCGCGATGGCGGTGGAGTTCCACTCCACCCCGAGCGTGTACGGCGCAGCCACCGTATAAGGCGTGAAGTCGCTCAACCGGTTGAGCGCACGAGCCGTCGCCTCACGGATCCTGGCCTGGGCGACGCTCGGCGGCAGCAACTCGGCGGAGAACTTGTCGATCCCCTTCTTCACCGCGACCGTCTCGACGTCGCCGAGCAGCTCGCGCGCCTCTTCCCCGACGGCCTCGTCCCCGGCCACCAGCACGACCGGCACCCCGTGGAACCCGGCGCACGCCGCCACGAGCCTGGTCTCGCCGCACAGCTCGCCGTTCAGGTAGACGTTCTGGATCTCCTTGCCCATCCAGGTGTGGTTGAGCACGCCGTGCGGCACGCCCGCGCGGGCGTGGTAGCCGACGAAGCACGCCGCCTGGAACGAGCCGTCGAGCCCCTGGGCCATCCGCTGCGCCTTGCCCGGGCCGCGGATGAGGCTGGCGCGCGGGTCGAGCAGGTCGATCCGGAGGTTCTTGGTGGAGCCGTGGGCGTCGTTGACCAGGACGCCGGCCGCCCCGGCGGCGAAGGCCCCCTCGATGGCGGCGTTCGCGTCGGCCGTCATCAGCTCGCAGCCGCGCTCGTACCCACGTTTGCCGGCGTGCATCTCCTCGGGGTCGGTCAGCCCCGTGACGCCCTCCATGTCGACGGACAGATAAACCTTCACGCGTTCCCACTCCTCATCAGGCGCCCCATGTCTCCACCCGCCGGACCTCGTCCTCCGTCATGAGCCCCACGTGCTTCTCGACGAACGCCGTGGCCTCCTCGCGCCACCGGTCCGGGATCTCGGCCAGGGCTCGCGGGTAGCAGCGGTCCAGCCAGGCCGTCGACTCCTCCGAGACGTCGAAGTAGTCGAGCGCCTTGGCGAAGAGCGTGTTCTCGATTCCGGGGACGCGGGCGAACCCGTACTCGATCATCTCCTGCCCCCCGTACGGCGGCTTCTTGAGGTACTTCTGCGCGACGGGGCGGTCGGCGGTGATGGGGGTGTCGAGGGGGCGGCGCTCGACGGCCGCCTGGATGAGCTCCTTGTAGAGGCACTTCCCGCAGGTACGGCACGGACCGTCGGTGCCGCGCAGGCACCAGCGCACGTAGTCCTTGAGGTCGGACCCCAGCGCCAGGCGCATCGTGGTCGCCTCGCTCACCCCGCCGACGGGCAGCACGATGTGCACGCCGGCGGCCGCGAACAGCCGGCCCCACCTGCCGTGCGGCGACCACATAGGGTTGTCGGGCGTGTAGCGCCACAGGTAACGGCCCCCGCCGAGCCAGCGCGAGCCGAGCTCGTAGCCGAAGCCCAGCCCGCCGAGGTCCAGCTGGTCGGCGAGCAAGAGCGCGCCGGCCGCGACCGCGTGGTGCTCCGGGTAGCCGGGACGCGGCTCGGCCAGGGTGAACTCCAGGTCGGAGGTGACCGTGCTCAGCTCGCGCCCGGTCTTGGCGGCGAGCTTGGCCAGGACGTCCGACCGGTAGTGGGACCAGCGGTTGGGGACGCGCGGGTGCGGCACCCGGCGGAAATGCACGAACGGCGCCTGCGGGTAGACGGTGGCCGCCGCCACGGAGTCCGCGCCGCCGCTGTACGAGATCGCGAGCCGGGCCCCCGGACGGCGGGGTTCGGCCCCCACTGGCCCGGCCTCGACGCCCCACCCGGAGTGCAGGGCGTCGGCGAGGTCGGCCGAGATGGCGCGGTCGAAGGAGATGCGCTTCCTCGTCCACGGCGCCACGACCGTCCAGGCGGCGACGGCGAAGAGGTCCGGGTGGGCGTCGCCGGGGACGCCGCCGATGGAGCAGGAGTTGATGGCCAGCTTGATGGGGTGCTCGTCGGAGGCCTTGCCCGTGATCTCGTCCTCCGCGTCGAGGCGGAAGGTCAGGCTCGTGCCGGTCCAGGTCACGCGCACGGCTGCTCCCCCTGTTGCCCGGAAGCGTGTCCGGAGCGGAGGTCGTCGATGGCCTGCCAGACCAGGACCTCGTTCTGGAGCACGCCGTCCAGCGCCTTCGCCGTCTCCTGGGCGAGCCGGTGGGTGTCGTCGAGCTTCGCCTTGTCGGCCCTGCTGATCCCGGAGCCGCCGGTCGGGCGGGCGTTCCTGAGCCGCTCCACCTCGCTCTGGAGGGTGGCCATCTCCCGCCGGACCGTCTGGACCTCCCAGAGCGCGTCCCTGATGTCCTGACGGTGGTCGGAAATGGAGATGTAGCGGGAGTCGAACCACGTACGCACGGCCTTCCGGAGCCGCGCAGGGACCAGGACGCGCATCATGAAACGCCACCATACTGGCAAACCCGCGCCCGATAGGACGAGCCGTTCGAATGGGTCGACTTTCCCTTTTCAGCGGCCGGTGAACTTGGGCTTGGCCTTCTCCGAGAAGGCCCGCATGCCGATCTTGGCGTCGTCCGTGGCGAACAGTCCGGAGAACTGCAGGCGCTCGATCTCGAGCCCCGTGTCGAGGTCGGCCTCCAGGCCCTGATCGACCGCTTGCTTGGCGGCGCGGAGCGCGACCGAGGGGCCGCCGACGAACGTGGCGGCCCACTCCAGGGCGGCCGTGTAGACCTGCTCGTCGGGCACGACCCGGTCCACCAGGCCCAGGTCGAGGGCCTCGGCGGCGGGCACGTGGCGGCCCGTGAAGATCAGGTCCTTCGCCCGCGCCGGGCCGATCAGGCGGGGCAGGCGCTGGGTGCCGCCCGCGCCGGGGATGAGGCCGAGCAGGATCTCCGGCTGGCCCAGCTTGGCCGACTCCCCCGCGACCCTGAAGTCGGCGCAAAGGGCGAGCTCGCAGCCGCCGCCCAGCGCGTAGCCGGTGACGGCGGCGATGACCGGCTTGCCGATCCGCGCGACCTCGGTGAAGCAGGCCTGGAGCGTACGGGAGTGGGCGGCCATGTCGGAGTAGGACATGTCGGCCATTTCCTTGATGTCCACGCCAGCGGCGAAGACCTTCTCGCCGCCGTAGACGATCACGGCCTGCACCTGCGGGTCGGCGTCCACCTCGCGGGCCGCCTCGACGATCTCCCGCTGGACCTGCATGTTGAGGGCGTTCATCTTCGGACGGTCAAGACGGATCGTGGCGATCTGGTCGGCCACCTCGACGCTTACAAACTCACCCATGAGCCGAACCTAACAGAGTGATCGCGTTCGTCCATGGCAGCCACGGTCAGTGGGCGGCGGAGATCACCTCGTCCACCGTCTTCCTGCTGCGGGAGGCGCGGACGAGCGCCGCCGACAGCCGGGCCAGCTCGTCGCCGGAGTGGGCCAGCGCGGCCAGCGGGCGCGCCTGGCGGGGCAGCCCGAGCTTGCCCGCACCCTCCAGCACCCGCTGGTCCAGGTGCGGCGCGACCTGGGGCCACACGGCCTGGACCTCGCGCAGGAAGATGTCGGCCCCCGTCGGGCCGATGCCCGGGAACTCCGTCAGCAGCGCCGCGATCCTGCGGTCGTCGCCGCCGGCCTCCTCGCGCAGGCGCCGCAGATCGCCCTTCCAGCGGTCGAGGAGCAGTTCGGCGCCCATGCCCAGCATCGTCGAGGTGCGTTCGTCGTAGCGGACGTAGTGGCCGCGGTCCAGCGCGTCCACCCGGTCCTGCCGGCTCGCCTCCCGCATGGCCTTCGGCGTGCCGTACCCGGCCTCGAACAGCTCTCTGGCGCCCGCGACGGCGACCCCGGCCGAGATGCGCGCGCTGAGCAGCGTGGCCAGGACGAGCAGCTGGTAGAGGGGCTTGGGCTGGTCGGCGAGTTTGATGCCGGCCTCGCGGGCGAACGTCCGGCCGTATCGGTCGAGCAGCACGTCCACGACGGCTTTCTCGGTCTTGCCCATGCCCGCCCGCTACCCGGGCCGTGTCGTGACATGCCGGGTTTGGGGTGGAGGTCGCTGGGGAGGCGGAGGGTTGGCGACTGCGAAGGAGCTAGCCGTGCTGACCTTGACTGACAACGCCGTCGAGGCGATCCGCGATCTGATGGTCGGAGAGGACGTACCCGCCGAGGCGGGCCTGCGCATCTCCCCGAAGCCCGACGAGGCGGGAACGCTGGAGCTCTCGCTGACGAGCACACCGGAAGCGAGTGACCAGGTCGTCGAGAAGGAGAACGTCCGCGTCTTCGTCGCCGAGGACGTGGTCGAGATCCTCGACGACAAGGCGCTCGACGCGCAGCCGGGCGCGCCGGGGCAGCCGATGTTCCGGCTGGGTCGGCGGGCCTGACAGGGCTCAGCCGAGATCGGGTCCGGTCTCGGGCGGGCGCACGTCGCCCAGCCCGAACAGGCCCACCAGCGTCCCGTCCACCCGGGTGACGACGACGTGGTCCACCTTGGCCCGGTCCATGCGCCGGACCAGCGGTTCGAGCTCCTCGCTCGGCCGTACGGCGGTCACGCCGACCCGCATGGCCCGCTCGGCGACGCCGTTCAGATCGGCGCCCTTGAGCTCGCGCGAGCCGATGACGCCCTGGACCACGTCGTCGTCGTCCACGACGACCGCCAGCCCGGCCGGATCGGCGATGATGCGCTCGGTGATCTCGTCCAGAGGGTCGCCGAGGGCGGCCCTCACGGGGTCGCGGCGCAGGTACCGCGACACCAGCGTGGCCGTGCCCTCGTAGGGCAGGTCCGCGGAGAGCCAGTCCATCTTGCCCTGCCGGTAGTCGTACACGTGCTCGAACCCGAGGTGGTCGAGCCGGTGGGCGGCCCGCGGGCTCAGGTCGCAGAGCCAGTCGTGGCAGTAGACGACGACCGGCCGCCCCGGATCCAGCTCGCCGGCGGACGTGCGCATCGCGGCGAGCGGCAGGTGCACGGCCCCGGGCAGGTGCGCCCACGCGTATTCCTTCTCCGGCAGCACCTCCACGAGCTGGGCCCGCCGGTTGGCGACCAGGTCCCGCACGGCTTCGCGATCGATGATGTTCGTCATGGCGTCCCCCTGCCCTCAGACGGCGATTCGTGTCACGATGACGAGGCGTCCTATTCAGGGAGTGCCCGATGTGTGACGATCCGCTGCTGCCCGCCTCCGTGGCCCGCGCGCTGGCCGACTACCGTGAGCTGCGGGACACACACGGCCCCTGCTGGGGCGAGCCGCCCATCCCGTACGTCGTCCAGGCCTGGGCCACCGTCTTCCTCGACCGCCGGTACAACTACTGGGCCGCGGGGCTGCGCCAGCTCGCCGGGCGCTATCCCCCGGAGGAGGCCGAGGACCATCTCGACGAGGTGGATCCGGAGCGGGCGGTGCGGGACGCGCTGGCGGGCGACGTGCCGGACAACCTGGCCGCGCTGCGCCTGACCCCCGAGGGGTTCGCGCTGGAGGCCGTCACCCGGGTGGTGCTGGACGACCGGCCCTTCCGCACGTCGCTGCTCCTCGACTCCAGCGTGGACGAGCCGGTCACGGTCGTCGTGGACGGCACGCCGTACGAGGTGCCTGCCCATGGCGCCCTGGTGGCCGGCCTGGAGCGGGACGTCAGCGTGGACGGGGAGCCCGTGGACCTGTCGCCGCTGCGCAGGCGGGCGGAGGCGGCCACGATCAGGGTGCGGGCGGGGTTCCCGTGCCGGTGGAGCGTGACGGGAGCCGACGGGCAGGGCTGGTACCCCGAGGGCGCCCCGCCCAAGGTGGACGTCCACCGCAGGCCGTTCTTCCACGGCGACGACCTCGTGATCGCCGTGCCCGCCGAGCCGGTCACGGTGGCGGTGGCCAGGGGCATGGAGTACACGGCGTCCGAGGTCGTGATCACCCCCGAGGCGGGCGCGGAGACGCTGGTCGAGCTGGCCCCCGAGCGCCTGTACGACGCGGCGGCCCGCGGCTGGTACGGCGGCGACCTGCACGTGCACCTCAACTGGATGGGCGAGGAGCCGGCCGCGCCCGAGCTGGCCGCGGCCGCGCAGCACGGCGAGGACCTGCACGTGCTCAACCTCGTGGCGGGCAACGTCGCGAGCGGGCGCGTCTACGACGTCGAGGCGCTGGAGCACTGGGTGGGCAAGGACCTGCCCTGGTCCGACGACAGGCATCTGGCCAGGCTCGGCGTCGAGTACCGCAACGACGTCGTCGGCCACCTGACCGCGTTCGGGCTGCGGGAGCCGCCGAGCCGCTATCACGCGGGGTTCGAGGGCACGGTCGACTGGCCGCCGAACTCGGTCGCACTGGAGGAGCTGCGGGCGCTCGGCGGGGTGACGGGGTACGGGCACCCGTTCCACACGGTGTTCTCCGACGACGACCCGCCGGACGTGATCCTCAACACCGGCCGCAACTGCGCGGCCAGGGAGATCGTCGCGGACGCCGCGCTCGGCCTGATCGACACCCTCGACGTGCTCAACCACTCCTCGATCGCAGCCACCGCCACCGTCTACCGCCGCCTGATCGGCGCGGGCAACAGGCTCACGGTCACCGCGGGCACCGACGCCGTGCTGTCCTTCTGCCGCCGCGGCACCGCGTCCAGCCCGCCGGGGTGGGAGCGGGTGTACGCGAACGTCGCGGGCCCGCTCACCGCCGAGTCCTACGCCGAGGCGATCCTGCTCGGCCGCACGTTCGCCACCACCGGGCCGTGGCTGGAGCTGACCGTGAACGGGCACGGGCCGGGCGACACGCTGGAGCTGGCACCCGGGCAGCGGGTCGAGATCGTGGTCTCCTCGATCGGGCCCGAGGTCGAGTCGCTGGAGATCCGCACCGCCGAGGGCGTCCTGGCGCAGGGGCCGCCGGGGCGGCTGGTCGCGTCGATGACGGCGGGCGAGCCGACGTACGTGGTCGCGGTGGCCTCGGGCGGGCCCCACCCGCGCACCGTGCACCGGTCGGGGGCGTACGCGCACACCAGCCCGGTGTACGTGGACGTCGCGGGCGGGCACGTGGCCAGGGAGGCGGACGTGCGCTGGTGCCTGGCGTGGCTGGACCGGCTGGAGGTCCTGCTGCGGCGGTACGGCACGTTCGAGACGCCCGCGCAGCTGGACGACCACCTGGAGCTGTACGAGCGCGCCAGGGCCGTCTACCGCGCCCGACTTCCCCAGGGCCCGACTTCCCTAGCGAGCTGATCGGCCTGCCCGACCAGCGGCCCTCACTGAAGCTCGTCCTTTAGCCCCGCGCCGATGGCGTCCAGCTCCGCGACCGCGTCCGGGGGCAGGGCCAGGTCGGCGGCGGCGACGTTCTCGCGGAGATGGGCCGGCGACGAGGTCCCCGGGATGAGGACGATGGTGGCCGAGCGCTGCAGCAGCCAGGCCAGGGCGACCTGCTGGGGTGAGACGCCCAGGCGGGCGGCCACGTTCCGGAGCGTCTGCGACTGGAGCGGGGTGAAGCCGCCCAGGGGGAAGAACGGCGCGTAGGCGATGTTCTCGGCGGCGCACCGCTCGACGAGGGCGTCGTCCTGCCGGTTGGCCACGTTGTAGAGGTTCTGCACGGTGACGACGGGCGCGATGGACTGCGCCTCGGTGAGCTGGGCCGTGGAGACGGCGCTGAGGCCGAGGTGGCGGATCAGCCCCTCCTCGCGCAGCTCCGCCAGGGCCTCGAACTGCTCCGCGAGCGACTCGTCGGTGGTGCCTTCGTGCGTGACCACGCGCAGGTTGACGACGTCGAGGACGTCCAGGCCGAGGTGCCGGAGGTTCTCGTGCACCGCGACCTTGAGGTCCGCGGGGTCCTGAGCGGGCATCCACTCCCCCTGGGGGCCGCGGCGCGCGCCGACCTTGGTGACGATGCGCAGGTCCGCCGGGTACGGGTGCAGGGCCTCCTTGATGAGCTCGTTGACGACTACAGGGCCATAGAAGTCGCTGGTGTCGATGTGGTTGATCCCCAGTTCGAGGGCTTCGCGAAGCACGGCGATGGCCTGGTCGCGGTCTTGGGGCGGACCGAAGACGCCGGGGCCGGCCAGCTGCATGGCGCCGTAGCCCATGCGGTTGAGGGTGAGATCGTCCGCAAGCATCAGGTCGTTGTCCGACATTTCATGTTTTCCTCTCCGTGGACACTCTGCTGCTCCAGGTGGGAGTACCCGCTGTTCCAGGGTCGCAGGGGCCGGCCGTACCTCGCCTTGGTCGCCTTCCGCGTCTCATCGCTTGGGGCGGCCGTACGACATCCGCCGGAGGAACACCTCCGCCGGGCCCCGGTGGCCGACGGCGCGCAGCCACTCGGCCAGCACGATCGACAGCAGCCAGACCCCGACGGCGATCCCGCAGGTGACGGCGAAGCTCACGCCGTCGCGCAGGCCCAGCGTGAACGGGTAGAAGAGCACCACCCAGACCACGGCTTGGAACAGGTAGAACGTCAACGACCGCTGCCCCAGCGCCGCCAGGGCCGTGGCGATCCGGCCACGCCGGACCTTGACCGCGACGAGTCCGACGGCGGCGGCCATGCCGATGCCGCCCGCGTATCCGGTCAGGTCGTGCGCCACGGCGACCGCCCAGCTGACGGGGACCGAGGTGGTCGTCCACACGCCGGCCGCGAGCAGCGCCGCGGGCAGCCTGCCCGCCACTGCCACGCCGATGAGGATCACGGTGACGCGGCGCAGCAGCGGCAGGTGCCGCTCGGGCTCGTCGAGGAACCGGCGCCTGGCGGCCCAGATGCCCAGCATCATGCCCGGCACCACCATGATGGTGGAGATCGCGGTCTCCACCGGCCAGGACGGAATGGCGGCGACGAGGTGCGCGGCGAACGTGGGCTCCATGAACTCCGCCATGTTCACCGGCTTCGCCTGGGCCGCCACGCTCTGCCAGGCCAGCAGGAGGGTCGCGGGGACGAGCGTCAGCAGGCCCGTCCACCACAGCACCGAATCCCGCGCTCGCACAAGGGGAGCGAGCACCAGCAGGGTCAGCCCGTACACCGCGATGATGTCGATGGGCACGAGCACCACCGTGTTCAGGAAGCCGATGACGATCAGCCAGAGCGCCCGGCGTCGCAGCAAGCTGCGGATCGAGGCCCAGTCGCCGCCCCTGGCCTGCCGGCTGTGGGCTAACTGCCCGAGCCCGTAGCCGAACAGGAACACGAACATGTCGCGGGCCTGGTTGTCGGCGAGCAGCGACTTGACGAACTTCGCCGCGGTGTTCAGCGCGGCGGGCCCCGCGTCCCAGTCGCCGACGAACGCCGGCGCGTGTGACAGGGCGATCAGCAGCAGCATGAAGCCGCGTGCCAGATCCGGCGCCAGCGCTCTCGCTGTCACGCCGGTGGGCGCAGTGAGGGTCATGTCGGTTTCCTTCCGGTTCCGCGTGCCGGGCCGCTGCTGTGGCCTGACGGTGCTGCTATGTCCTGGGGGGCCACGGCTCGCCGGGAGCCGCTTCGACGGAGATCTGCCGTGAGCAACGGCGCTGGGCGTTGGACCGGCTGCCGTGCTCGACCGTCAGCGGCGTCAGCGGCCCCACGCTTGCGACCGGTCGCGACGTCGGCAAAGGCTTCCCCGGCCCGGCACCCGCATGAAGATGGGCTTTCATCACTCCGCAATTCGCGATAGTACGCGTTCACTCGAAGTCAAAAGCTACGTTGCGTTCAAATTATTGTCAATCAGCGCTGCGCCGAGAATTCGCTATTCATGCAGCTAGACAGTGACAATAATTGCAATGGACCTGAAGCTGAATGCAACTCTCCAGCTTGCCTCTATTGCAATGGGGTGCGATCGAAGGCAATACTGGATCGCCAGAGCACAGGACGGGAGCACCAGGAGGCGAGCGCCGATGCCGGGAGGCAGGTTGACCCAACAGGACCGCCGGGACATCGCCGCAGGCCTGGCGAACGGGCTCGGCTACGCCGAGATCGCCCGGCGCCTGTCCAGGCCGACCTCCACCGTCAGCCGGGAGGTCAGCCGCAACGGCGGCCCCGGAGCGTACCGGGCCGAGCGTGCGCACCAGGCGACCGAACGACGCGCCCGCCGCCGCCAGCAGACCCCGCGATCAGCACCCCCGACCGCCAACACGGCGTACGGCCGCGACCCCGAAGAGATGCGCGAATTCGCGGAGCGCCTCGTCGAGACCCTGGTGCAGACGGGTGTGCAGCGGATGGCATCGAGGGTCCTGGCCTGCCTCTACATCACCGACACCGGCGCGCTCACGGCCAAGGATCTCGCCCAGCGCCTCCAGGTCAGCCCGGCCTCGATCTCCACCGCCGTCGCCTACCTGGAGGAACAGGAGCTGATCAGGCGCGACCGCGACCCGCGGAGCCGTCGCGAGTTGTACAGCGTCGACAACGCTCTTTGGTACCGGTCGTTTCTGGCGAGTGCTCAGCGGAACTTCTTGCTGGCCGAGACCGCCCGCGACGGGGCACGCATCCTGGGCGCCACGACACCCGCCGGCGCGCGCTGTGAATTCGTGGGCGAATTTCTTCGACGCACCGGCGAGGACATACTCCAGACAGCCGAACGCTGGCAGCACCTTTTGATCCCACAAGCACGCGACAACCCTGAGTAATTCAACGCGATCCGCGGCCACTCCGCCACGGTCGCCTATGCAGCGGCTGAACGCGGTCACGCCATGCGCCATCCGCACGAACTCGACGCCGGCGCCTGAGATGCTGGACTCAGCCTGGATGAGGCTGCCCGATTCGGGTTGCCGGTGCCGTCGCCTGACCTGCGGCAAGCAACCGCTCACCCGCTCCCGTAGGACCGATGCGAGGGGCAGCTCTGACCCGTGATGGCGGTGAGGCGAGGGCCGCGAACCCTATCGCGGCGCGAACCGCTCTCCTGGCGTGCAATCCTGAGCGCCTGTTCTTGGCGCAGAGGGCGACCGGCGCAAGGACGCTTCAGCCGGTACAGCGGCAGGCGGCGGGCAAATTAACACCACGTTCTTTCCAGGACGGTCACGTCTTTCAGCAGCTTGCCGCGGAAGAAGTCAGAAGGGGAAATCTGGTCTCCCTTCGCAATTTTTTCCATGGGAATGGCCAGTTCGCCCGTAGTGACGAAGTCCATGAAGGACTGGGCGATGGCCGTTACCGGAATTTTCACGCAGACTTTCGGCAGGGTGTCGGCGGTGGCGGCCGGGCCTGAGAACAGGGCGACGCCGATGGTGGTCGCGGTCAGAGCGTGCTTGTACATGTTGCTTCCTTCGTAGCTGACGAGAAGATCAAAGTCGCGTTGTCGCCGCTGAGGCGCCGACGCTCGTCACGCCCGCGCCCGCGCGTCAACGAGAGGGCACCCCAGCGCGAGCCCGCACGCCCCGGGCGGACCGCGGGCAAGTGCGAGAACCCACCCAGCCAGAGGGCGAGGCCGCGCGAGCGCCTTTCACGCACCCCCAGCCAGGGGGCGGGACCGCGCGAACGCTTTCCACACACCCCCAGCCAGGGGGCGGGACCGCGCGCGAGCGCCTTCCACACACTCCCAGCCAGGGGCGGGCAACGGGAGCGTGCTTCACGTACGTGCCACGGCCAAGAGGCGGGCTCGGGTGAGTACGTCGGCGATCGTGCGTACGCCGACGAGGGTTTCGCGGGGCATCGGGCCCCACGTGTCCTCCATGGCGACGTGGAGTTCGGCGAGGTCCAGGCTGTCGGCCTCCAGGTCCTCGCGGAGCCGCGCGTCCAGCGTGACCCGGCTCGGGTGGACCTTCAGGATGCTGACGCAGCGGTCGCGCACCACGGTCAAGATCTCCTCGTCGCTCACACCGAGCCCTTTCCTCGTAGCGGTCGTGTCACTTAGCGTGGCCGGTCGCCCGATAAATGGGCACTCGTGACGCGGAACCCGCCGTTAAGGAGTTGATCAAGTTTCGAGGGTCGTGACGGGCGCCCGTGGGACTGCGTACCTATCCTGAGCAGCACCTGATCTTGAGGGGGGATGGGCGTGGCCGCGCAGTCCGAGCTGTACCCGAGGCGGTACGCCCACGTGGCCGGGGTGGCGGTGCACCTGCCTGAGGAGAGCCTGACCACGCCGGAGCTGGAAAAGCTACTGGCCGCCCGCAATCCGGGCACGCACATCCCTCGCGGCGTCATCGAGCAAGCCAGTGGCGTGGAGCGGCGGCACGTGGCCGCTCCCGGTCAGACGGCCGCCGGGATGGCCGCGGCCGCCGCCCGTACCCTGCTCGAGCAGACCGGGCATGTCCCGCCCGTCATAGACCTGATCATCTATGCGGGGGTGACCGTCGATGCCGTCGAGCCCGCCACCGCGCACATGGTGGCCGCCGAGCTGGGGGCGACCTGCCCGGTATTCGATGTACGCAATGCATGCAACAGCGTTCTGAACGCGGTCGAGCTGGCCGACACGCTCATCACGGCCGGCCGCTACCGCACGGTCCTCATCGTGTGCGGGGAGGTCGCCACTCCGGCCATCCGCTGGCAGGTCGAGTCGGACGCGGACTTCGTCGCCGCCGGGCCCTCCTACACCGTCTCCGACTCGGGGACGGCCATGCTGCTGGAGGCCAGCGCGGTGCCCGGGGTGCTGGGGCACCGGTTCTGCGCCAGCTCGGCGCACTGGGATGCCGCCGTCCTGCCGGTCACGCGTTCCATCTCGGCCGGTTACCAGGTGGGCGCGTTCACCGTGGATCCCGTGGGGCTGGCCGTCGGGGTGCACAAGCTCGACCGGTCCGTGCTGCGGGCGCCACTGGCCGAACGGGGGCTCGACTGGGACGACATGGCGGCGATCTGCGTGCATCAGGCGTCCCTGTCGTCCTTGCACACCTTCTGCGAGGCGGCCGGGATCCCACTGGGGAAGGTGGTGGTGACCATCGCCGAGCACGGCAATCTCGTCGCCTCCACGATCCCCGTGCAGTTGCACCAGGCGGTCGAGTCGGGCCGGGTGCAGCGGGGCGATCTGGTCGCGCTGGTGGGGGTGGCCAGCGGGGTCAGCGCAGGGACCGTGCTGCTGCGCTGGTGACGGCCTCCAAGACTCCCGGCATCGAGGGGCTGGAGGTTCTCGGGGAACGGTGGCCGGCGTCGAAGGGCTGGGGGTTCCCCGGGAACGGGTGTCGAGGGGCTGGGGGCTCCCGGGGACGGCGACCCCCGCAGAAGGGCTGGAGGCTTCCGGGGACGCTGACGGGCGCTGAGGGCGAGAGGTTCCTGGTGAGGGTGAGCAACGTTGAAGACTGGAGGGTGGCGGGGCTGGGTGGGATGAACGGCCGCGACACTACGGAGTTGTCACGCTACTTTTCGTGACAATGCGTGCGATGATCGTTTCCATGTGGGACATGCGATCCAGCGGAGGTCCGGTGCACGCCCGGGTGGCCGTCACCGGCATGGGCGTGCGTACCCCCGCGGGCGCCCATCCCAAAGAGCTGTGGGACACCCTGCTGGCCGGCCGGTCGACGGCGCGTACGATCACCTCGTTCGACGCCGAGGGCCTGCCGGTGGACTTCGCCTGCCAGGTCCCCGACCTCGACCTCGACGGCTATGTGAAGCCCAGGGACGCCCGCCGGATGGACCGGGTCACGCGGCTGGCGTTCTGTGCCGCGACCGATGCCCTCGCCGATGCGGGCCAGACGGCGGCGGCGCCCGAGCGGCGGGCCGTCGTGACCGGGACCGGGTACGGCGGTGTGGCCACCCAGGAGGTCGCCTTCGGCACCCTGGACGAGCGCGGACGCGCCTGGCCGGGCCCCCTGCACATCCCCATGAGCATGCACAACGCCGCCGCCGCCGAGATCAGCATCCGGCACGCGTTCCTCGGCCCGAGCATGTCGGTGGCGACCGCGTGCGCCTCCGGCAGCCACGCCATAGGTGAGGGCATGCGGCTGGTCCGCGACGGGACGGCCGACGTGGTGCTGGCGGGCGGCATGGAGGCGGGGGTGCAGGCCAGCGCGCTGGTGGGGTTCGGGCGGGTGGGGGCGCTGTCGCGCCGCGCGTCGGAGCCCGAACGTGCCAGCCGGCCCTTCGACGCCGACCGCGACGGGTTCGTGCTGGGTGAGGGAGCGGCGTTCCTCGTGCTGGAACGGCTGGAGGCCGCGCTGCGCCGGGGCGCCCACGTGTACGCCGAGCTGAGTGGGTACGGCCGGACGTCCGACGGCCATCACCTCACGGCCCCCGACCCGGAGGGCGGCGGCGCGTACCGCTGCATGCGTCACGCGCTGGCCGACGCCGGGGTCGCGGCGGCCGACGTCGTCCACGTCAACGCGCACGCCACCTCCACCCGCCTCAACGACGAGATCGAGGCGCGGGCCATCGCACGGCTGTTCGGCGAGTACGCGGTGCCCGTCACGGGGAGCAAGAGCGTGATCGGCCACGCCCTGGGGGCCTCGGGCGCCATCGAGGCCGTGATCAGCGTGCTGACCCTGAGCGAGCGCACCGTCCACCCCACCGCGAACCTCGACCGCCGGGACCCGGCCTGCCCCGTCGACGTCGTGACCGCGCCGCGCCCCGTCGTTCCCGGCCCGGTGCTGTCCAACTCGTTCGCCTTCGGGGGGCACAACGCGACCCTCGTCTTCACCCCGTTCCGGGAGGACCGATGAAACTGGCGGGCACGACCGCCCTGGTCACGGGCGCCAGCGGCGGCATCGGCCAGGCCACGGCCCGCGCGCTCGCGCGGCACGGCGTGCACCTGGTCCTGACCGGCCGCGACGCCGGCGTGCTGGAGACGCTGGCCACGGAGGTGGGCGGGCGGGCCGTCCCCGCCGACCTGACGGGCCGCAAAGCCATCGCGAAGATGATGAAGCAGGCCGGACCGGTCGACATCCTGGTGGCCAACGCCGGGGTCATCGCTCCCGCGCGGATGACCGATCACGATCTCGACGAGATCGACCACTACCTGGAGCTCAACCTGCGCGTGCCGCTCGTGATGGCCCGCCTGGCCGCCGAGCGGATGGTGGCCAACGGGCGCGGCCACCTGGTGTTCATGAGCTCGATCGGCGGGAAGATGGCGCATCCGCATCTGGCCGTCTATAACGCGACCAAGCATGGCCTGCGGGGGTTCGGGCATGCGGCCAGGATGGACCTGGCGCCCTACGGCGTCGGCGTCTCCGTCATCTGCCCGGGGCTGGTGCGCGACGCCGGGATGCTCACCCGTACCTCGCTGACCGTGCCCCCATGGATGACGCGCAGCCCGCTGCACGTGGCGCGGGCGGTGTGCCGGGCCATCCTGACCGACGCCGCCGAGATCGACGTCGCGCCGCTGCCCGTCCGCGTCGCTGCCGGGCTGGCGAGCGTGTGGCCCGGGGCCGGGGCGCGGGTGCAGCGCCTCATGGGGGTCGAGGGGTACGCCCGCGCCGCCGCCGGTCGCGGCTTCCTGTGACCGGTTGACATCAAGCAAGGTTGAGGTTGCAGGCTCGGAAGACGAGTTGACCGCTGTCTCCGGGAGTGCGCCATGCATGCCGTCGTCCTGCACACCTTCGGCCCCGCCGAGAACCTCCGCTACGAGAGCGTGCCCGACCCCGAGCCGGGGCCCGGCCAGGTTCGCATCGCCGTCAAGGCGGCCGGGGTGCACCTGATCGAGACGACCATGCGGTCAGGGGCGACCGGTGGCATGACGCCGCCGCTGCCGGAGCTCCCGGCGATCTTCGGCGGCGAGGTGGCCGGACGCGTGGACCAGGTGGGTCCCGGGGTGGATACGTCCTGGATCGGACGTGATGTGGTGACCGCGTACAGCCGCCCCGGCGGCTACGCGGAGCTGGCGGTCGCGGACGTGACGTCCGTGCACCCGATCGCCTCCGGCTACGAGACGGCCGTGGCCATGGTCGTCACCGGGGTGACGGCGCTGCAGTTCCTGGACGTGGCCAAGCTGACCCCTGACGACGTCGTGCTGGTGACCTCGGCGGCCGGCGGCATCGGGCGCCTGATCGTCCAGTACGCCGGCGGCCTCGGCGCCAGGGTCGTCGGCGCGGCGGGCGGGGCCGCGAAGGCGGCGGCCGTACGCGACCTCGGGGCGGACCTCGCCGTCGACTACGACCAGCCGGGCTGGGAGGAGACCGTCGCCAAGGGGCTGGGCGGCCGCGCGGTCACCGCCCTGCTCGACGGGGTCGGCGGCGACAAGGCGCGGGCCGCGTTCGGGCTGCTGGCCGACGGCGGCCGCTACGTCACCATCGGCAACGCCTCCCGGCAGGAGTTCCAGCCGGACCCCCGGACGGTGGAGGAGCGCGGCCTCACCGTGACCAACGCCCTGATGCTGCTGCTCGGCGAGCCGAACACGCGGCCGGACTACGAGGTCAGGGCACTGGCGGCGCTCGCCGACGGCACGCTGACGCCTGCCGTGCAGACGTTCCCGCTCGCGGAGGCGGCGGCCGCCCACGCCGCGCTCGAAAGCAGGCGTACGACGGGCAAGGTCGTCCTCATCCCCTAGCCGCGATGGCGTACTGCGGGTTCTCGGGGCGGTAGGACGAGCCGACGACGGTGAACCCGGCCTCGGCCAGCCGCGCCTCCAGGTCGGCGGGGGTGAACGGCAGGAAGTCGATGGTGTGCCGGTGGTGGCTGAGCGTGCCGTCGGGGTGCTCCTGGACGAACAGGATCTCGGCCAGGCACGGCTCGTCGAAGCTCTCGGGGAACGTCCAGACGTAGACGCAGGTGGACCGTACGCCGTCCCGCTCGCGCACCCGGTCGCCGACCACGATCCGCCGGCGCTCGCGATAGAGCAGCTCCCAGTTGCGGGAGTCGACGATCAGCGTGCCGGTCGGGGACAGCACCTGCCGCATCCCCGACAGCGCCGCCACCATGGCCTCGCGCGACCCCGTGTGGACGAGGGAGTTGCCCAGGCACAGCACCAGCTCGTACGGCCCGGTCACGGCGGCGGGCAGGTCCTCCCACCGGGAGGTGAGCAGCTCCACGCCGGCGGGCACGCGGCGGCGCGCCTCCGCGACCATCTGCGGGCTGCCGTCGGTGGCGGTCACCCGGAACCCGGCGTGCGCCAGCGCCATGGCGTCCGCCCCGATGCCGCAGGCGCAGTCGAGCACGGGGGCGCCTGGCGGCAGGGTGTCGACCACGGCTTGGATGAACTCCCGCCTGGAGACGGACGTGCCGCCGATCACGCCCGGGGGATTCACGACCTCGTCGGCGAGGATCCAGTGGTAGTCGACGGCCAGGTCACGGTAGTAGTCCGACACGAAGCGAGCCTCGCACGATCACCGCAGCCGGTCCACCCAATAAAGTCCACCCAATAAGGTGCCAGGCGATGGACACCTTACGAGCTCCCCGCCTGATGTCCGGCGATCGCGTCCGGGTCGTCTCCCCCGCCTCCCCGCCCAACCCCGACCTGGTCGCCGCCGGCGTCGAGCTCCTCACCTCATGGGGGCTCCGGGTCGAGCTGGCCGAGCACGTCTTCGACCAGTGGGGCTACATGGCGGGCCGCGACGAGGAGCGCGCCGCCGACCTGAACGACGCCTTCCGGGATCCGGGCGTGCGAGCCGTGTTCGCGACGAGGGGCGGCAAGGGCGCGTACCGGATCGTGGACGACCTGGACTTCGACGCGCTCGCGCGGGACCCCAAGCCCGTGATCGGCTTCAGCGACATCACCCACCTCCACCTGGCCGTCTGGCGGCACTGCCGCCTGGCCGGCCTGCACGGCCCCTTCGTCAACTGGAACGCGTCCGTCACGGGACCGGCGTCGGCCGAGGCGCTGCGCCGCGCGCTGATGACCACCGACCCCGTCACCGTCCACCGCGACCCGTCCGAGGTCACCGCGCAGGTCGGCACGGCGGGCAGCGCCACGGGCACGCTGATCGGCGGCAACCTGAGCGCGGTCCGCACGCAGGTCGGCGCCGGGCTGCCCAGCCTGGAGGGAGCGATCCTCTTCCTGGAGGACAACCGCGGCACGGGTCTGGGCGAGGTCGACCGCTCCCTGACGCAACTGTCCCGCTCGGGAGCGCTCGACGGCGTACGGGGCATCGCGCTCGGACAGTTCCGGGGGTTCGAGCAGGACGACGGGGACCCGACGCTGGGCGGCTGGGGCGTCGTGGACGTGCTGCGCGACCACCTCGACCGGCTCGGCGTCCCGATCCTCGGCGGCCTGCCGGCCGGGCACGGCGACAACCCGCCGACCATCCCCATCGGCACGGAGGCCGCGATCGACACGGCCGCGGGCACCCTGACCGTGCAGGCCGCCGTCAGGTGATCCGCGTTAAGCGATGAAGAATCTCTTCGCAAAGATCTCGCTTACGAAGGAAAATGTTGAGACGCTGATCTGCACCAGGTGCCCCCAGCCCCAAGGAGTGGTTCATGCGCCGCCTATTGGCGATCTCCGCGGTCGCCGCGCTGCCCTTAACTTCTGGCATCGTCCCAGCTCACGCCCAGGATCCCGTTGATCGGCAGCAGGCCTTCGCGGCCGCCGCGCAGGAGTTCAAGGTCCCCGAGAGCGTCCTGCTCGGCGTGTCCTACCTGGAGTCGCGGTGGGAGGCCCATGCCGGGCAGCCGTCCAACGACGCCGGGTTCGGGCCCATGCATCTCACCGACGCCGCCGCGTACACCGCCTCCAACCATCACAGCGACGGCGAGGAGGATGCCCGGGGCGACGAGAACCGGCCCCTGCCCGCCCCCGAACCCCAGCAGTCCTCCGTCGCGATCCCCGCCTCCCTCCGCACCATGGAGAAGGCCGCGCAACTCACCGGCGAGACCCACGAGCGGCTGCGTACGGACGACGCCGCCAACATCCGGGGCGGCGCCGCGCTGCTCGCCGACTACCAGAAGGCGCTCGGCGCGCCGCTGAGCGACAACCCCGGCGAGTGGTACGGCGCCGTCGCCAAGTACTCCGGAGCCCAGGAGGACGGGGCGGCGAAGTTCTTCGCCGACGAGGTGTTCGCGACGATCAAGGACGGCGAAGCGCGCACCACGGACGACGGCCAGCGGGTCGCGCTCCCGGCCGTGCCGGACCTGGAGAAGATCGAGAAGTGGCTGGAGAAGCTCGGTCTGCGCCCGTCCAGGAAGGACGGCGTGGAGTGCCCGATCACCGTCTCCTGCGAGTGGATCCCGGCCGCCTACCAGGAGCTGCCCCCGAACAACTACGGGCACTACGACCTGGCGAACCGGCCGTTCAGCCAGAAGATCGAATACATCATCATTCATGACATGGAGGGCTACTTCGACTCCTCCATCGACCTGAACGAGAACCCCAAGTACGGCGCGAGCTGGCAGTACTCGGTGCGCTCCAGCGACGGCCACATCGCCCAGCACATCAAGGGCAAGGACGTCGCCTGGCAGGCCGGCAACTGGTACGTCAACGCCAAGTCCATCGGCATCGAGCACGAGGGCTTCCTGGCCGAGGGCAGCACCTGGTACACCGAGGCGATGTACCGCTCGAGCGCCCGGCTGGTCCGCTACCTGGCGTTCAGGTACGGCATCCCGCTCGACCGCGCCCACATCCTGGGCCACGACAACGTCCCCGGCACGCTGCCCACGACCGTGAAGCAGATGCACGAGGACCCGGGCCCGTTCTGGGACTGGGCGCACTACTTCCAGCTGATGGGCGCCCCGTTGCACCGGTTCGGCGGGCCCAACTCCGGCTCGGTCATGATCAAGCCGGACTTCGCGACGAACAAGCCGTACTTCTACGGGTGTGACCGCAAGAACCCGGAGAACGCCTGCCCGCCGCTCCCCGCCAGCACGGTCTGGCTGCGCACCGAGCCGAGGGCGGACGCGCCGCTGGTCAAGGACATCGGCAAGCACCCCACGGGCGAGTCCCTCTACAGCGTGTACGACCACAGCGCCCGCGCCACCACCGGCCAGCGCTTCGCCGTGGCCGAGCGCCAGGGCGACTGGACGGCCATCTGGTACCTGGGTCAGAAGGCGTGGTTCCTCAACCCGGCGAGCGCGCCGACCGCCGTCCCGTCGGCCGGCCTCGTGGTCACCCCGAAGCCGGGCAAGGCCACCGTCCCGGTGTTCGGCAGGGCGTACCCGGAGCAGGAGGCGTACCCGGCGGACATCCCGTACCAGGCGGTGACCCCGCTGCAGTACACGTTCTCGGCAGGCGAGAAGTACACCCTGGCCGGGGCGGCGCCCGCGGAGTACTACCGGGCGGTCACCTTCACCATGGACCAGGACCACAAGGTGGTCCGGGGCAAGACGAAGTACCTGCAGATCCAGTTCGGCCACCGCGTCATGTTCGTCAAGGCTGACGACGTGCAGGTGACGTTCTCCGGGTGAACTCCTTGACGGCGCGCCTGGTGCTCGCGAGCGCCTCCTGAGAGGAGTCGTACGTGCGCTGGGCGACGCCGACGAACACGCAGTCGACGACGAGGAGCTGGCTGATCCGGCTGGCCAGGGCGCCGGGACGGAACTCCGTCTCGCGCCCGGCGGAGATCAGCACGTGTTCGGCCAGCTCCGCGATGGACGAGCGCGGGTTGTTCGTGATGGCGACCGTGGTGGCCCCGGCCTCCTTGGCCCGGGTCAGCGGCTCGATCACGTCGGGCGTCTCCCCCGACGTGCTGATGCCGATCGCGACGTCGCCCTCCCTGAGCAGCACCGCGCTGGTCAGCGCCAGGTGCGCGTCCTGGAAGGCGTGGCTGGACAGCCCGATGCGCAGCAGCTTCTGCGCGACGTCCTCGGCCACCAGCCCGGAGGCGCCCACGCCGTACGCGTCGATCCGCCGGGCACCCACGATGGCGTCCACGACCAGGCCCAGCCGCTCGGAGGTCAGCTGGGCCACGGTGTCGTTGATCGCCTCCGACTCGGCCCGCGCGACCTTCTGGATGACCTCCGACAACGGGTCGTCCGGTGCCAGGTCGCCGGGCACGAGCCGGTCGGGCTGCGCGGCGGCAGCGGCTAAGGCCAGCCGGAGCTGCGGATATCCCGCGAACCCGAGCAGCCTCGCCGTGCGCACGATCGTGGCCTCGCTGGTGCCCGAGGCGGCGGAGAGCTCCGTGATGGTGCTCCTGGCCACCGTCGCGGGGTCCTCCAGGATGAGCCGGGCGACGGTCTGCGCGGCCGGCGTCAGGGACGGCAGCACACCGCGGACCGTGGCCACCAGAGTGTCGGCCCGCATGCCGTTCCCGCTGTCGTCCACGTCCTGATTATGCCGTCCGTTTAACGCGATATGCCGTTCGCGGGTGCCCCTGATTAACGCAATGTGCCATTTGTCATGCCCACCGGCTCCTCCGGCACGGCGATCAGGCCGAGCTCGGCGGGGGTGGCCACGAGCGGGTGGAAGGGAACGACGCGCACGGTGTAGCCGAACGCTCCCGTCCGGTCGAGCGGCACCGTGCCCGTGTAGTGGGCCCGGCCGTCGTCGCCCGCCGACGCGACGGTCAGCTTCGCGTACGTCGGGCGCATCAGCTCGTCGTGCGGCCCGACCTTGCCGTAGGCGGCCTCGACCAGCACGTCGTCAGGCTCCAGGTCGCCGAGCGCGATCGTGGCGTGCAGCTCGATGGAGGCGCCCACCTCCGGCGTGTCCCCCACGCCCGAGGCCTCGACGTGCTCGACGCGCACCCCGGGCCAGGCCCTGGTGACCCGGACCCGCCAGGCCGCGAACGCCTTCGCGGGCGCGTACGAGTCGGCCGACAGCGCGTTGGCCGCGGCGGCGGCCGGGTTGTACAGGTCGACCACGTAGTCCCGCAGCATGCGCCCGGCCAGCACCTTGTGGCCCAGCGAGGTGAGCGTGTGCTTGACCATCTCCAGCCAGCGCCGCGGCAGCCCGTCCACGGGACGGTCGTAGAACCGGTCGGACACCTCGTGCTCGATCAGGTCGTAGAGGGCGGCGGCCTCCAGCTCGTCGCGCCGGTCGGTGTCCATCACGCCGTCGGCGGTCGGGATCGCCCAGCCGTTGGTGCCGTCGTACCACTCGTCCCACCAGCCGTCGCGGATCGACAGGTTGAGGCCGCCGTTCAGCGCGGACTTCATCCCTGAGGTGCCGGACGCCTCCAGCGGGCGCAGCGGGTTGTTCAGCCAGACGTCGCAGCCCTGGACCATGAGCTGGCCGAGCGCCATGTCGTAGTCGGGCAGGAAGACGATGCGGTGGCGCACATTGGCCTGATCGGCGAACTTGACGATCTGCTGGATCAGCTTCTTCCCGCCCTCGTCCGCGGGGTGCGCCTTGCCGGCGATCACGATCTGGACCGGCTTGTCCGGGTCGAGCAGCAGCTCGGTGAGCCGCCGGGGATCGCGCAGCATCAGCGTCAGCCGCTTGTACGACGGCACCCGCCGGGCGAAGCCGATGGTCAGCACGTCGGGGTCGAGCGCGTCGTCGATCCACCCGAGCTCGGCGTCCGAGGCGCCGCGCTCGCGCCACGACCTGCGCAGGCGCACCCGGGCACCCTCGACGAGCCGCTGCCGCAGCGTGCCCCTGATCTCCCAGAGGTCGGCGTCGGAGATCTTCTGGATGCCCTCCCAGCCGCGGGCCCGCTCCAGCAGCGAGGGCAGCTCGCGCTCGGCCAGCTCCATGAACTCCCTGCCGACCCAGGTGGGCGCGTGCACGCCGTTGGTGATCGACCCGATCGGCACCTCGGCCACGTCGAATCCGGGCCAGAGATCCTTGAACATCTCCCGGCTGACCTGGCCGTGCAGCACGGAGACGCCGTTGACCCGCTGGGCCAACCGCATGCCCATGACGGCCATGTTGAACCGGGTGGGATCGGCCTCGGCGCCCAGCGCCAGGATCCGCTCGACGGGCACGGTCGGCCAGGCGTTCGCGCCGCCGAAGTGGCGCTCGATCATGTCCACGGGGAACCTGTCGATGCCCGCGGGGACGGGCGTGTGCGTGGTGAACACCGTGCCCGCCCGCACCGCCTCCAGCGCCTCGTCGAACGAGAGCCGCGCCTCGGTGAGCTCGCGGATGCGCTCCAGGCCGAGGAAGCCGGCGTGCCCCTCGTTCGTGTGGAACACCTCGGGATCGGCGTGCCCGGTGATCTTGCAGTACGCCCTGATGGCGCGTACGCCGCCCACGCCCAGCAGCAGCTCCTGCATGAGCCGGTGGTCGGTGCCCCCGCCGTAGAGGCGGTCGGTGATGTCGCGGGCGGCCGTGTCGTTCTCGGCCACGTCGGAGTCGAGCAGCAGCAGCGGCACCCGTCCGACCTGCGCCACCCACACCTGCGCGTGCAGCTCGCGCTCGCCCGGCAGGGCGAGGCGGATCTTGACCGTCTCGCCGGCGGCGTCCTTCAGCAGGCTGAGCGGCAGGCCGCCCGCGTCGAGCGACGGATAGTGCTCCAGCTGCCAGCCCTCCGGCGACAGCGACTGCGTGAAGTAGCCGTGGCGGTAGAGCAGGCCGACCGCGAGGATCGGCACGCCCAGGTCGCTGGCGGCTTTGAGGTGGTCTCCGGCCAGGATGCCGAGGCCGCCCGAATACTGCGGGAGGGCGGCGGCGATGCCGTATTCAGGGGAGAAGTACGCGATGGCCCGCGCCCCGTCGGGAAGCGTCTGGTACCAGCGCGGGGAGGTCATGTATTCGCGTAGGTCGTCGGCCGCGTCGGCGAGGCGGCGCAGGAAGCGGCGATCTGCGGCCAGCTCGCTGAGCCGGGCGGGGGTGACGGCGCCGAGCAGGGCCACGGGGTCGTGCCCGACCTGCTCCCAGAGCGCGGCGTCCACCTCCGCGAAGAGGTCCAGCGTCTCCGGGTGCCAGGACCAGCGGAGATTATGGACGAGCTCGCCGAGGGCGGCCAGCTCCGCGGGCAGGACGGTGCGGACGGTAAACCGGCGGATTGCTCTCACGTTTCTGCACCCTACGGGCTAGGAGGGACCTCTCAGTCCTTCACCCCCATGAAGGCCGTTCAAACCACTTCCGGGAACAAGCATGAAGACGGACGATTGGGGCAACTTTCCTGAATGTTGGCACTCCCGCGGACACACTCGGGAGGTCTATCCGCTGCTGTCCACAATTTACATGCAAGGATCGTTCCGACCACGGTGGTTCGCTTCCAGCGGTCCACCGCCGGGACGCGGAGTCTGCACCCACGGAAAGCCTCCGGCGGCACCGAGCGCGCCGTCGCCAACCCTTGAATGCGATGATCGGACGAATTCCCATCACGGACATCTCCCCCGTCGTCGACTGCGGGCAGTGGCCCGCCAAGGCGGTCGCCGGCGAGACCTTCGAGGTCTCGGCGACCGTGTTCAGAGAGGGCCACGACGCCGTGGCCGCGGGCGTGGTGCTCACCTCGCCCGATGGGCAGCGTGCCCGTCTGAGACGGATGCGCGAGCTCGCCCCCGGCACCGACCGCTGGGGCGTTGAGGTCTCCCTTCCCGCCGAGGGTGACTGGCTGTTCCGGGTAGAAGCCTGGAGCGACCCGATCAGCACATGGCTGCACGACGCCGAGATCAAGATCCCGCGCGGCATGGACGTCGATCTGATGTGCGAGGAGGGCGCCCGGCTGTTCGAGCGGGCGGCGAAGGCCGTGCGCACGGCCGACTGCCCCAACGGCAAGCCCAAGAACGGCTCGAACGGCTCCAACGGCGGCTCGAACGGCCGCTCCAAGGGGAACGGCAACGGCGACAGCGCCTGCGGGCACCGTGCCGCCCTGCTGTCGGTCTCCGCCACGCTGCGCGACGAGGACCTGGACCCCAGGGCCCGGCTGTCGATCGCGCAACTGCCGGAGACGGCCGCGCTGCTGGAGTCGCACCCGTTCCGGGAGCTGGTGACCAGGTCCAAGTCGAACAAGATCAGGGTGGACCGGCGCCGGGCGCTGTACAGCTCCTGGTACGAGTTCTTCCCCAGGTCGGAAGGCGCGGTCGTCAACGAGCTCGGCATCTCCAAGTCCGGAAATTTCCAGACTGCTGCCAAGCGCCTCCCCGCCATCGCCAAGATGGGCTTCGACGTCGTCTACCTGCCGCCGATCCACCCCATCGGCGCGACGTTCCGCAAGGGCCGCAACAACACGCTCAGCCCCGAGCCCGACGAGCCCGGCTCCCCCTGGGCCATCGGCTCCGAGGACGGCGGCCACGACGCCATCCATCCCGACCTGGGCACGTTCGAGGACTTCGACGTGTTCGTCGGCCGCGCCAAAGAGCTGGGCATGGAGATCGCGCTCGACCTCGCGCTCCAGTGCTCGCCCGACCACCCGTGGGTGAAGGAGCACCCCGAGTGGTTCACGATCAGGGCCGACGGCTCCATCGCCTACGCCGAGAACCCGCCGAAGAAGTATCAGGACATCTACCCGATCAACTTCGACAAGGACCCCGAGGGCATCTACGCCGAGGTCAAGCGGGTGCTGATGCGCTGGATGGCCCACGGCGTGCGGATCTTCCGGGTGGACAACCCGCACACGAAGCCGGTCGGGTTCTGGGAGCGGCTGCTGGCCGACGTGCACACCACCGACCCCGACGTGATCTTCCTGTCGGAGGCGTTCACCAGGCCCCCGATGCTGCGCATGCTGGGCAAGGTCGGCTTCCACCAGTCCTACACGTACTTCACCTGGCGCAACACCAAGCCCGAGGTGGAGTCGTACCTCATGGAGCTCTCCCACGAGACTCCCACCTACGTGCGCCCCAACCTCTTCGTGAACACGCCGGACATCCTGCACGAATACCTGCAGCACGGCGGCATCCCCGCCTTCAAGATCAGGGCGGTGCTGGCCGCGCTCGGCTCGCCAAGTTGGGGGGTTTACTCCGGATATGAGCTTATAGAGAATATTCCGGTACGACCCGGCAGCGAGGAATACCTCGATAGCGAGAAATATCAGTACAAACCTCGCGATTGGGTTACCGCCGAACGCGAGGGGTGGAGCCTGGCGCCCTTCATCACCCACCTGAATTTGTTCCGAAGAGCGCATCCCGCACTGCAGGAATTGCGTAATCTACGGATCCACAGGGTCGACCAGCCGGACATCGTCTGCTTCTCGAAGCGGCTTCCCGGCGCCTATGATCCGGCCACGCGTAGGCACGGGCCGGGCGACGTGGTGCTGGCGGTCGTCAACCTGGATCCGCACCATACCCACGAGGCGACCGTAGAACTTGACCTTCCTGCCATCGGACTCGACTGGAACGCCGAGTTCGTCGTGGACGACGAACTCTCGGGCGAGTCGTACCGCTGGCGGCAGAGCAACTACGTGCGCCTCGATCCCCACATCCAGCCTGCCCATATTCTCACCGTCCGAGCCGCTCCACGGTAAGAACTGAATTCAGCGGGGAGTCTTCAACGTGTGTGAAAGCGCCTCCGTCATGAGCCACTCCCGGAGTGGCTCATGAGCTCAACCACACCCATTCCCAACACCTTTGACGAGGAAAAGCCGCGCGATCCGTACTGGTACAAACGCGCGGTTTTCTATGAGGTCCTGATCCGGGGTTTCGCCGACTCCAACGGCGACGGCACGGGCGACATCAGAGGTCTCATCGACAAGCTCGACTACCTCCAGTGGCTCGGGGTCGACTGCCTCTGGCTGCTGCCGCTCTTCGAGTCGCCCCTGCGCGACGGCGGCTACGACATCGCGGACTTCATGAAGATCCTGCCCGAGTTCGGGGATCTGGGAGACTTCGTGAAGCTCGTGGACGAGGCACACAAACGCGGCATGCGCGTCATCGCCGACCTCGTCATGAACCACACCAGCGACGCCCACCCGTGGTTCCAGGCCTCGCGCCACGACCCCGAGGGGCCGTTCGGCGACTTCTACGTCTGGTCCGACAGCGATGAGAAGTACCAGGACGCCCGGATCATCTTCATCGACACCGAGACGTCCAACTGGACCTACGACCCGGTGCGCGGCCAGTACTACTGGCACCGCTTCTTCCACCACCAGCCGGACCTCAACTACGAGAACCCGGACGTGCAGGAGGCCATGCTGGAGGTCCTGCGCTTCTGGCTGGACCTGGGCATCGACGGGTTCCGGCTGGACGCGGTGCCGTACCTCTTCGAGGAGGAGGGCACCAACTGCGAGAACCTGCCGAGGACCCACGAGTACCTCAAGCGGATCAGGGCCGAGATCGACCGGATCTACCCCGACCGGGTGCTGCTCGCCGAGGCCAACCAGTGGCCGTCGGACGTGGTGGAGTACTTCGGCGACCCGGTGGGCGGCGGGGACGAGTGCCACATGGCCTTCCACTTCCCGCTGATGCCGCGCATCTTCATGGCCGTACGCCGGGAGTCTCGCTACCCCATTTCCGAAATCTTGGCGCAAACGCCGAAAATTCCGGAGCACTGCCAGTGGGGGATCTTCCTCCGTAACCACGACGAGCTGACGCTCGAGATGGTCACGGACGAGGAGCGCGACTACATGTACGCCGAGTACGCCAAGGACCCCCGCATGCGGGCGAACGTCGGCATCCGCCGCCGCCTGGCGCCCCTGCTGGAGAACGACCGCAACCAGATCGAGCTGTTCACCGCGCTGCTCCTGTCGCTGCCCGGCTCCCCCGTGCTCTACTACGGCGACGAGATCGGCATGGGCGACAACATCTGGCTCGGCGACCGCGACGGCGTGCGCACGCCCATGCAGTGGGACCCCGACCGCAACGCCGGCTTCTCCGACTGCGACCCCGGCCGGCTCTACCTGCCGGTCATCATGGACCCGATCTACGGCTACCAGGGGCTCAACGTCGAGGCCCAGCAGCGCAACGCCGGCTCGCTGCTGCACTGGACCAAGCGCATGATCGAGATCCGCAAACGGCACCCGGTGTTCGGGCTGGGCGGTTACGCGGAGCTCAACTCCTCCAACCCCAGCGTGCTCGCGTTCGTCAGGGAGCTGGGAGACGACCGGATGCTCTGCGTGAACAACCTGTCACGCTTCCCCCAGCCGGTCGAGCTTGACCTGCGGCGATTCGTCGGCGTCTCCCCCGTGGAGACTATGGGTGGGGTCCCATTCCCGGCAATTGGCGAACTTCCGTATCTTTTGACGCTTCCTGGGCATGGGTTCTACTGGTTCACACTCCCGCCGGCTATCACCCAGGAGGAGTAGGACGTGCTGAGCGAGCCCCTTGCCGCATGGATCGGTCGTCAGCGTTGGTTCGGCGGCAAGGGGCGGGTGATCGACGAGTTGTCGATCGAATCGGACGTCGAACTGACGTCCGGGCTCAGACATCTGATCGTCGCCGTGTGGCAGGAAGGCTCGCGCGACCGCTACCAGATCCTGCTCGGCGAGCGGGCAGAGCTCCCCGACCGCCTGTCCCACGCCCTCATCGGCACCATCGGCGACACCTACCTCTACGACGCCGTCCACGACTCCGAGCGCATGAGCTGGCTCCTCGAAGGCATGGCCCACGACGTGAGCGGCAACGGCCTGCGCCTGCGCCACGTGCCGGAGGCCGCCATCGACACCTCCCAGCGCAGCCTGGTGCTGGGGGCCGAGCAGTCCAACACCTCGCTCGTGTACGGGGACGCGTACATCTGCAAGCTTTTCCGCCGCCTCATCCCCGGCGTCAACCCCGAACTGGAGATCGTCACGGCGCTGGCGGCCAGGGGCGCGCCGCACGTCGCGCAGCCGTACGGGTGGATCGAGACGGACCTCGACGGCACCGACACCACGCTCGGCTTCATGCAGGAGTTCCTGTCCAACGCCAACGACGGCTGGGACCTCGCCCTGGCCAGCGTCCGCGACCTGTACGCGTCGCTGCCCGAGCTGCCGGCGTCCGACGCGGGCGGCGACTTCGCGGCCGAGTCGCTGCGGCTCGGCAGCGCCAGCGCGCGGGTGCACCACGAGCTGGCCGCGGCCTTCCCCACGGACGTCATCGAGTCGCACGAGGTCAAGCGCATGGCCGAGGCGTTCCGGCGGAAACTGGGCCGGGCCGCCGCGGAGGTGCCCGAGCTGCGCCAGCATGTGACCGCCATCGAGGACGCCTACCACCAGGTGGAGCTGCTCACCCACGAGGTGCCCGTGCAGCGGGTTCACGGCGACTTCCATCTGGGCCAGGTCATGCGCACGCCCACGGACTGGGTGGTGCTGGACTTCGAGGGCGAGCCCGGGCAGCCGCTGGCCGAGCGCAGGGCGCTGTACTCGCCGCTGCGGGACGTGGCGGGGATGCTGCGCTCGTTCGACTACGCGGCCAGGCACCTGCTGGCCGGTCACTCCCAGGCCGAGCGGCTGGAGCCGCGGGCCCAGGAGTGGGCGGACCGCAACCGGGCGGCGTTCCTGGAGGGCTACGCCGAGGGCGGCGGCGTGATCTCGCGCAGCGACGCGGCGCTGCTGCGGGCGTTCGAGCTGTCCAAGGCGGTGTACGAGGTCGTCTACGAGGCCCGTAACCGCCCGTCGTGGATCTCCATCCCCCTGGCCGCCTTCCGCCCCCGCTAGAGCCTTTCCCCGCCAGAGTCCCTCCGCGTTAGAGCTCCTCCACGCTAGAGCTCCTCCACCAGCCCCGACAGGCCCTCGTGGCTGAGACCGCGGGCCACGCGCCGGTCGATGACGGTCTTCATGGGCAGGAGCAGGTCCGGCTTGACGCCCTGCTCCTCGAAGGCGCGGACGAGGTTCTCCATGCCCGCCCTGTTGATCTCCAGGTTGGACACCTCCGTCCGGTAGTCGCCCGCCTCGATCTCCGCCGCCCAGCGGGGCAGCATCGAGCCCATCGCGTTGAGCCACGGGACCAGCAGTTCCGCCGTGAATTCCGTCAACGGGTATTTCGCCGACCTCACCAGGGCGAGGGCCTCCAGGGAGCCGGCCATCTGGCCGTACATGCCGGTCAGCATGGCCAGGTCGAGCAGCGGGGCCATACCGGGGTCGTCGCCGGTGTAGCGGGCCCCGGCCATGGCTCCGAACGCCTGCTCATAGCGCTCGAACGCCGGCTGCGAGCCGCTGTAGAGGATGAGCGCGCCCGGCTTGGCGATCATCTGGGGCACCGCCATGATGCCCCCGTCCAGGTAGTCGCCGCCGCGCTCGCCCACCCAGGCCGCCATCTCGCGGGCCTCGGCGGGGCGGCCGGTGGTGAGGTTGGCGACGACGTGGCCCTCCAGCGGGACGTCCCTGAGCGTCTCCAGGACGGAGGGGTAGTCAAGCAGGCAGACGATCACCAGCGGGCTCGCCTCGACGGCCTGCGCCGGGGTGACCGCCCGGGTCGCGCCCTTGGCGACGAGGGGATCGGCCTTGGCCGGCGTACGGTTCCACACGGTGACGCGGTGGCCCGCCTCGATGAGGCTCGCCGCGAGCGCGGTGCCCATGAGACCGAGGCCGAGCACGGAGATATTTTCCGACATTTCAGTGTTCTCTCTGAGTAGGAGTGATGCGTTCACCCTCCAGGTGCGCGGTTATGGTCTGATTTGGAGTCGGTTATGGGGGTGGGATGCGGTTCGGGGTGCTGGGCCCGCTCGCGGTGTGGACCGCGGACGGGGAGCCGGTCAAGGTGCCGGAGGTCAAGGTCCGGGCGCTCCTCGCCGACCTGCTGATCCACGCCGGCCGTCCCGTCTCCGCGGACCGGCTGATCGAGGACCTCTGGGGCGACCGTCCCCCGGCGAACGCGTCCGGCGCCCTCCGGGTGAAGGTGTCGCAACTGCGCCGGGCGGTCGGCGGGCTGGTCGCGTACCGGGCGCCCGGGTACGTGCTGCACGTGGAGCCGTCCTCCGTGGACGCGGGGCTGTTCGAGACGTTGATCGGGCGCGCGCAGCGGGCCTCCGGCCCGGAGGAGCGGGCCGCGCTGCTGCGCGAGGCGCTCGGGCTGTGGCGCGGGGACGCCTATGCCGAGTTCGCCGACGAGCCGTTCGCCCTGGCGGCCGTGGCCCGGCTGGGCGAGCAGCGGCTGGCGGCCCTGGAGGAGCTGGCCGAGGCGCGGCTCGGGCTCGGTGAGCACGTCCTGCTCGCGGCCGAGCTGGCCTCCCTGGTGGCCGAGCATCCGCTGCGCGAACGGCTGCGCGCCGCGCACGTACGGGCCCTCTACCTGGCCGGGCGGCAGAGCGAGGCGCTGACCGGCTACGCGGAGCTGCGGCGGCGCCTGTCGGAGGAGCTGGGCCTGGACCCCGGGCCGGAGCTGGCGGCCCTGCACCAGGCGATCCTGCGGCAGGACCCGTCCCTGGGCCCGGTCGCGCGCTCCCGCGGCAACCTCCCCGTGCCCTTGACGAGCCTGGTGGGCCGGGACGAGGCGGTGGCCGAGGTCCGCTCGCTGCTGCGGGCCGGCCGCCTGGTGACGCTCACCGGCCCCGGCGGCGTCGGCAAGACCCGCCTGGCCCTGGCCGCCGCCTCGGGTACGGGCGGCGGGGACGTGTGGCTGGTCGAGCTGGCCGCGCTGCGGCAGCGGCCAGCGGAGGTCGAGGTGGCGGAGGTCGAGGTGGCCGAGGCGATCGCGGCCGTGCTCGGCCTGCGCGACGACGCGGCCGGGCCGGGCGCTCCGCACGAGGGCGCGGTCGAGCGGATCGCGGGCGCGCTGGCGGGCAGGGAGACGCTGCTCGTGCTGGACAACTGCGAGCACGTCGTCGAGCAGGTCGCCGCGCTGGCCGGGCGGCTGCTCCAGGCCGCACCCGGGTTGCGGATCCTCGCCACCAGCCAGGAGTCGCTGCGGATCGGGGGCGAGGCTCTGTGGAGCGTGCCGCCGCTGACGCGCGGGGCGGCGGTGGAGCTGTTCGCGGCGCGGGCCGGGGTGGAGCCCGACGCCGACGTGGCGGAGATCTGTGCCCGCCTGGACGGCCTGCCGCTGGCGCTGGAGCTGGCCGCGTCCAGGATGCGGGCGCTGACCCCGCGCCAGCTCGCCGACCGGCTGGACGACCGGTTCAGGCTGCTCGCGTCGGGTCTGCGCGGGGCTCCGGCCAGGCAGCGGACGCTGCGGGCGATGATCGACTGGAGCTGGGAGCTGCTGACCGGCCCCGAACGCGTCGTGCTGAGGCGGCTGGCCGCGCACGCCGACGGCAGCACGCTGGAGGCCGCCGAGGAGGTGTCCGCCGACCCCGGCGTGGACGTCCTCGACGTGCTGGCCAGGCTGGTGGACCGCTCGCTGGTCGTCCGCGTGCGGGCGCCCGGGGCCGAGCCGCGGTACCGGCTGCTGGAGTCGGTCTCGGCCTACTGCCTGGAACGGCTGGAGGAGGCCGGCGAGCTGGACGAGGTGCGGCTCAGGCACGCCGCGTACTACACGGCGCTCGCCGAACGGGCGGAGCCGTACCTGCGGGGGCACGGGCAGCGGGACGCGCTCGCGCTGCTCGACGCCGAGAGCGCCAACCTGCGGGCGGCGCTGGAGACGGCGGTGCGGCTGGCCCGGCCCGGCGAGGCGGTGCGGCTGGTGAACGCCATGGCCTGGTACTGGGTGCTGCGCGGCAGGCTCGGCGAGGGACAGCGGGCGCTGGAGGCCGCGCTGTCCGTCCCGGGCGTGGCCGGGTCCGGCGCCGCGCAGGCGAGGGTGTGGCTGGCCGGGCTCCGGATGCTGGCGGGGTGGCTGCGGCCGCCGGACGACGAGGTGTTCGAGGCCATCGAAGGGCGGTCGGCGCGGGCCAGGGCGCGGTGGTTCATCGGGTACGCGATGTTCGGCTACGACGATCTTTCGGCCAGCCGGGCCCTGATCGAGCGGGCGCTGGAGACGTTCCAGGAGCTGGACGACAAGTGGGGCACCGGCGCGGCGCTGAACGTGCTGGCCCGCTACGCCGCCACCCGCGGCGACCTGGCGGCGCTGCGGCGGGACGGCGAGCGGGGGCTGGCGCTGTTCAGGGAGCTCGGCGACCGGTGGGGCGAGCTGCGGGCCGCCGAGAACCTCGGCACGCTCGCCGAGATCACCGGCGACTACGAGCGGGCCACCGAGCTGCGCGCGGACGGCCTGCGGATGGCGGAGGAGCTCGGGCTGTGGAGCTCGGTGTCCGACGCGCTGTCCCGGTTGGGGCGGATCGCCCTGCTGACGGGGGACCATGCGCGGGCCGACGACTATCACGAGCGGGCCAGGCGGCTGGCCGTGGAGCAGTCGAACCGTCCGGCCGAGGAGTTCGCGGAGCTGGGCCTGGCGCTCGCGGCGCGGCGGCAGGGCCGCCTTGACGAGGCCGAGCGGCGGCTGCGGGCCTGGCTGGGCTGGGTCAGGGAGGTGGCCGGCGAGCCGGGGGCGGCGCTGATCCTGGCCGAGCTGGGGTTCGCGGCCGAGCAGCGGGGCGACGCGGCCGCCGCCCTGGAGCTGCAGCTGGAAGGGCTCAGAGCGGCCCGCAGGGTCGGCGATCCGCGGGCCACCGCGCTCGCGCTGGAAGGGCTGGCGGGCGCGCGTGTCCTGGGCGGACGCCACGAGGAGGCGGCGCTGCTGCTGGGCCGGGCGGCGGCGCTGCGGGCGGCCTCGGGCGCGCCGCTCCCCGCCGGGGAACGGGGCGACGTCGACCGGATCACCGCCGCGGTGCGGGCGGCCCTGGGCCAGGAGGCGCTCGACGCTGCACTGGCACGCGGCGCGGAGTCGGAGCCGGAGAGGCTGGATCCAAGCCTGGTGTGAGGCAGGTTAAACCCAGGATTTCGCACTTTCGGTGATTGTCTCGGTGAAAGCGGGCAGTGCCTGAGATGGACGGTCATCATAGGGCAAGGTTGGGAGCATGCCGATGAGGACAGAGCTCGACCGCCTCGCGGGTGGGGCACACCACGATCCGCACTCCGTGCTGGGAGCGCATCCCGTATCCGGCGGGGTGGTCTTCCGCACGCTGCGCCCGCTGGCCGAGCAGGTGCGGGTGGTGCTGGAGGACGGTACGGCCCACGACATGAAACACCAGGCCCACGGGGTGTTCGAGGTCACCGTCCCCGGCCTGGACAAGGTGCCGGGCTACGCGCTGAGCGTCAAGTACGCCGACCACGACCCGTACGAGGTCCGCGACCCCTACCGGCACTGGCCCACGCTCGGCGAAGTGGACCTGCACCTCATCGGCGAGGGGCGGCACGAGCGGCTGTGGGAGGCGCTCGGCGCCCGCGTGATGGAGCACGAGGACGTCGAGGGCACGGCGTTCGCCGTCTGGGCGCCCAACGCGCGCGGCATCCGGGTCGTCGGCGACTTCAACCACTGGGACGGCACCGCCTACCCGATGCGGTCGCTGGGCCGCTCCGGGGTGTGGGAGCTGTTCGTCCCGGACGTCGGCGCGGGCGAGCGGTACAAGTTCCAGATCCTGGGCGCCGACGGCGTGTGGCGTGACAAGGCCGACCCGATGGCCAGGCGCACCGAGGTGCCGCCGCTGACCGCCTCCGTGGTCGACAGGTCCGTCTACGCCTGGGCGGACGACCAGTGGGTGGCGGACCGGGCCGAGAGCCATCCGCAGGACGGGCCGATGAGCATCTACGAGGTGCACCTGGGGTCCTGGCGGCCGGGCCTGTCGTACCTGGAGCTGGCCGAGCAGCTGTCCGCGTACGTGGTCGACATGGGGTTCACCCACGTGGAGCTGCTGCCGGTGGCCGAGCACCCGTTCGGCGGGTCGTGGGGCTACCAGGTGACGTCCTACTACGCGCCGACGGCCAGGTTCGGCACGCCCGACGAGTTCCGCCACTTCGTGGACCTGATGCACCGGCGCGGCGTCGGTGTGCTGCTGGACTGGGTGCCGGCGCACTTCCCGATGGACGACTGGGCGCTGGCGCGCTTCGACGGCACCCCCCTCTACGAGCACGCCGACCCGGCCAGGGGCGAGCATCCCGACTGGGGCACGTACGTGTTCGACTTCGGCCGCAGGGAGGTGCGCAACTTCCTGGTGGCCAACGCGCTCTACTGGCTCAAGGAGTTCCACATCGACGGGCTGCGGGTGGACGCGGTGGCGTCGATGCTCTACCTCGACTACTCGCGGCGCGAGGGCGAGTGGACGCCCAACGTCTACGGCGGCAGGGAGAACCTCGACGCGGTCGAGTTCCTCAAGGAGATGAACTCCGTCGTCTACCGGGAGACGCCCGGCATCTCGACCGTCGCCGAGGAGTCGACGGCCTGGCCGGGGGTCTCGCGCCCGGTGCACCTGGGCGGGCTCGGGTTCGGGTTCAAGTGGAACATGGGGTGGATGCACGACACGCTCGAATACCTGCGCCACGAGCCGATCTTCCGCCAGTACCACCACCATCAGCTGACGTTCTCGCTGCTGTACGCGTACTCCGAGAACTACGTGCTGCCGCTGTCCCACGACGAGGTCGTGCACGGCAAGGGGTCGCTGCTCGGGAAGATGCCCGGGGACGAGTGGCAGCGGTTCGCGCAACTGCGGGCGCTGCTGGCGTTCATGTGGGCGCATCCGGGCAAGCAGCTGCTGTTCATGGGCGGCGAGTTCGGCCAGGGCTCGGAGTGGTCGGAGGAGCGCGGGCTCGACTGGTGGGTGCTGGAGTTCGACGGGCACCAGGGCGTGCAGCGGCTGGTCCGCGACCTGAACCGGATCTACAAGGAGACACCGGCGCTGTGGCAGCAGGACTCCAAGCCCGAGGGGTTCCGGTGGATCGACGCCGACGACGCCTCCGGTAACACGTTCTCGTTCGTCCGCTACGCCGACGACGGGTCCGCGCTGGCGTGCGTCATCAACTTCAGCGGCGCGCCGCACGAGAGCTACCGGCTCGGCCTCCCCTACTCCGGCCAGTGGTCGGAGATCGTCAACACCGACGCCTACGACTACTGGGGCAGCGGCGTGGGCAACATGGGCGTGGTCGAGGCCGACGACGAGCCGTGGCACGGGCTGCCGCATTCGACCACGCTGAGGGTGCCGCCGCTCGGCGCGGTGTGGCTCACGCACGAGGGGAACACGCTGAACGTTTGAGGTGCGCCCGCTGAGAGTTAGGTGAGAAACCGGCCCCGAGACCTGTCTCTATCCGGAAAATCACCCTAAACTCCGAGATCATCCCCCTCTCGGAGGACGCGTGCGACTTCGCCCCCTGATCGTGAGCTCGATCGTGTTGGCCCTGCTGCCGTTATCGGCGCCGGCCTACGCGGAGGATCCGACTCCCAGTCCGAGCGTCGTGGAAGAGACAACCTCCACCCCCGGCGATCCCCCCGCCAAGGTGGAGGAGGGGTTAGGCGTCGACGGCGGCTCCGTGCGGGCCATCGTCGAGCTCACCGACCCGGCGCAGAACGCGCCCGTCGCGAGCCAGGCGGCCGCCGAGAGCGTGGACGTGGTGATGCAGCCGCAGAACCAGTCGTTCATGGTCGTGGAGGGGACCGCGGAGGAGCTGGCCAAGCTGGCCGACGACCCGCGGGTCACGTCCATCCACCGGGACAGGACGTACGCGCCGGTGGACGTGAGCCCCAACCTCAAGCTGATCGGGGCCGACCAGGCGCACGCCAAGAACTACACCGGCACCGGGCAGGCGGTGGCCGTGCTGGACACCGGCATCGACCGCGATCACCCGTGGTTCGGGAACAGGATCGTGGCCGAGGCTTGCTTCTCCGCCGTGGAGGCCGGCGTCGAGTCGCTCTGCCCGAACGGGCAGACGTCACAGACCGGGGCGGGCGCGGCGGACGCCACGACTGCCAAGTGCCTGGCCGACGGCGCGAACCTGTGCGAGCACGGCAGCCACGTCGCGGGCATCGCGGCCGGCACCGGCGGCGTCGCGCCGGGCGCGAACATCGTGGCGGTGCAGGTCTTCAGCCGGGTCAACGACGAGGACATCTGCGGCGAGCCGTCGTGCCTGCTGGCGTTCGAGTCGTCGCTGCGGCAGGCCATGGACTACGTGGCGGGCCTGACCGAGCCGGTCGCCGCCGTGAACCTGAGCCTGGGCGGCGAGCTGTCCGAGACCGACTGCGACTCCAGCGAGGAAGGGCTGATCTTCAAACCGAAGATCGACGCCCTGCTGGCCAAGGGCATCGCGACCGTGGTCGCCGCGGGCAACGAGTTCTACGAGGGGGCGTCGTACCCGGCCTGCATCTCCTCGGCGGTGGCCGTCGGGGCGAACGACAACAACGACGTCATCGCGGACTTCTCCAACCGCGGGGCCATCGTGGACCTGTTCGCGCCGGGCGTGGACATCGAGTCGTCCGTGCCGGACAACCGGACGGCCGTCTTCAGCGGCACCTCGATGGCGACCCCGCACGTGGCCGGCGCGCTGGCGCTGATGAAGCAGGCGTCGCCGCAGACGCCGATGGCCGACCTGATCAACACGCTGAAGACGACCGGCAGGCCGTACTCGTATCAGGCCAACGGCCAGCAGGTCAGCACGCCGCGCCTGGACCTGGCGGCGGCCCTGGCCGGCGCCTCGCCGCAGCCGACCATCACGCAGTCCCCGGGCGTGCCGACCGAGGACCCCGCACCCGAGCCCGACCCGTCGGACAGCAGCGGCCCCAGCCCCGAGCCCGACGACCAGGCCGACCCCACTCCCCAGCCCTCGACCTCCACCTCGCCGGTCCCGCTGCCCACGGTCACCGTCACGGTGACGATCACGCCGACCCCGAAGACCACCGCGCAGGTCTGCACACGGGGCACGAACGCCACCAAGCTGTCGGCCAAGCAGTGGGCCGTGGAGATCCACCGCAGCAGCGGCACGATCCCGGACGCCACGCTCACCTGCTACCTCAGGCTGATCGGCAAGTCGAGCAAGGTGTTCCCCGAGGTCACGAAGGCGTCCTCGCTCGGCAAGGCGTACCGGGTGCTGAAGAGCACCAAGGCAGGCAAGGCCAAGCTGGACAGCGCGCTGCTCACGTCCTGGCTGAACTGGGCGCACGGCACGAACGGCACCAAGAAGCTGACCACCGCCGAGAAGGTGCGGCTGAACGGCAAGTCGACCGCGGCGGCATTGCGGAAGGCGGCGAAAACCGTCAAATAACCAGTGCTAGGCGGCTAGGGCCGCAGGAAGGCAAAAAAGCCTCCAACGTTTCTCTGGGCTACATAGACCACCGACATCACAGTTGTCGCAGGTGGGGATGTATGCGGCTGTAAGCGAGCCAGGAGCTCTCGGAGGAACAAGTGAGGCTACGAACTCTGTTGGCCGGCGCCGCGGCGCTGGCCGCAACAGTCGCCGGGCTCTGTACGGGCCCGGCGCTGCACGCCGACTCGGGCGATCCGATCATCAGCCCGTCGCTGGCCGCGGAGGTCGAGGCGAAGTCCAGGGTGCGCTCCATCATCCAGCTCAAGCCCGGGCAGAGCGTCGAGGCCGTCGCGCGCGACATCGAGAAGGCGTCCGACGGCAGCCGGGTCCTGGAGTCCGCGCAGTCACCGCACTTCTTCGTGGCCGAGGTGGACGGCCCCACGCTGGCCAAGCTCAAGAAGGACAACCGCGTCCAGTCCGTCTACAAGGACGAGCTGCGCATGCCCACCCTTGACGTCAGCACCGCCCTCATCCGCTCGAACCGGGCGAACCAGGCCGGCTGGACCGGCCGCGGCGCCACCGTCGCCGTCCTGGACACGGGGATCGACCGGGACCACCCGTTCTTCACCGGCCGGATCGTGGACGAGGCGTGCTTCTCCTCCTCCGACGCCAGCGACGGCGCCGTCTCGCTCTGCCCGAACAACCAGCCCAGCCAGACCGGTCCCGGCGCGGCGGACGCCGAGACCGCCCAGTGCGTCATCAGGGGTGCGAACGCCTGCTCCCACGGCACGCACGTGGCCGGCATCGCGGCCGGCCGGCTGGCCACGGGGGCGCCGTCCAACGGCGTCGCCCCCGAGGCGGGCATCCTCCCGGTCCAGGTCTTCAGCCGCGTGGACAACCCGATGACCTGCCTGATCGGCGGCGTTTCCGCACCGTGCTTCCTCAGCTACACCTCCGACCAGAAGCTGGCGCTCGAATACATCGCGCGGGTGGCCAAGACGCACAACATCGCCTCGGTGAACATGAGCCTCGGCGGGGGCGGCCCGTACGCCCAGGCCTGTGACACGGACGCGTCCGCCGCGGCGGTCAAGCCCGAGTTCGACACGCTGGTGGGCCTGGGCGTGGCCCCCGTGGTGGCGGCGGGCAACAACAGCTTCCCGAACGGCGTCGCCACTCCCGCCTGCATCTCCACCGCCGTCACGGTGGGCGCCACCGACGACTCCGACGCGCTGGCCTCCTTCACCAACCGAGGGCCGCTGCTCGACCTGTTCGCGCCGGGGGTGAACATCAACTCCTCCGTGCCGAACAACACGTACGCGGAGAAGAGCGGGACCTCGATGGCCGCGCCGCACGTGGCGGGGATGTTCGCGCTGATGAAGCAGGCGTACCCGGCCTTCACGGTCGCGCAGAGCCTGCAGCGGCTGCAGGAGACGGGCACGCCCATCCGCTACGACGCGGCGGGCACCTCAGTGACCACCACGCGGATCGACGCCGAGCGCGCCACCGCGGGCGCCCGCGCCTGATCGGCGCGGGGAAGGCCGGACGGCGGGGTCCGGCTGCGAGGGCCGGACGGCGGGGGGCCGGCCACAAGGGCCGGATCGGCGGGATCCGGCCCTTTTCGCTGCGTGATTACACCAATCGTTACTCTTAACGACAAACACCCCCTCACCCTCTTCACCCCCTTCACCCTCCTCAACCCCCTCGCTCCCTCAACCCCCGGAGGAACAGTTGAGACTCTCGTCTCTGCTGGCCGGCGCCATCGCACTGGCCGCCACCTCGGCCGCGCTGGTCGCCACACCCGCCCTGGCCGACCCCGAGTCCAAGATCGACCCAGCGATCACCGCGACCGGCGAGCACCGCGCCATCGTCCGCGTGCAGCAGCCCGCGCAGGTGCGGTCCGTCCGGTCCAGCGCGGAGGAGGTCAAGCGGGACAAGAAGAACGTCTACGCGGAGCCGCCCTCCGAGGTGGCCGGCAAACTGGACTTCTTCGTCTACCGGGGCACCCGGGCGGAGCTCGAGCAGATCGCCGAGCAGTCCGACGTGGTCTCGATCCGCAAGGACAAGCTCAACGAGCCCTCGCTCGTCGAGAGCATCCCGCTGATCGGCGCGGACCGGGCACACCAGAAGGGCGTCACCGGCAAGGGCACGGCCGTCGCGATCATCGACAGCGGCATCGACAACGACCACCCCGCCTTCGGCAATCGCATCGTCGCCCAGGCCTGCTTCTCGGCCACCGACCCGGCCGACAACTCCACGCCGCTGTGCCCGAACGGCAGCCAGTTCCAGATCGGCGACGGCGCCGCCAACGCCGAGACGGCCGCCTGCATGACGGGCGCCCCGCAGCCGCAGTACGGCCTGTGCTACCACGGCACGCACGTCGCCGGCATCGCCGCCGGCCAGGCCACCGCCGACTTCCCGGCCAGCGGCGTCGCACCCAAGGCCCAGATCGTGCCGGTGCAGGTGTTCAGCCGCTTCGACGACTCCCCGTACTGCGCCGGCCGCCCCGTCTGCATCCTGGCGTACGACTCGTCGGTCCTGACCGGCATGGCGTACGCGGACCTGCTGGCGGACCAGTACAACATCGCCTCCGTCAACCTGAGCCTGGGCGGCGGCCAGTACACCGAGGCCTGCGACACGGGCGACGGGGCCGACTTCAAGACCGAGGTCGACAAGCTCCTCGCCAAGGGCACCGCCACGGTGGTCGCCTCAGGCAACAACGGCTTCGAGTCCGCGGTGTCGTGGCCCGCGTGCGTCTCCAACACGGTCGCGGTCGGCGCCACGGACAAGCAGGACGCGGTGGCCGCCTTCTCGAACCGTGGGACGCTCCTGGACGTGTTCGCGCCCGGAGTGTCGATCAAGGGTGCGATCGCGGGGAACACGTACGCGACGCTGAACGGCACCTCCATGGCCGCGCCACACGTGGCCGGCTCCCTGGCCCTCCTCCACCAGAAGCGGCCACGCGCCGGGGTGGACAGCATGGTGAACGCTTTGAAGCGCACGGGCAAGCCGATCACGTACACGAGCGCGGAGACCGAGGTCACAACACCCCGCATCGACGTGTACGCAGCCCTGCGCACCCACTACTAGACGGCCCACCCACCCGCTGCCCTACTGGGTGGTCAGCCTGCTGGACCCCGCCCCGAACCCCCCGCTCGCCATGCACTCCACCCGTTGACCGGCGAAGCGGTGGGCCGACCGACGCCCACCCCGGACCGGACGCCTTTCGGACCCCGTTGGCCGCGGGGCCGTTCGGGCTCGCCCTGGGCCAGCTGAGCATCGAGGAACTGGCGGACCGCTACCAGATTCAATGCCGACCGGTCCGCGATCTGATCGTGGACTACCTGCACGAGCGCCGACCCTCACCGGACAAGGTGGGCTGCCGCGCGGCCCTCAACCAAGATCGAGAACAAGTTCAAGAAGCGTGCATCAAACGCCCTTCAGAACACGATCAAGTGCCGCCCGGCCTGCAGGTCCCCAGTTCGGCTTGCCGCCGGGAAGGCCCCGATCTCCGTTCTGCCCCATGAGCATCAGGAAGAGGCTCTTCATAGCGGCCAGCCCGCGGGCGCGCCTGATCGTTGCCTCGTCCGCGTGCGCGTACGCGTCGAAGAACCGTGCGGCCGCGCCCGCGGGGAGCAGCACCCACGCGGCGCCGAGGTCCCACGCCGGATCGCCGGCGAACAAGGCACCGAAATCGATCACGCCCGAGAGCGTCCCGTCCGAGACGACGACATTCGCGGGATGGAGGTCACCGTGCAGCCACATCGGCGGGCCCTCCCACTCGGGGGCCGCGACGGCATCGGCCCATACGGCCCGGACGGCACGGACATCGCCGACGGCGTCGGGGTCAATGGCCTGCAAGAACTGCTCGAAGCCGCCCGTGCACCTCTTGGGGTGAGCGCCGAAGTCCGAACTGGCCGGGGCCTCGGCGGGCGCCTCCACATGGAGCGCCCTGAGGAAGCCCGCCAGCGTGTCGGCCGCGTGGGCGCCGCGGCTGATCGAACCGTGGTCCAGCGGCTGGCCGGGAACCCACGTCATCACGGTCCAGTGCTTGGGAAAGCGCTCGGACGGTTCGCCGAACCGCACCGGGGTCGGCACCGGGAGCGGCAGGCGCGGGGCCAGCACAGGTAGCCACCGCCGCTCCTTGAGCTGGAGCTCCGGCGTAGGGTCCATGCGCTGCATCCGCACGGCCAACTCGTCCCCGAGGCGCCACATTTGGTTGCCCCAGCCGCCCACCACCTCGCGGATGGCCAGCCCTGCAAGGTCTGGATGTTGCTCCTGCAGCAGGTCGCGGACCAGGTCTGCGGTGATCTCGATCTCGGTGTCGGTCATGCGAAGTCACAGTACTGAGGCGGCAGGCGGAGCGGCTCTCGCTCTCCGGGCTCTCCGGCAACGATCGGTCCCTGCTGATCGGTGGTCCCCGACCACCACGGCCTCGTTGTGGACACTGTCTCCAACGAGGCCACCCAGGTCATAGGCCATGCAACGATCAGCGGCTCAAGATGATGACCACTTGTGAAACGCCGGGTGGGGGTCCAGCCCGATGATCGTGAAAGTTGGGATTTGAGACATAGAAAGCGATCTCAGAACTGGCCAAGGTCATGTCCGACGTCGTGCGTGCGGTCAACGAGATGCGCAGGAGCATCGCTGCCGAGGTCCGGCATCGCCGCCCGCTCGATGATCACGATCGGGATCCGCCTTGGCGTCTCTCGCTGGTAGCCGATGTAGCGCGGCCATACCCCGGTCATCGTCTCCCACAGGCGGAGCCGCTCTTCCTCGGCCGCCGGGCGGGCCACCGCATCGAACACCTCGGCCCCGACCTGCACCTTGACCTGCGGCTGAGCGAGCAGATTGTGGAACCAGAGCGGATGGTCGGCGGCGCCGCCGTTGGAGGCGACCACGAGGTAGCGGTCGCCGTCGCGGCCGTAGATGAGGGCGGTGCGCCGGGGAAGTCCTGAACGGCGGCCGATCGTCGTGATCAGCAGCGTGGGGGCGCCGTGGAAGAGGTGACCGCGAGCGCCGCCGGACTCGGCGTAGCTCTTGACGTGCCTGGCCACCCACCCGGTCGGGCTGTCGATCGGCTCTTGGCTCATCGCGCCGCTCCGCCCACGCGGCGGTCGGCCCACTCGCGTGCCTGGGCGAACCAGTGGGGCGCGGTGCGGTGGCCATTGAGCACGTGCCCGGTGCCGGGGACCAGGACGGTCTCCAGTTTGGCACGGGGACCGTAGAAGGGGGCCTCCTGGGCGTGCAGCGCGGCGGAGGAGGAGCGGGCTCCGGCCAGCAGCTTGTCATGCTCGCCGTTGACGATCAGTACGGGGGCCTGGATCTGCTTGTTGATCGAGGGCGGGGTGTAGGAGTCGCCGGGAGGGAAGACGTCCGTCGTCTTGGTGGCCTCGTCGGCGGCGATGACCTTGGGGTCGGCGTTGGGCCGGTGGTAGAACCAGGTGGCCCGCAGGCCGGGCCGGGTGGTGAGGTAGCCGTCGTCGAGCCCGCGATCGGCGAAGCGGGGGTCGTCGGCGGCGCGATAGATTCCCGCGCCCATCTGCTCGAACGCGGCCTCGTTCGGCACGCTCGATTCGCCGGTCAGGATGACGCCGTCCACCTCCGCCGGATGTGCGGCGGCCACGGTGCGGGCGAGGGTCGAGCCCAGCGAGTGGCCGACCAGAACGACCTTGGCGAACCGGCCACCGCCCAGACGACCCTCGCGCAACTGCCGGATGAGCTGGCGGATGACGATCTGGTGGGTGTCCTGCCCGAAGCGGGCGCTCGGCGGGTAGGAGCTCGCCCCGGTGCCGAGACGGTCGATGGCCAGCGTGGCGTACCCGGCGGCGGTCATCGTCTCCACGTACGAGGGGCGCTGCCGGTCGCCGCGCATCCGCCAGTAGGCCTGGCCGTAGAAGCCGCCGGGAATGAGCAGCTGAACGGTGGCGGCACGGCCGCGCGGCAGGCACAGGGTGCCCGCGACGCGCTGGTCGGCGGGGCCGCTGGAGGTCATCGCCACCTCGGCGCTGACCGTCCGGCAGGCGGAGGCGGCGTTCGCCGCTGCCGGGATCACGGTTGCGGGGATCGAGACGAGCGCCAGAAGTACCGCTGTCGTGATGCGCATGAAACTCCTTCGAGGTACCCAAATTTGGTTAACCAAATTTGGGTATCGAACTATGGCTGATCCACCCTCCTGCCGTCAAACCGGTCTCCGGCCGATCAGGCCGGCTCCTCACCGCGTTCCAGCCGCCCGATCAGGTCACGGATCCACGCCGCCTCACCCGCTGCCTGCGCCGCACGCAGGGTGAACAGCTCTCTCACGTTCCTTGGGCGCTTTCCCTCCTGGGCCGAGGCCACGATCTGCTCCCGATCGCCCTCCAGAGCGTGCACCCGCTCGTTGAGCAGCGCGATCACTTCCTCCTCGGGCAGCGCGGGTAGCAGCACAAGGGCTGCGTTGAGCAGCTCCGGACGCCGATCGGGAACCCTGAGGGCGCTTCTGAGCAGCCCGAGGAACTCCGCCTCGCCCTTCTCGTTGATGGCGTAATCGACGCGGCCCGGCCATTCGTGCACCTCGCTGGTGTCCAGAAGACCTTCCTTGGCCAGCTGACGCAGCGCGTGGTAGATCGAGCCGGACCTGAGCCCTGCCCATTGCCCGGCCTCCCACGACTCCAGTTCGGAGCCCACCAGATAGCCGTGTGCCTGACCGTGCAGCCGCACCACGCCAAGGACCAGCAGTCGCGTCGCCGACATCGTCTCCCTCACTCGCCGGGGCCCCGCACCCGCCAAAGCCCTGCCGAACAGGGTATGGACTGTCGCCGGAGCTCGCTATGCGAGCCTGTGGTTACCGGTGGAACTGTGATCCGAATTCTCTCCCGATCGGGTTGCGACGTAAGGTAATCGAACGGTAATGTTCAGTAACCGCCGGGCGCCCGACTGGCGCCCGGTCCCCGCCCCTCTTGGTGTCCGCACCAACAGGACAGCGTCCGGCGGGGCGGTGGCCCAAGAGCCGCACTCCACCCGGGAATGCGAAGTCAGGCCCCGATAACGCGGTTCTCCACCACGGTCTGACCGGCTTGCCGGACAGACGCGGCGTCGGCTTCCACCGAATCGCTGCCCGGCTCGGCCAGCAGGCGACGAGGCTACGCCGATGTCCGTTTTACTTGGGTAAACACAGAGAACCGAAGACGCTAGCCCCGTTTTCCGCACGTGAGGTTGTTTGAAGATCGCCAGGTTGCTGTGGTGATCGTCATCGCGGTATGACCTGGCTGGTGAGACAGCGT